>CAWUIW010000034.1:0-18139 GCA_963922515.1 uncultured Rhodobacterales bacterium | reverse complement strand
CATCATCTCGACAAGTCGATCCCAGAAGACGTGGCCTTTGCAGAAAGCCGGATCCGACGCGAAACCATCGCCGCCGAGGACATCCTGCATGATATGGGGGCCTTCAGCATCATTGCGTCCGACAGTCAGGCAATGGGCCGCGTGGGCGAAGTGATCATCCGCACATGGCAAACCGCCGATAAGATGAAGAAACAGCGGGGGGCGCTGGCCGAAGAAACTGGCGACAACGACAATTACCGTGTGCGCCGCTACATCGCGAAATACACGATCAATCCGGCCATCGCCCACGGCATCGCACATGAAATTGGCAGCATCGAAGAAGGCAAACGCGCCGACATCTGCCTGTGGAACACGGCGTTCTTTGGGGTGAAACCCGAAATGGTCCTGCTGGGCGGTAGCATTGTCTGCGCGCAAATGGGCGATCCGAACGCATCGATCCCGACGCCGCAGCCCGTTTATACCCGCCCAATGTTCGGCGCCTACGGTCGCGCCGTTGAAAACTCCGCCGTGACCTTCGTATCCGAAGCGGCGCAAGCTGCCGGGATCGGATCAAGCCTAGGGCTGGCCAAGGAAACCCTGGCGGTGAAAAACACCCGTGCGATCAGCAAAGCCGACCTGTTGCTGAACGATGCAACGCCAGAAGTCGAGGTGAACCCAGAGACCTATGAAGTGCGTGCAGATGGTGAATTGCTGACCTGCCAGCCTGCGGAAGTGTTGCCAATGGCCCAGCGCTACTTCCTGTTTTGACCGGCACATTCGAAAAGGAAGCCTTGCAAATGATGCACAGCGGGTATGAACGAGGCGATCTGGCATTGCGCTGCATCGCGGCATATGTATTGGCCAAGGGAGGAAATCTGAAACGCTTTCGGAGGATTTCCAATGGCAAACATAACAACTCAAGCACCAATCACAGCTCCGTTCGGGCTGGTTCAGCGCGTATTCAGCTGGCTGGGTGGCGCACTGATGCACGTCGCAGAAACAAACCAACGCGTACGTCAGGCCGAAGCATTGATGGCGTTGTCCGACGCCGAACTGGCCGCACGTGGCTTGAAGCGCGAAGACATCGCACGTCACGTCTTTTCGGACAGCTACTGGATGTAAGTCCATCGCGGAGGGGCACATGACTGCCCCATTGCTCCGCGCTTCTGGATATCACGACCATGCCCACGCAGACACGCCGATGGGCAAGGTCGTGCTCGACTACACGTCTCGCTTCCTACGTCGCAAAGTGCTGACGATGGAAGATGGCCAGCCGCTGCTGGTTGACCTCGCCCACACGACATCTTTGAACCACGACGGTGTTTTACTGATCGAAGGCGGCGGCGAAGTGCTTGTCCAGGCGGCGATCGAACCGTTGCTGGCGATCATCGCACCCGACCTGACCCGTGTCGCCTGGCACGTCGGAAACCGACATACCCCGTGCCAGATCGAAAATGGCAGGCTATTGATCCAGCCCGATCACGTGATCGCTGACATGCTGATGAAACTCGGCGCGACAGTCACGGAAACCCATGAACCATTCACGCCCGAAGGTGGCGCGTACGGCCATGGGCGCACGCACAGCCATGATCACGGGCATGCTCATGCCCACTGACGCACGGCTTTTGACACTGGCGCAATGGATGTCGCCATCCTTTCCCGTTGGCGCATTTGCCTATTCACACGGGTTGGAATGGGCGGTGCAGAGCGGTCAGATCATCTCATCATCCGACGTGCACGACTGGCTCACCGACCTGTTGCGTCACGGCGCTGGAAACAGCGACGCCGTTTTTTTGTCTGCCGCCCATCGCGGGCTGGAACCGGTCGAACAGATTGATGCGCTGGCGTTGGCTATGGCGCCAACGAAAGAACGGCGGATGGAGGCCATACTGCAAGGCGAAGCCTTTGCCGCCACGGTGCGGGACGTTTGGGGTCATGATATCCCGGCGTCTACGCTGGCGGTTGTGGTCGGGGCCGCGGCGCGGCAGCAGGGTCTGCCGCTAACTGACGTGATCAGTCTGTTCTTACATGCATTTGCAAGCAACCAAGTGTCTGCCGCCATTCGGCTAGTTCCACTGGGCCAGACAGACGGTCAGCGCATTCTGGCAGATGTTGCATCGCTGTGTGTAGAACTGGCGGAAACTGCCGCCGGCGCCACGCTGGACGATATCGGACCGGCTTGCTTACTCGGCGACATCGCGTCCATGAACCACGAAACTCAATACTCAAGGTTGTTCCGCTCATGAGCTCAATCCACGGTCCTTTGCGCGTCGGTATCGGTGGCCCGGTCGGCGCCGGAAAAACAACGCTGACAGCGGCGCTCTGTCGTGCCTTGCGCGACAAGTACTCAATCGCCGCGATCACGAACGACATCTACACGCAAGAAGATGCCGAAGCACTGATGCGCATGCAGGCACTGCCTCTGGACCGGATCATGGGCGTAGAAACAGGCGGTTGCCCCCACACTGCCATCCGCGAAGATGCTTCGATCAACCTTGCAGCCGTCGCCAAGTTGCGCGAAACCATTCCGGACCTTGATATCGTTCTGATCGAAAGTGGCGGTGACAATCTGTCTGCCACGTTTAGCCCTGAACTTGCCGATATCACGCTTTACGTGATTGACGTCGCCGCCGGGGAAGAGATCCCGCGAAAAGGTGGTCCTGCGATCACGAAATCGGATCTATTGATCATAAACAAGACCGATCTCGCCCCGCATGTCGGCGCCTCGCTGGAGGTCATGCACCGCGATGCGACGCGCATGCGCGCAGGACGGCCATTCGAGTTTGTCGCCCTTCGCCACGGCGACGGCGTAGAAGCTGTGGTTGACCACGTCTTGACAATGGGCGGCGTTGCACAGCCCGCATAGCGGCCTTTGCAACGTATTTGGCCGGGTTTACCTACAGTAAGTCACTCAAGTTCAGCTTCGGCGGCTCTGCTGTCTCAAGTTTGTCTCGCATTTCGTGTGCAAACTGCAAGAGCTGCGACACTTGATTGGGGTCAAGACCCAGCTGTTCGAAACTGTCATTCAACACCTTTTGAGCACGATGCAACACTGTTTGCCCTAAGCTTTCCAAGGCGATCAGCACGCGGCGTTCGTCATCCGCTGCGCGTGTTCTCGATATCAGGCCGAATATAGCCATTCGCTTTAGGATCGGAGACAGGGTGTTCGGCTCTACCCCGGCCCGTACCGACAACTCTGAGACAGTCATCGGACCACCTTCTTCGAGAACTTTCAGAATGACGAACTTCGGATAAGTGAACCCGGTATTGCCAAATGCCGTTTGAAAGAAGCGCGAGAATGCCCGCTGCAACGTGTAAACGTTGAAGCAAACAGACGTGTCAAGCTGATCTTCACTGATGATAGGCGCCATATCCGCAGCAAACTATTTGGTACTGCCCGATTTTGGAAGGGTTGACTTTCATACACTCGTGGCCGATTAATTCGTACACGATTAATTCTGGAGAACAGGTATGTTATCACTCTCTCGCCGCGCCCTTGGAATTGGATTGCTCGCCGCACCGGCCATCGCCACCAGCGCCTCTTCCCCCGTACTTGCCGCAGCACATTCAGCACCAAAGGCAGCACCCGCGCTGTTTGACGCACCGCTGGGACAGTACAAGATCACTGCGCTGTTCGATGGAATGGCAGGTCTGGCCAAAGGCTTCTTTTTCGGACCCGATCAAGCTGCAATTGACTCGGCCTTGGCTGCGGGCGGCATCACCGGCGACGCGATGCCAGCGCCGGTGTCGGCATTCTTGCTGCAATCGGACGACCGCACGATCTTGATCGATGCCGGAATGGGAGAGCTGGAAGTCCTTGGACCGGGGTTCGGGCGCATGTTTGATGCGTTGACTGCCGCCGGTGTATCGCCGGACGATGTCGATGCCGTGATCATCACACATGCCCATCCTGATCATATCGGTGGTATGCTGACCGGCGGCCGTGCAACTTTTGCCAATGCCGAAGTCTTCATCACGGAAACCGAATTCGGTTTTTGGAGTGACGAAGGTATCATGGCCCAAGCCCCCGCCGAAGCTCAGGGAACATTTCAACTGGCCCAGGGCGTCTATGCCGCATATGGCGACCGAATGCGCCCCGTCAGCGACGGCACAGAAGTGGCACCCGGCATCATCATGGAAATGGCACCAGGTCACACACCGGGACATGCGGTTGTGTCCATCGACGGCGGAGATCGCCAATTGATGATGATCGCAGATGTGTTGCACAGCTCGGTCTTGCATACGGCTTTGCCTGATACGGGTTTCGGCTTTGACGTTGACACGACAATGGCGTCAGCGACCCGGCGTGCAATTTTTGACCGAGCCTCTGCGGACAACATGTTGATTGCAGGCACCCACTTACCATTCCCGGGATTCGGCAGAATTACTCGATCGAACAGTGCCTATGCTTATGTCGCTGCCAGCTGGATGTGACTAAGAAATGGGCCGCAACTGCGGCCCATTCGTTTTGTCTTCAACAACCCGCAAAAAAAACAAGAAACCGTTACGCAGCCTCCGTACAACCCTGAAGTCATGGGAGACGAGGTACGGCGATGCAAGGCCAGAGCGTTGAACTGAACGGGGTTGAGGTGACCTTCCCAAACGGGTTCACTGCGGTCCGCCCCACAAGTCTTTCCATCAGAGCTGGTGAGTTTTTTTCGATACTGGGGCCGTCCGGCTGTGGGAAAACCACAATTCTTCGAACCATTTCCGGGTTCATTGACCCCACGGCGGGTGTCGTTCTGATCGGAGACGAGAACCAACGCGGACTTAGCCCGAACATGCGGCCCACCGCGCTGATATTTCAGAACCTTGCACTGTTTCCCTTGATGAGTGTTCGGGACAACGTGGCTTTCGGCCTAGAGGCGCGCGGCATGGGTCGGCGCGCCCGACGGGACAAAACAGAACAACTGTTGTCGATGCTGGCACTCGACGACCACGCTGACAAAAAACCAGCCGAGTTGTCTGGCGGACAGCGTCAGCGCGTTGCAATTGCCCGCGCGCTGGCCGTTGAACCCGCGGTTTTGCTGCTGGACGAACCTTTGTGCGCACTGGATCTGAAACTGCGAACGCACCTGCGGTCAGAGCTACGCGATATCCAGCAAAGTACGGGCGTGACCTTTATCTATATCACGCATGATCAGGGCGAAGCACTGACCATGTCCGACAGGATCGCAGTGATGAATGCCGGACGGATCGAGCAGGTCGGCACCGCTGACGACGTGTATTCGAACCCATCTTCCGCCTTTGTTGCGTCTTTCGTCGGCGAGACCAATCAATTCCAAGGCAGAGTTTCAGAATTGGCCGGCGACGACGCGTACATTGATACATCGCACGGCCGGTTCATTGGTCGGAACCCAGCGGACTTGCGCGTGGGTGATCAGGCTTTTGTCTTTATTCGCCCCGAGCACTTGGGGCAGTCCGGCTGCGAAAACGCCATGCAGGCCAGAGTCCAACGCCGCACTCTTGAAGGCCCCTTTGTTAACGTGCTGCTTCTTTCGGAAACCGGCGCCGAACTGGTCATGCACGTGCCCAACACCGGGGCTGATACAAACCCGACCGGGGCCATGCAGGTTTCGTTCAGCAGCAAGAACACCTTGATACTGCCGGAAGGACCCCTGGCGCGCATTGGACGAGAAGCGCTGGCCGCCCAATGACAGGGTTGCTGCGTGCATACGGTCGGCCCATCGTGGCCCTTTTCATTGGTGCCGTGGCCTTCTGGACGTTCGTCCTGATCCTTGCGCCGCAACTAGCCGTGTTAGAGCGCGCGCTGACCCGGCCCGCGGACACACTGAGCAGCTCAATTGTGCGTCACTTGGAGAAAGACGCCGCAAACTGCTCTGCCTTTTTGCAGCGAATTCTCATCGAACAGACCGAGCCGCTTCAGGACGATGCTGTAGGCCTTGGGGTCAAAACGGATCGTTCGATGAACCCCAAGCAAATACCATCAACGGACGGACTGGCTGCGCGCTCGATCAACGAAATGGTCGCCCCGGGCGATAACGGCCAACAGGATCAGCGCCACTACAATGCGCAGTGTGATCGCACGACAACGCACAAGCTCCTGCGAAACGACGTCGCACAGCCACTGTTTTTGCACGAGGCGCATGATCTGCCAGCGATCGCCGTTGTCGCCACGGACCCAATTCTTCATCAAATTGCCGCAGCCGAGAGAGTGAAACGCATTGCGGAACAAACGTACCAAGACTTGCTGTCAGCTCGGACGGCAGCTTCAAAGGTCACGGCGCAGAACTTTGTCCAGCTGACGCAAGCGGTGCTGACGCCGATCAGTGCCGATAACCGCGTGACTGAAGATGTGCGGTTGACCGAGCAGGTGTATTCGATTTTCGGGCTGCGCTTTGAACAGGATGGCGAGATTTATGAGCGGATCGGCCTGATCACACTGGCCCGAACACTGAGTTTTGCGGTTTTGGCAACTGTTCTTTCCCTGGTCGTCTGTTACCCGATCGCCTACAAAGTCGCGCTGGCCACGCCGCCGAAACGCACCGCTTGGCTGTTTCTTGGCCTGCTGGTGCCTTGCGCGATCATCGAACCCATGCGGATCTACGCGTGGTCATCGATCATAGACAAGGGCGGCGTTTTGAACGAGTTCCTTTTGTGGACTGGCGCGATCACGGAACCCATTGCGTTGGAACGCTCGGCAATCACCGTGCTCGTTGTGATCATCTATACCTATGTGCTGTTCATGGTGTTCCCGATCTTCAACGCCCTGTCGAACTTGGACAAAAACCAAATCGAAGCCGCGACGGATTTGGGCGCGCGCCCATGGCGCGTGCATTGGCGCGTGATCATTCCGCATGCCAAGCCGGGCATCGCGGTTGGATGCATTGCCACGTTCATGCTGGGCGCCGGCGCGTTTTCGGTGCCGCGCATAATCAGCCGCGACCCGCAAGCCGCGTGGTTCAGCGAGACGCTCTACTCCATTTTCTTGGAAACCGGCAACTCGAACGTGGGGGCCGCTTACAGCTTTGCCTATACCCTGGTGTCCGTGCTTCTGGTCGCATTGTTCATAAGGATCACGCGCGCTCGGCTCAGAGATTTTGCAAGGACGCCATGAAGTCTTCCGGCATTCTTTCCGCCTATACATGGCTGTTCCTGCTTTTCTTGTTCGCGCCTTTGCTTTTGACAATGGCGTCGTCCTTCAACGACGTCGCACCGCCGTCGGTAACAGACTGGCCCGGACTGACAGGCAAATGGTATGCTTTTTTCTGGATGCCAGAGGCTGACCTGTACGCTGATCTTGCGATGCGCGGGACAGACCGCGATCGTCTTTTTGAATGCTTTCAAAACTCGCTGATCGTGGCGTCGGTTGTGGTGCCCTTGTCCTTGTTGTTGGGACTGGCCGGCGCCGTCTTACTGACCCGTTGGCGCAGCCGTGCCAATGACGTCCTGTGGCTGGTTCTGCTTTCGCCCATGCTGGCGCCGGGCATGGTCCTTGGGCTGTCGGCGTTGGTGTTCTGGGACCGGCTGGGCATCAATGCCGGAATGTTCACGATCATGATGGCGCAGGTGACTTTCGTCGCGGGCTACCCGTTGCTGATCATAATGGCACGGCTGCAACAACAGCCCATCGAACTGGAAGAAGCCGCATTGGATTTGGGCGCGTCACCAACGCACATCTTTTTCAGGATCACGCTGCCGTTCCTTTTGCCCGCCTTGCTGAGCGCGGCTGTGATCGCCTTCATGGCGTCGATGGAAAACTACAACACAACAATGTTTGCCAAGGGCAGCGCTTGTACCTTGGCAACTGAAATCGGCGACATGAGCCGCAACCCAAGTGGCCGCTCGCCCGTCATCAACGCACTCGGAACGATGATCATAGGCATCACCGTGGCCGCTGCTGTTTTGCACACCATCCTCCTGAAACGCGAAAGGCGCTGAGCATTTCAATACGCCTTTCGGCGTGCAGGTGTCTGCCGCTGGCGCCCTGTTAGGCCAGCTCGGATAGTTTCCAAAAACACACCATGGCCTGTCTATGTCGGCTCAGTTCCACACCACCAGCTGCGCTGGAACGGCTGTTAGATCACCGAACCCGAGTTGTCTCGTGACCAAGGTATCTGGACAATTGCTGTCATGTCGTCGTCATGTCTGTGCGACAGATGGGCAGAAACGGTGACTTGGAGCGACCCAATGATGACAGACGCGATGTTCAACGCCCCCGGGAGGTTCTGGCGCGGCAACCTGCACACACATTCCACCCGATCTGATGGTGTATTGGAACCAGAGGAAGTGTGCCGGCGGTACAAGGCAGAAGGGTATGACTTCATCGCGCTGACAGATCATTTCGTCGGTCTGTACGGCTATCCCATCACGGATACCACCGAGTACCGCGACAACCGGTTCACAACCATCCTTGGCGCAGAACTGCACTCTGGCGCGATGCAGAATGGCGAGTTATGGCATATCCTTGCTGTTGGCTTGCCAGAAGACTTTGACCACCCCAATTCCCCGCATTTCCTGCCAGTCGCCAATCAGGAAACCGGAGCCGAAATCGCCTTGCGCGCACGAAATGCCGGCGCATTCGTGGCGATCGCGCATCCCGAATGGTCGGGCCTGACGACCGAGGACGCTCGCGGTATTGAAGCCGCGCATGCGGTAGAGGTCTATAATCATGGTTGCGCCACAGGGTGCGACAGACCTCATGGGTTTTACACCCTTGACCAGTTGTTGAGCGAGGGGCGCAAACTGACGATGTGCGCCACCGACGACGCACATTTTTCCGAGCCAGATCACTTTGGCGGTTGGGTCATGGTAAAGTCCGAGGAAAACACGCCAGAGGCCTTGCTGACGGCTCTAAAGGCCGGACACCATTACTCGACACAAGGTCCGGCTTTTGTGAATGTCGAATGGGAAGACCGCCAAGTGACAGTTGAAAGCAGCGCCGTTGTCAGCGTCGTGGTGCAAGGGCACGGCTCCGCTGCGGTGGCCGTGCACGGCGACAGCATGACCCGGACACGCGTGAACCTGGATCGCTTTGCCCGGTCACCATGGATGCGTGTCACATTGATTGACGCAGCCGGCAAGCGTGCGTGGTTGAACCCGGTCTATCGCGAAAGCTGAACAAGACCGGTGTCGCCGCGGCGGAAATCGATTTTACATGCTTTGTGCAACAGCGGCCGCCGCATGCTGATAGGCCATGGCAGCCAGTTCAAAGTCCTCATCCGTCAGGGCCAGACATGGATAGGTTTTGCCGGGTGACTTGAACAGGCCATGCGTCATGAGCTGAGCATTGAACGTCGCGGCCTTCTGCGTATCGCTGGCCGCAACGTCGCGGTAATCGCGCGGCGCGGTATCACTGAAAACAAACTCGAACAGGGTTGGATCGCCGACAACCTGATGCGCTATGCCATGTTCAGACAAGGCGACTTGGCCAAGGGCCATCAGGCGCTCGCCGTTGGCCCGCAAGCGTTCATACATGCCCTCGCGGCGCAGCACCTCGAGTGTTTTGAGCCCAGCGACCGCTGCCACGGGATTGCCGGACAGCGTGCCCAATTGCATCAACCAGCGATCTGTACCAACTTGTCTTTTATCGAAATGCGCCATGATATCTGCTCGCCCTACGATCGCGGCCAGCGGAAACCCGCCCCCGATGATCTTGCCCAACGTACAGATGTCCGGCGTGACACCATACAACTCTTGCGCCCCGCCGTAAGCAAAGCGAAACCCGGTAACAACCTCGTCAAAAATGAGGACGATGCCGTACCTGTCAGCCTCTTGACGCAATACGTCGAGAAAACCCGGAGCAGGTGGAATGATGCGCTGCAATGGCTCGACAATAATGCCAGCCACCTGATCACCTTGCTCAGCCAGCAAAGACCGGATGTATTCCGGGTCGTTGAATGGCGCAATCAGCATATCGGCACGCACGCTGTCGGGGATCCCGGCACTATCAGGCACTGCCAGTGGAAAGTTGACGCGTTTCGCTGGGGCCAGGCTCATTTGTGCTTCGGCGCACATGCCATGGTACCCGCCCTCAAATTTCAAAATCTTGTCGCGGCCGGTAAAGGCCCGGGCCAGGCGCATCGCGTACATATCTGCCTCGCCGCCTGAGCTGACGTAGCGCAGCTGTTCGGCGCATGGCACTGCATGTATGATGGCTTCCGCCAATTCAACGGCTGGCGCATTATTGGCAAAGAACGTCATGCCCCGGCCCAACTGCGTTTGCACGGCATCCAGAACCTCTTCATGACCGTGACCCAACAGCATCGGACCCGAACCAATCAGAAGGTCGATGTATTCCTTGCCATCCTCGTCCCAGATCCGGCTACCCTTCCCGTCCCGAACAAAATACCCAGGGTCGAAATTACCAAACCCACCCGCCGGAAAAACCTGCGTGGCGCGGTGTTGCCAATCAGATTGCGTCATCGTTTTCAGCATATTTTATTCCTCACTCCACTACCAAGTCCGGCGGGCCTAGCGCCGCCCGGTCGGGCACAATACCAAGTCCTGTGCCCTCAGGCGGGGCGATCCGGCCGCCTTGGCGCACTGAGCCGTCTGGCGCCAATCGCGGCCCTACGTACCCCGAAAGATCACAGGTGTTCAGCAAGTAGGCGGACGGCGTGGTCGCTGCCAAGTGTAGCACGGCCGCTGTCGTGATGTCGGAGCCCCAGGTATCTTCGACACACATTTTTGCCCCCAGATACACGCATAAATCCCGCGCCTGTCGCGCAGCACTTAGGCCGCCAAACTTTGAAAGCTTGATGGCCACGGCGTCCATGCATCCAAGCGCATGCGCCTCGAGCAAAGAGGCGGTATCATGCGCCGTTTCGTCCAGCTTCATTGGCAAGCCGGTGGCATTGCGAACCCGGGCGCATGCCGGGATACTCGCGCAGGGTTGTTCCAGCATGATATCCAGATGCTGAACCGCCCGCCCAACCCGGGTTGCATCAAGCGACGTCGCCCCGCAATTCCAGTCACCGTAAACAATTGGGCCATTCCCCACCGCTTCTCGCACTTGCACCAGGCGCGCCACATCCGCTTCCCAGTTTTGATCTGACCCGAGTTTTGCCTGGAACTGTGTGATGCCTTGGGCCTGCGCCTCTCGGGCGATGCGCGCCATGTCTTCGGGCGCGATACACGTGATCGAATGATAAAGTGGCAGATCACGCGTTTGGCGACCGCCCAACAGCGCATAAAGCGGGAGTTGCGCGGCCTGACCCGTCAAGTCCCACAATGCAATGTCGATGGCCGACTTCGCATAGCCGTGGCCTGGCAAATGCGCATCTAGCCGCGACATGACCGCCTCGGGCCCAATCGGATCAGCGCCCAATAACATCGGCGCCATTTCCGACAGCGCGGGCGCCACACCTCTGGCATAAGCTGGCAGGTAATGCGGGATCGGACACACTTCACCCCACCCGGTCAGCCCGGCGTCTATGTCTATGGCAAGGACAACGGTCTCTACCGTATCACAGGTCTTGCCATCCGCCATGTAGTAGGTCTCGTGCGAGGTAAGCGGTACATGCCACAGCGAAACGCGCGTGATTTTCACGTCAGGCCTCCTCATATTCAGCAACGGGCATACCAAGCGCAGCTTCGTCAGGGTGCACGCCCAGCCCCGGGCTCGGCTCTAGCGTCAGGTGACCCTTGATGTTGCGCGGTCCTCGCCCTTTGGCGATGTCGACGGTCAGCATGTCTTGGCATGCCCAGACCCCAAGCAGATTGTGATCTGGGATTGTCGCCGCAAGATGCAGCGCTTCGGTATCGGCAAGAACGGATCCGCCGGTGGCCATCACAAATATGTCGATGCCGTGGGCCAGCGCGATGTCGCGCAGGCGCGCAGCTTTGGTCAAACCACCGACACGGTTCAGCTTGATGCCAAAGACTTCGGCCAACCCGTCCCGGGCAATGCGAACACCGTCTTGCAGGGTAACAAGGCTTTCGTCGACACTGACCGGTGCAGCGTGCAACTGCCGGATTGCAGCGATATCGTCCAGTGTTTCCGCCGGTTGCTCGAACATCACATCCAAGTCCTCGGTGGCCTTCATAACGCGCAAAGCCTGCTGGCGGGTCCAGGCGCGGTTGACGTCGTACAGGATGCGCTCGCCTTCGGGCTTGTGCCCTTCGACGTCGCGGATGCGCGCGATATCGTAATCCACATCCCCGCCAACTTTGACGGAATGTACCCAGTAGCCGCGCGACCGGTACCGATCCATGACTTCCCGTGTGTCTTCCACTGTCTTGGCCCCAACCGAAGACGCAATCGGCTTCGGGGCGTAAGATGCGCCGCCCATCAGATCCGCGATTGGCAGGCCGGCTGCCTGCCCGGCAATATCCCAGCACGCCATGTCCACTGGTGACTTGGCATAAAGATGCCCCGGCAAGGCCAAGTCCATCGACCGCTCGACCTGCAAGACTTTGCGCGGATCCAATCCCAAGATGAATGGTGCCATGGTTTTGATCCCGGCCCGGATACCCGGACCATGAGCGGGGACATAGGTATGCCCCCAAGGCGTGCCCTCGCCCCATCCGACCAGTCCCGCGTCTGTGTCGAGCTTCACCAGCGTGGCATCCAGAACATCGAACTTCAGGCGACCTCCGGACAGCCAATAGGGATGCTCGAGTTCGAGATCGACATGATAAACGGTGATTTTGGTGATCTTCATGCCACGATCTCCATAACTGGATCACCAAGGGCATTGAAATCAGGTGTAACGCCCAAACCCGGTGCATCAGAAACAAACAACCGGCCGTCCCGCGCGGATGGTCCCCCAACACCAGTTGAGCGTGTGTTGTAGTTCATCAGATCTGTGGTGTTGTGAAGGAAGTCGGACGGGGTTGTTGCCGCGAAATGCGCCAAGGCCGCAGATGCAATTTCTCCGCCCCAGCTGTCCTCTGCCACGACGGGGAACCTGTGTGCCACAAGATGTTCACGCACACGCCGCGCCTTGCTGAGCCCCCCAAGGTTGGAGATTTTCAGGCATACCAGATCGGCACCGCGATCTTCCACGATGCGGTGAGCCATCTGCATTTCGGTGACGCATTCGTCCAGCTTCATTGGCAAGTCGGTGCGTCGGCGCACGTGCTGGCATTCCTCGTAAGTCCGGCATGGTTGTTCCAGAATGTAATCAAGCTCCCGCGTCGCGCGAGCGACACGCAGTGCATCATCCAAGCGCCAGCCCTGATTGGCGTCTGCCATCGCTTTTTCGCCGGGCTTCAACAGCGGTACCGCCGCGTGAATGCGCTCGATATCCTCGATCCAGTTTGCACCAACCTTGATCTGAAATTGTCGGTACCCGACATCGCGCAAGCGATCCAATGCGGTGACCGTATCCACCTTGGATGCCTGCGGAATGACCCGGTACATGGGCATTCCATCAGTCAGTTTGCCGCCCCAAAGCCTCCACAATGGGGCATCCAGCGACGTGCCAAGGATGTCCCAACACGCCGCATCAATTGGCGCTTTTGCGTATCCATGACCCAGAACAAAGTGATCCATGAGGGCTTCGATGCGCGCCACATCGCGAGGATCTTCACCTAACAAATTCGGACCGACCATGCGCAGCATTGCCGGGACTCCGGCCGAGTAGGCCTGCATGTAGTTCTCGCCGCACGGAGTGAATTCGCCGCACCCTTGCACGCCAGCATCCGTGTCGATCACGATGACCGATGCAACTGCCGTATCAATGACGTTGCCAGCCCCCCAACCATAAGTTCCGCCCACATACGGCAGGCCAGTTTGATAGAGTCTGATGCGCGTGATCTTCATGACACGCTCTCTGGCATGGTTGATCGGGCTAGAAGCCCTTCACCGGTCCAGACCGCAGCGGCGACCAGCGGAGCGAGATCCGTCACCATACCATGTGGCGTATTCGGCGGATGATGTACGCGGTCGCCGGGGCGCACCCACCGCGGTGGATGACCATCCGTGGTTAACTCAGCTTCACCGGCCAGAATGAGATATGTTTCTTCAGGACGGTGCCAGTGCCTTGGATAGACAAGCCCCTCTCGCCAAACCCCGATCGACAGACGCATGTCTGCTGCCAGAAACAGACCCTCCGGCGAAATCAGATTGAACCAGCCATATCGGTTGTAGTGGTCTCGGCCAACCTGTTCGACAGAATAGCTGCGCTGCCAACGCAGATAGGGCGCGGCGTTCTGGATCGCGGCAATGGCTTCGCGGGTTTCGTCCGAGGCAAAGGTGTCAAGGTCAGACAGTTGGCGGGTTATCGGCAAGTCCACCGCTGTCTCAGGGACATAGTCCAGCGTCGGCAACCGGTCCGCGACCCACGACAAATCCGGCGTCCGAGACAACAGGCGAGAAAGCGCATCACGCAGCAAGAAGTGGTTGATGCGCGCGCCCGTCATGGAATGACAACGATGTTACCGGTATGCTTCTTGTCGATGAACGCCGCTTGCGCAGATTTCAAATCCGACAACTCGTAGGTCGCGGCCAACACTGGCTTTATCTCGCCACGTTCGATGTAGCGGACCACACTGGGCAAGATGTCGGTCGAGACCACAGTAGATCCCACAAGTGTCAGATCCCGTAAGTAAAAGGTGCGCAGGTCAAACTCCACAAGCGGGCCGGCAATCGCACCAGAACAGGCATACCTGCCGCCCCGTTCGAGGCATCCGATCAGACTGGGCCAAATGGATCCACCGACAACATCGGCCACAACCGTGACCTGCTCGTCCTGCAACAAGGCGCCCAAATCGCTGGGGCTTCGCGGTAGAATTCGGTCCGGCCCGAGTTCAGCCACAGCCGCATGTTTGGACTGGGATGCCATCGCGATCACCCGCGCGCCGCGCCGTTTCGCCAATTGGATCAGTGCCCCACCGACGCCGCCGGAGGCGCCAGATATAAGTACCGTGTCATCGCTTGAAACTTGCGCCCGGGTCAGCATGCCCTCCGCCGTCGTGTAGGAACAACTGAAAGTCGCGAGCTCTGCATCGCTCAGGTCGCTGACAATCGGCTGTACGCCCCGATGATCCGCTTTGGTGAATTGCGCAAATCCACCGTCCACCTCTGATCCGAAGTAACGTGCCTTGTTCTTGTTATCAGGATCGGACCAGTCGCGTTGCCAGCCATCGACCAACACACGTTTCCCGATGAGCGATGGATCCGCATCCGGACCCGCAGCCACGACAATGCCTACGGCATCTGCACCCTGAATGCGTGGAAAGGTGATTGGAGCACCACCCCAAGTCGGGTCTTCTTCAGAAACCGTTTCATAGGCGCTGCCCGTCGTCGCGGCCGTCACCGTCTTAGAGTACCAGCCCGAGCGAGTGTTGACGTCCGTGTTGTTCAGACCGCAAGCCCCAACCTTGATCAAAACTTCGGTCTGACCCAATTCGGGAACCGGCCAATCCTCATGCCATTCATAGACATCCAGATCGCCATGCCCGGTCAACACCATGGCTTGCATCGTTGTAGGCACTGTCATTCTGCGGCCTCTGCCATACTGTCTTGGCGGGGTCGTATACTGTCGGGATCATACGCTGGTGCATCCAGAACTTTCGCCGCGCGGGGCGCCCCATGCAAGATCACCTCTAATGCCGTTCCGGGTTTCGCGGCTTCAGGTTTGATGTAGGCGAAAGCAAGGATTTTCCCAACGGTCGGACCATAAGCAACGGATGCCGTGGAGCCAACGACGCGCCCATCTTGCACAACCGCCTCGCCGCCATGCCCATCGATTTCTCCATCGGGCGCAATTTCGAGATAAGCACAGACCCATGGCAGCTCGCCATCCGCGCTGGCACGGGTCGCTTCGGCCCCCAGATAGGATTTGTCCAGTTTTACGAACCGCATCACATCGGCCTCTGGCAAGGTCACCTCGTTGGTCAACTCACCTGCCCCCTTGAATCCCTTTTCCATGCGCAGTGCATTCATGGCAAAAGACCCATAATCCGTGATCCCGTGGGCGACACCCGCCGCCCAGAGTGCGTTGTAGACGTCGCATGTCGCTGCCCGCGGGATGTGAAACTCCCATCCCAACTCGCCGGCATAGGACATCCTGAAGGCCCAGACAGTGTGGCCCGCCACAGTGATTTCCTTGGCCGACAGCCACCGAAATCCTTTGTTGGACAAATCCGCATCCGTGCATGCTGCCAGCACGTCGCGCGCCCGGGGCCCGTTCAGCGCAAGGGCCGCCCACTCATCCGACATACAGGCCACCTGAACATCGCGCGTTCCCTGATGACGGACCAAATGATCCAGTAAGCGTTGTTCGAAAAATGCTGCACAGACAAGGTAATAGGTATCCTCGGCCAAGCGCACGACCGTGGTTTCCAATTCGATCCGACCGCGGGTGTTCAACATGTGGGTAAGGGCGATGCCACCCACTTTCGACGGCAGTTTGTTGGCCACCAAACCGTCTAGGAACGTCGCGGCGTCCGGCCCGCTGACGCGCACTTTGGTAAAGGCAGAGATATCCATAATCCCGACGCGTCCGCGCACGGCAGTGCATTCTTGTGCCACAATCTCGTCCACTACGTTTCTGCGGAAGGAATAGTGATCTTGTTGCGCCACATTGCCTGTCGCAAACCAACGCGGACGTTCATGTCCATAAACCTCTTCGAACACCGCGCCTTTTGCCTTCAACCGATCGTACAGGGGAGATGGTTTTACAGGACGACCGGCCAAACGATTGAAATGCGGGTATGGGATTTCGTGACGCAGACAGTAGTCTTCCTTGGCCTTGATCACCTGCCACTCCTTTGTGGCATAGCCGCCAAAACGGCGCGGATCATAGTCGCGCATCGAGATGTCCGCGGCGCCATGGACCATCCAGCGCGCCAATTCCCGTGTCAGCCCCGGCCCCCATCCGATGCCGATCTGCGTTCCGCAACAACACCAGTAGTTTGGCACGCCGGGCGCCGGCCCGATCAGCGGGTTGCCATCGGGTGGATGGCTGATCGCGCCATGCACTTCGCGCTGAATCCCGAGATCGGCAAAGATGGGCATGCGGTTCAAGCTTTCTTCCAGCCACGGCATGATCCGGTCGTAATCGGCATCAAACAGCCAGTTTTCATAGTGCCAGGGGCACTCGTCCAACCAGATTGCGTTTGGTTGGGCTTTTTCATAAATCCCGATCAGTCCGCGCTTTTGTTCCATTCGGATGTACCCAGACACTTTGCGGTCATCCCGGATCACCGGCAATTCAGCTTCCAGATCTGCAAACTCTGGCACCGGCTCTGTCACAAAATAGTGGTGGGTCATCGACGTCATTGGCAGTTGAAGGCCGGACCATTCGCCCATCTGCCGGGCATAGGTGCCGCCAGCATTCACCACGTGTTCGCATAGGATCGTGCCTTTTTCCGTCTCAACCCGCCATGCATCGCCTCGCCGGGTGATGTTGGTGGCTCGGCAGTGGCGTATGATCTTCACACCCTTTTGGCGCGCGCCTGCGGCCATGGCCATCGTGACGTTCGTAGGGTCCACATGCCCGTCATCCGGCGTGTAAAGCGCGCCCAAAACATCATCAAGATTGTAGAATGGGTGCAAAGCCGCCACCCTGTCGGGACTGACCAGTTCGATGTTGAACCCCAGCGACCGCCCAACTGAAAGCGTGTGGCGCAGCCAGTCCATTTCATCTTCGGTATAGGCCAGGCGGAATGACCCGCAGCCATGCCATGTAACTGGCTGCCCGGTTTCGGCTTCGAGCGCCCCGGAGTAGAGCCCGATATTGTAATCGACGCACTTGCCCAGCGAGAAACTGGAGGTGGAATGCGTGATTTGCCCGGCTGCATGCCACGTGCTGCCGCTTGTCAGCTCCGCCTTTTCCAGCAGCACCACATCGGTCCAGCCCTCATGCGCAAGATGATAGGCCAGTCCAACGCCCATGACGCCGCCCCCCACAATCACTACCCGGGCCGCACTGGGCATTACAGCGTCTGACATGGTCCTGTTCCTTGCCGCAAGACTCGTAAATTCGCTCGACAGACTATGGGAACATATGTACCATCGTCAATCATGAATGATACAAATGTGGCAAATCCGGTTTTGAACCGACTGACCGAAGTCTGGGACACGCTGACGCCCGAGGCTCAGAAAGCAGCGCGTTACGTTCTGGAGAACCCAAATTCTGTTGGGGTTTCAACGGTTCGAGAGATTGCAGATTTTGCAAATGTTAAGCCCAACACTTTCGTCCGCATGGCTCGGCAAGTGGGATTCGAAGGGTACGAAGATTTTCGCGAA
>CAWUIW010000033.1:0-18184 GCA_963922515.1 uncultured Rhodobacterales bacterium | reverse complement strand
ACGGTTGGGCGGCGCAGCGCAATGCGCTGATGCGCCAGCCACAGGTCGCTGTGCCACACGTGACAGGCCTGTTGATGGACAGCCATGACTGGCCACGGTTATTGGCGGATGACGGACCGCGCCGACAAAAGGGTGGGCGCGAGGCCGCGTTGGAGCGGCTGGGCAGTTTTCTGACCGTCCGCGGTCAGTCGTACCGCAGTGCGATGTCTTCACCGGTCGAGGGCGAAACCGCGTGTTCCCGAATGTCGCCTTATCTGGCGCTGGGCGTCGTCACGGGGCGCGAGGTGTCTCAGGCGACTGCAGCGCGTCAGCGAGAGATCAAGGGCACGCGCACCGGCTGGTCCGGGTCCCTTAAGAGTTATCAGGCCCGCCTCGCGTGGCGCGATCACTTCATGCAGAAGCTGGAGGACGAACCAGCTTTAGAATTTCACTGCCTGCACCCGGCCTACGCGGGGCTGCGCCAAGATGATCGCGTACGCCGCGAGGCTTGGGAGAAAGGGGAAACCGGGTTGCCGTTCGTTGATGCCTGCATGCGGTATCTCAATACCACCGGCTGGCTCAATTTCCGGATGCGGTCGATGTTGATGGCTGTGGCGTCCTATCATTTGTGGCTCGATTGGCGCCAGACCGGCCTGCATCTGGCGCGGCAGTTCACAGATTATGAACCGGGTATCCACTGGCCGCAGGTCCAGATGCAATCCGGCACAACCGGCATCAACACCGTGCGGATTTACAACCCGGTCAAACAAGGTGGCGATCAGGATCCAACCGGTGCGTTCACTCGCGCGTGGGTTCCGGAACTGACCGCGGTCCCAAACACGCATCTGCAAGCGCCGTGGACATGGGACGGGGCGGCCAGCCTGTGTTACCCGCCACCGATCGTGGACGTGAGTGCAGCGGCGCGGCAGGCAAGAGAGCGGATTTGGGCGGTGCGAAAAGGCAAGCAATTTCGCCAAAAAGCCCAGGCCGTCGTGGAAAAGCACGCCAGTCGCAAGGACAGCGAAGGACAGTTTGTGAATGATCGCGCGCCGCGTCGGCGCGCGACAGACCCGGACCCCCGGCAGATGGGGTTCGACTTCTGATGCCGAAGATGCGCCGCAAATCCGACTTGCCACAAAAGACCTGCGCCACTTGCGGACGGCCTTTCGCATGGCGCAAGAAATGGGCCAAGGTCTGGAACGAGGTGCGGTATTGTAGCGACCGCTGCCGACAGAACGCACGCAAAAAATCCGCACACGGCTGTATACAGTGCCATAATTGGTAATATTATTTGACCAGCTTGTTGCCTATCGGAAACTTCTGTTCTAATGAGGCGCAAATCCTGCGAGGAGGGAGCGGAGATGACCGACCGGATCGAGATTGACGGGCTGCAAGTGGCCTCGGAACTCAAGGATTTCATCGACACGCGCGCATTGCCTGGCACCGGTGTGGAACCGGCGGCGTTTTGGGCCGGTATGTCGCACTTGGTCCACGATCTTGGCCCAGAAAACCGTGCGCTGCTTGAAACGCGCTACCGGATCCAGCACCAGATCGATGCCTGGCACATCGAACGCAAAGGTCTGGCCCACAGCCATATCGAGTACCGGGCGTTCCTGCAGCAGATTGGCTATTTGCTGCCCGAGGGCAAAGATTTTGAGATCGAGACTGACAACATCGATGCCGAGATCGCCTCTGTTCCCGGGCCCCAACTGGTGGTCCCGATCACCAACGCCCGGTATGCGTTGAATGCCGCAAACGCGCGGTGGGGGTCGTTGTATGACAGCCTGTATGGCACGGATGCGATGGGCAGCCCTGCGCCGGCAGGCGGGTACGAAAAGGGCAGAGGCGCCCGTGTCGTGGCACGGGCGCGGGTGTTCCTGGACGAAGCCTTTCCGATCCATGGCGCCAGCCACGCGGATGTGCGGCGGTATCACGTCCAGGGTGGGGCGTTGTTGGTCGATGATCTGCCCTTGGTTCAGCCCGAGAAGTTTGCCGGGTATCTTGGGAACCCCAAGGCACCCGATGCCGTTTTGTTGGTGAACAATGGCCTGCATGTTGAATTGGTTTTTGACCGCACGCATCCGATTGGTGCGCGGGACCAGGCCGGATTGGCCGATGTCGTGATGGAAAGCGCCGTGTCCGCGATCATGGATTGCGAAGACTCCGTGGCCTGTGTGGATGCGGAAGACAAGGTGCAGGCCTATGGCAACTGGCTGGGGCTGATGCAGGGCGATTTGGAAGCTGTTCTGGAAAAAGGTGGCAAGACCATCACGCGCCGTTTGCAGGACGATCGGACGTATACCGCGCCAGACGGTGGCACGCTGACGCTGAAAGGACGCGCTTTATTGTGGGTGCGCAATGTCGGGCACCTGATGACAAACCCCGCCGTTTTGGACCGCAACGGCAACGAGGCGTACGAGGGTCTGCTGGATGGTTTGATCACAACGACCATCGCCATGCATGATTTGAAGCGGGACAGTGGAAACTCGCTGCATGGCTCGGTTTACATCGTCAAGCCGAAGATGCACGGACCACAGGAGGTGGCGTTCACCGTCAAGCTGTTTGACACTGTCGAAGATATCCTTGGTCTGCCACACAACACTGTGAAGATCGGGATCATGGACGAGGAACGGCGGACGTCCGTGAACCTCAAAGAATGCATCCGCGCCGCAAAGTCGCGCGTGGCGTTCATCAACACCGGCTTTTTGGACCGGACCGGTGATGAAATCCACACCTCGATGGAGGCAGGTCCGTTCAGCCGCAAGGACTACATCAAGCGGAAATCCTGGATCAACGCGTACGAGGATCTGAACGTGGATGTTGGTTTGGAATGCGGGCTGTCGGGCAAGGCTCAGATAGGCAAAGGCATGTGGGCCATGCCCGACATGATGTCCGCGATGCTGGAACAGAAGATCGGGCATCCCAAGTCCGGTGCGAACTGTGCCTGGGTCCCGAGCCCAACGGCAGCCACGCTGCATGCGCTGCATTATCACAAGGTCGACGTTTTTGCCGTTCAGGCCAAGCTGAAGGCCGGCGGACGCCACGCCCATGTCGATGGCATTTTGGATATCCCGATGGCCAGCTTCAAGAAATGGAGCAGCGATCAGGTCATGCGCGAAGTGGAAAACAACGCGCAAGGCATCCTGGGATACGTTGTGCGTTGGGTCGATCAGGGCGTGGGCTGTTCCAAGGTGCCCGACATTAACAATATCGGCTTGATGGAAGACCGGGCCACGTGCCGGATTTCGGCGCAGCACGTGGCCAACTGGCTGCACCACGAAGTGGTCACCG
The DNA here is from genome assembly GCA_963922515.1 of uncultured Rhodobacterales bacterium. Lineage (GTDB taxonomy): Bacteria > Pseudomonadota > Alphaproteobacteria > Rhodobacterales > Rhodobacteraceae > JACOMT01. The sequence goes on along the minus strand of CAWUIW010000033.1, from coordinate 14,914 downwards.
CGCAGGACGTGATGAGCGCCATGCGCAAGATGGCTGCTGTCGTGGATGCCCAAAACGAAGGGGATGCCGATTACAGGCCAATGGCGCCGGGCTACGATGGCATCGCGTTTCAAGCGGCTTGCGATCTGGTGTTCAAAGGGCGCGCGCAGCCTTCGGGGTATACGGAACCGGTCTTGCACGCACGGCGGCTGGAACTGAAAGCACAGGCTTGACCACATTGCAGGCTTGCGTCTGTTTGGCAGAACCCGGCAAGCTGACACAACACACAGACATGTTTGGAAAGATAAAATGGCCATATCACTGACACGCGCCCGCTCGATCATTCGCAAAACCTTTGAAAAAGGCCGCGAGATGGAGCTGAAGCCGCTCTCTGTGATCGTTCTGGACGCGGGAGGTCATGTTCTGGCGTTCGAGCGCGAAGACGGGGCGGCCCCCGGTCGGTTTGCAATCGCGCACGGCAAGGCTTACGGCGCAGTGATGCTGGGTATGGCGGGCACCGCGCAGATGGCGCGGGCCGAACAACAGGCTTACTTCATGGCTGCGGTGAACGGCGTCTATGGCGGGCAGGTGATCCCTGTGCCGGGCGGTATTCTGGTGCGTGACAGGAAAGGCGCCATTGTCGGCGCGATCGGTGTCACGGGCGACACATCGGACAATGATGCCACCGCTGGTCTGTTCGGGATCGAAGCGGCGCGGCTGGCGGGGGAAATCTGACGCGGCCCGGGGTTGTTTTACCGCTGGTCTCGCCACAATCCGCACAGGAAATGTGCATTTTCCCACATGAGGGTGTTCTGTCGCGCAGGCGGTGCTTTGTTGCTGTGGTGTGCTGACGGCGCTAGGTTACGCTGTAATTGGAAAGCCAGGTATCCCTCTTATGTCCAGACCCGTCATCGGCATCATCAGCAACTCTCATCTCATCAATGATGAGTATCCGACCCATGCGGGTGGTACGATGAACTCGGATGCTGTGGCCAACGTGGCAGGAGGACTGCCGCTTTTGATCCCAGCGGACCCGCGGTTTGTTTCTGTCGAGGAACTGCTGGCGACGTGCGACGGATTTGTCCTGACGGGTGGACGCCCCAACGTGCATCCTGAAGAGTACGGCGAACCAGCCACCGATGCGCACGGCGCCTTTGACCGGGCCCGTGACGCGATCACGCTGCCGCTAGTCCGGGCCTGCGTGGACCGCGGACAGCCGTTTTTTGGTATCTGCCGCGGGTTTCAAGAGGTCAACGTGGCCATGGGCGGCACATTGTACCCCGAAGTGCGCGACTTGCCAGGACGGTCGAACCATCGGATGCCGCCAGAAGGCTCTTTGGAAGAGAAGTTCGAGCTGAGGCATGAAGTGACTGTAACCGAAGGCAGCGTGTTTCATCGCCTGTTCGGAGCGACAAAGGTGATGACCAACACCTTGCATGGACAAGCGATCAAAGAGGCGGGCGAGCGCATCGTGATCGAGGGGCACGCACCTGACGGAACGCCGGAAGCCATTCGTATTGAAGGTGCACCGGGCTTTACCCTGTCGGTGCAATGGCATCCTGAATGGAACGCGGCCAACGACCCGGTGTCCCGCCCGTTGTTCGAAGCGTTTGGCGATGCGGCGCGTAGTTTTGCGGCGCGTCGGGGACGAACTGGCATGCGCGCCGCCCGGTAAGTGACCGGCCCCGCCGCTGCAGGGCCGATCTGGTATCAGACCATCATGGATACGTGGTTGATCAAGGGCAACTCGCGAACCCGAGTGCCGGTCAGGTCAAACACGGCATTTGCCAGCGCTGGCATCGATGGGGGAGTGGCCGGCTCGCCAGCGCCACCCATATGCTGGTTGTTTTCCAGCAGGCGTACCTCGAACTGGGGTGCATTGTGCATGCGCAGCCCGTCGTAATCCGGGAAGTTCCACTGCTCGACCTCGCCGTCCGAGAACGTGATTTCGCCCTGCACGGCGGCGGAGAAGCCATAGATTGCACCGGAAATCATTTGTGCCTCGAAGATCTTGGGATCGATCACGATGCCCGGATCAGCGGCGATCCAGCATTTGCTCATCCGGATGTCGCCGCCTTCGTCGACGACTTCGACACCGATCGCGACTGGTGTGCCGAACGAATATGCCATGGCCACGCCACGCCCGACCCCATTCGGGGTCGTGCCCGTCCAACTGCTCATCTCTTTCACGGCTTTCAGAACGCCGGCGGCTGGGGCCCATTCGGCCTCGGCCAGTTCGATACGAAAGTCCAGCGGATCCCGGCCGGCCGCGACGGCCATTTCGTCGATGATGGTGTCCGAGAAGAAACCATTGAACGAGGCTCCAACCGATCGCCAAGACCCGACGGGGATCATCGGGGCCGCAATATAGCCTTCGACTTTGAAGTTCGGGATGGCATATGGCTGGTTGTAGGCCACGTTCACGGTGTCCTTGTCAGGCCCTGCCGCAGCCAGTCCGAACCAACGCGCCATGCTTTCCTGCAAGGCAGACTGTGCTGCGATCTTACCGTGCACCATCACGGCTTTCCCGTCTTTGATGGCGCCGCGATACCGCGCGATCGCTCCGGGGCGATAAAAGTCATGCCGCATGTCTTCTTCCCGCGACCATGTCAGCTGCACCGGAACGCCGGGCATTTGCATCGCGACATCGACGGCGCGGTCAGTGAAGTCGGTTTCGGGCCGACGCCCGAAACCGCCGCCAAGATACGTGGTGTGTACTTGCACGGCGTCCGCATTTAGCCCGGCACGTTTGGCTGCAGATTTTTGTATAAAAATCGGCGCTTGGTTCGGTGCCCACACTTCCAGCGCGTCGCCGGTGTACTGCGCGGTGGCGGTCATTGGCTCCATCGTCGCATGCGCCAGATAGGGCAGCTTGTATTCCGCCTCGATCAGTGTGGCGCCTTCAGGCAAGGCGGTCACGTCGCCGTCGTCGCGCAGGGTGGTGTTGGCATCCCCGTCAAACGCTTCTGCAATTGCAGCAAATACCCCGTCGGTGTCGGTTGGGTAAGGCGCGTCTTCCCATTCGACATCGATCATGTCCACGGCTTGCTGAGCCAACCATGTGTTGGTGGCAACCACGGCCACGGCATCGCCAAGGTCGATCACTTTTTCGACGCCCGGCATGCTTTCTGCCGCGGTTGCGTCAAAGCTCTTCTTGCCAACGCCAAAGCGCGGGCTTTGGGCAATGGCCGCAAACTTCATGCCTGGCAGGCGCACGTCGACGCCAAATTCGGCCGTACCGGTGGACTTCGGCACCATATCGACCCGCGGAACCGATCGACCGATGTATTTCCATTCACTGGGATCGCGCAGGTCGGCGTCGACGGGATCGATGCCCGCAGCAGCGCCCGCCAATTCTGTATAGGCAATCGTTGTGCCATCCGGCGCGATGACCGTGCCATTTTCGGTTTTCAGGCTGGCGCGGGCGATGCCCAGTTGTTGCGCGGCGGCCTCTTTCAGGGTTTCTCGGGCGGTGGCGCCTGCGTGGCGCATCCGCTCGAATCCATCCCTCATTGACGTGGAACCGCCGGTCATTTGCATGTCAAAGAGTTTGCCGACCGCTCCCAGCGAGGTCAGAAGCCCATGCTGGAAGTCACCCATGTTGTAGCCGCGTGAAAACGAGGCTTCGCCCATCAGCGCACTGTTGTAATACGCCTTGGCAGCCGGCCCGTGGATGACGTTGACCGCGTTCGGATCCACATCCAATTCCTCGGAAATCAGGGCGGCCCAGGATGTTTTCACGCCTTGTCCCATTTCTGCGCGGGGCGCGATCAGCGTGACACCGTCCGCGTCCACGATCACAAAAGGGTTCAATGCCGCTTCGCCGTCGGCGGGATCAAACGGGTTCGGGGCCGGCTTGCGCGCCTGATAGACACCAAAGGCCACGCCACCGACGACGGCTGCAGACCCGATAAGAAACGTGCGCCGCAGAATTTTGCCAATGCTCGCCATAATCAAGCCTCCCGAATTTTGTCGGCAGCCGCGTGGATCGCGGCCCGGATACGTGGATATGTCCCGCAGCGGCACAGGTTGCCCATCATCGCGTCATCGATGTCCTGATCCGTGGGGTTGGGGTTTTCGGTCAGCAGCGACGCGGCCTGCATGATCTGCCCGGATTGGCAGTACCCGCATTGGGCGACTTGGTTCTCGACCCACGCTTCCTGGATTTTTGCAAGGTTACCCGGCTCACCCAGGCCTTCGATCGTGGTGACTTCGCCCCACACGTCAGAAAGGGGGATCTGGCAGCTCCGCACCGCCTCGCCGTCGATATGCACGGTGCAGGCCCCACATGCGGCCACGCCACATCCAAACTTGGTGCCGGTCAGTCCAATTTCGTCGCGCAAAACCCAGAGCAGGGGCACATCATCGGGCAAATCGACCGCATGTTCCGTGCCATTGATCGTTACTGAAGTGGCCATAAATGAGTGCTCCCATGTAACCTGACGTATATGACACATATACAATAAAATGTCAGGATGTCAATTGACAGATTTTGCATAATCTGTCAGTATGCCCGGAAGATGACGGAAGATGCTCTTGATCCACGCCAGCTTGCCATTCTGACGGCGGCTTGGGAGAGTTTTGCGACCTATGGGTATCGCAAAACCTCGATGGACGATATTGCGTCCAAGGCCGGTATGTCGCGGCCCGCGCTTTACCTGCATTACAAGAACAAAGAGAACATCTATCGCAACCTCGTCAGCATCTATTACGCGATTGCGCAGGCTGCCGTGCACGAGGCCTTGGCGGCCGACGGGTCGGTGCCGGAAAAGTTGGCCGCCGCCTTTGTCGCGCAGGGGGGCGAGCGGATGGAAGACATGCTGAATTCGCCGCATGGCATGGAGTTGGTCGATTTAACCAAGACCGCCGCAGGGGATGTGGTGGAAAAAGGGGAAGCGGATCTGGCGGATGTTTATGCGGCGTGGCTGGAGCGCGAACACGCTGCCGGCCGCGTCGCTTTGCCAGGCGATGCCGCGTCTCTTGCAAAGACTATGATGTCGGCGCTCAAGGGATTGAAAACCGTACAAACGGATTTCGTGACCTATCAGCGCGGCGTTTCGCAGTTGGCTGCATTGTTCGGCGCGGGTTTGTTGGTCAAGTGACCGCGGCACGTGTCTTGTAGGCGTCGCGATCCCACAAGGCATTGTCCATCACATCTTTCAGGATGCGCACCGCCTCGACAACATCAGCTTCGTCTATGTAAAGCGGCGTAAAACCGAAGCGCATCAGATCCGGTGCACGGAAATCTCCGACAACACCGCGATCGATCAAGGCTTGCATGGCCGCGTATCCTTCGCCGAAACGAAAAGACACCTGACTGCCGCGACTTTGGGCGTCCCGCGGACTGGCCAGCGTCAGCATGGGGCAGGCGGCTTCCACCTCTGCGATGAACAGTTCGCAAAGCGCAATCGACTTTGCACGTACGTCCTGCATGTCAGCCAGGTCCCAGATATCCAACGCTGTCTCCAGCGCAGCCATCTGGATTACGGGCGGCGTGCCGACACGCATTCTTTCAATACCGGTTCCGGGCCGATACTCTAGATCGAATGCAAACGGAGCTTCGTGGCCCAACCACCCAGACAAGGCCGGAACGGCCCGACCGGCGTGGCGCGGGGCCACATAAATGAAGGCCGGGGCTCCGGGCCCACCGTTGAGATACTTATAGGTGCAGCCAACGGCATAGTCAGCGCCGCACCCCGCGAGATTGACGGGCAACGCGCCTGCGCTGTGGGCCAAGTCCCAAATCGTGAGCGCCCCCACCGCATGCGCGGCGGCTGTCAACACGCGCATGTCATGTTTGCGACCCGTGCGATAATCGACCTCTGTCAGCATCAGAACCGCAACGTCGTCATACAGGACCTCTGCCACGGCTTCTGGTTCGACGATGCGAAGTTCGTGCCCGCGCCCCAAGGAGCGGATCAATCCTTCAGCCATGTACAGATCACTGGGAAAGTTGCCGCTGTCAGACAAAACCACTCTGCGCTCGGGTCTTTGGTCCAGCGCGGACGCCAGCGCTTGGTACACCTTGATCGAAAGCGTATCGCCTAGCACAACGTGCCCGGCTTCCGCGCCGATGAGCTGGCCAACCCGATTGCCCAATTCCGTCGGCTGGGCCATCCATCCGGCCTTGTTCCAGCCGGTGATCAGCAACTGCCCCCATTCTTTGCCCAACATGTCCGACACCCGGGCTTTCGTGGATCTTGGAAGAGGCCCAAGTGAATTGCCATCAAGGTAAATCACGCCTTCGGGCAGGTCGAACAAGGCTTTGGTGGCGGCGAAATTCGTGGTCATGACTGGCTCCTTGGCGCGTAGATATCCTTGTTCCGAGAAATAGGAAACGTCCTTGTGCCGGGTCAGAGGCGGTTTGGCTTTGCAAAGAGTGCAAGATTAGGGTAAGTACCCTAAAAAGGCCGGAAGAAGGTGCGCTTGAGTGGAAACAGATCGTATGGATGAGAAGTTTGCGAACGGTGTGGCACGCGAGGCCATGGGTGAGGTGGCCTGGCCAACGATTGCCTTGGCGGCTGGCGCATTCTTGGCCTATGCGGGCGTTTTTTCCGGCTACTTGGCAGGTCTGGTACCCCTGTGGGCCGCCACTCTTTTGATCGCCTTGGCATTATACGCGACCTACACCGTACTACACGAAGCGGTGCACGGGTCCATCGGCGGCACAAATCGGCGCATGAAATGGGTGAACGAAGCTTTGGGGTATGTCAGCGGGCAGTTGATTGGCACACCTTTTATCGCGCACCGAAAGGAACATTTTGCACATCACAACCACACCAATCACACAGGGCGTGACCCAGACCTTAAACTTGCGGGCGGATCGATCCGGCGGGTGATCGTGGGCACGTTTCGCGCCTTGCCGGATCAGGTTGTCTATTTCATCGAAAACAACTGGCAGCATGCATCGAGAAAAGACCGTGCGATCTTGATCACCGAGATTGTCGTTGGCCTTGGATGGCGCATCGCATTTGGGATGTATCTGGGCTGGACAGCCGCGATTGCACTTTTGGTCGTCGCAAACTTAATCGGTATTTTCGTGACGTTGGTGTTCTTTGCATGGCTCGTTCATTGGCCCCACCGCATCACCGGCCGGTACAGGGACACGGGTACGTTTGTTTTTTCCGGAACGCTGGATACCGTCATCTCGTGGCTGTGGCTGTTTCAGAACTACCACTCGATCCATCACCTATTTCCGCGCGTGCCATTCTACCGGTACCGGCAAGTGTTCCGGCAAATCGAGCCCGTAATGCAGCGCAACGGATCACCGATTCAGCGATTTGGCGCAGCGCACGCGCCGGGTGCCGCTCCAGCTGCGCGCTGATCGTGGGTTAGATTGGAATGGCCAAGCGCGGCGCCACGAAAAAACGCATAGTCGATGGCGCTCGTGACGCGTTCAATGAACTGCGCTACGGCAACGTGACAACCGCGTCCCTGGCAGACCGCATTGGCATGTCAGAGGGCAACCTGTGGTATCATTTCCAAACCAAACGAGACCTGCTGGCGGCTATCCAAGGCGACTTTGCAGAGGACACGCGCGCCACTCTGGACGCCGTGTCTCCGTTAGAGGACCCGGTTCAAAGCTACTGCGACCTGCTCTTGGCGTGGCGAGATCTGTTTTCCCGGTATTTATTCGTGTTCCGGGATCGCGGGGAGTATGGACATCACAGCCCGGACATGATCGCCGCGTTTCCGGCGCTGTATTCTGCTCTGGAATCAAAGATCACAGAGGTTTTTGACGGGTTGATACGCAAAAGGAAACTGGCGGTCGATCCGCAGCGTGTTCCTGATCTTGTGACCAACGCTATTCTGGTCACCCGGTATTACTTCGAATTTCAAGAAGAACGGTTTGCCGCGACAAACAGACCAGCGGCACGCTCGGAAGAGGCCATGCTTCGGCACATCACGCTGTTCGATGGTTGCTTGGACACAGAGGTGGAACAGGTGGTCAGGCGCGCGCTTCGCAGCAAATGAACGCCGGCTTTCTGGCAGACGCAAAGCCGGTAGGACGCAACGCGACCCTGCAGTAGTATTGGCGCATGGGAGTTGTCACATCTCTTTTCGCGCGCAAGATGGTCGCTGCTGCCGGGCCGGGGGTTGATCGGCGGGCCATCCTCGCCCTGGCCGGGCTCGCCGCGGATGAGCCGCCCGACCCAAAGGTCATGCTGGCAGATACGGTCTATTACCAGATGCTCGAAGCCATGGCAGACCATTGCGATGTGACTGCTTTGCCGGTGAAAGTGGGCGCGTCCATGCGCTGTGACGAGTATGGCGCGCTTGGGCTGGCATGGAAGTCTGCGCCGACGCTTTTAGGGTCTTTTCGCAGGGTCGAGCGATATGCGCAGCTTTGGACCAGTGTTGTTGAATATGAACTGCAGCCCTGTGACGGGGGTATGTGGTTCCGGCTACATCGTGACGGGGAAAGGCGGCTGGGCATGCGGCTGTCGAATGAAGCCACGCTGGCCAGCGCGGTGTCGCTCAGCCGACAGGTCAGTCCCGGTTCCTTTGCGCCGGTCGAAGTGCACTTTCAGCACCCGCCGCCCAGGCAGCTGGACGCGCACAAGTCTTACTTCGCGTGCCCGGTCCATTTTGGGTCCGATCGGGATGCGCTGAAAGTCTCGTCCGGCGCATTGGCGCTCCCGAACAAACTGGGGGACGAAGGCATCACACGGTTTCTGTTATCGCATCTGGACACAGAGCTTGATCAGATCGGCTCCGCGGACAGCATCGAAGTGCTGACTCAACGAGCCATTGCGCGATCCTTGAGCGACGGCGTGCCAAAGGTGGCGGATGTGGCGCGCGGATTGGGTATGAGCGCCCGATCCTTTCACCGCAGGCTGTCCGAACACGGGTTGACGTTTCAGACACTCACGGAAACGACGCGCCGTGATCTGGCAAAAGAGCTGTTGAGCGATGACCGCCATTCATTGGCTGACGTTGCCTTTCTGACGGGCTTTTCCGAGCAAAGCTCTTTTTCACGGGCGTTCAAACGCTGGGTGGGTCATACGCCCGCCAGTTTTCGCAAATCAGCCAACACGTCGTAGTTTTGCTTTGGCGGCGCCGGTCAAAACACTGGCACTGTCGGTCAATACTCAATGTGCATGGGTCGCCTATCGCTTGGTCATCAACACACAGACCAAGGAACACACCCATGCAAGACACACCTGTTCTCGTCATCGGCGCAACCGGCAAAACGGGCTCGCGCGTGGCTGCCAAGCTGGAAACCCTCGGGTATCCGGTGCGCCGCGGCACCCGGCGCGCCGCAATTCCATTTGATTGGGAAGACCCGCAAACTTGGGGTCCGGCATTGTCCGGCATCCGCGCCGCCTACGTCACCTACTTTCCGGATCTGGCTTTTCCGGGGGCTGTCGAGAAGCTACAGGCGCTCTGCGCGACGGCGAAGGATGTCGGGGTACGGCATCTGGTGCTGCTGTCTGGCCGCGGCGAACACCACGCGCGCCTCGGCGAAGACGTGGTGCGCCAGTCGGGCGTCAATTTCACCATCGTTCGTGCGGCTTGGTTCGCGCAGAACTTCAGCGAAGGCTATTTGCGCGATCCCATCTTGGCAGGCGTGTTGCCGATGCCGGGCGGCGCTATCGCGGAGCCGATCATCGATATTGACGATATCGCTGATGTCGTTGTGGCAGCGCTGACCGAAGACGGCCATATCGGCCAATTGTACGAGGTCACTGGCCCCCGATTGATGACGTTTGCCGACATGGCGTCAGAGCTGTCATCGGCGACAGGCCGTTCTGTCCAGCATGTTCCCATCAGTTTCGAGGCGTTCCATGCCAATGTCGCTGAAGCAGGCGATACCTTCGTGGCCGACGTGTTTACAGCCATCGCGCGCGAAACACTCGATGGGCGCAACGCGCATCTTGCGGACGGTGTCCAGCGCGCCCTTGGTCGGCCACCTCGCGATTTTCGCGACTACGCGCATGCGGCCGCTGCGGCAGGCGCATGGCCCGTTAGCGCCTGATTGTTTGCATGAACGGCGGGATGCAAATGGCACCCCGCCACCACACATCCGCGAAAGGAGATTAACATGTCCCCGAGTGTTCTGAGCCTGTTGCAAGGCGCGACCCTCTGCTACGCGCTTCTGGGCGGCGTCTTTCTGGCGTTTTCCGATTTCATCATGCGGTCCTTGGCACGCACGGCCGGAGCGGGGGGCGTGGATGCGATGCAATCCATTAACCGCGAGGTTTATCGCTGGTTGTTCATGGGCCTGTTCCTTGGGATGGCCGCCATATCGGTTTGGATGATCGGATACGCGATGGTTCGGTTGGACGGTTCGGTATCCTGGCTGGTCATGTCATCTGGTCTGATTTACGTCTTAGGCTGTTTTGGTGTCACAGTGCGGTTCAATGTGCCGATGAACGAAGCCCTGGCGCAAATGGACTTGGCAGCCGAGCAGACGCGGGCCTATTGGACCGGCACCTACCTGCCAAGATGGACATTCTGGAACACGGTGCGCGCGGCCGCCTGCATAGTTTCGGCCGCGATACTATTGTTCGGCCTTCCTGCAGGGGGGACCACGACAGGTTGACTGGGCCGCTGAAGCCATGGCTCGCGCCAAACGCCATGGCTTGGTCACCGTTGATCACAAGGATTGCGCCGGTTCACATTTGGCCACCGGCAATCTCGATCGTCTGTCCATTCACGCTGCCCGATCCGGGGCCGACCAACCACATGGCCGCAGCCGCAATCTCGTCGACGTGGATCAGCCGCTTGTGTCGGTTGGCTTTGACCATCATTTGCTTCGCCTCTTCGGGGCTGACCCCGGCCCGCGCGGAAATCGCGTCGATATTGCGGGTGACGATTGGCGTGTCGACATAGCCGGGACATAGGGCGTTGAACGTGTATGGCGTGCCCATGTAATCCTCGCTCAGCGACCGGGTGAGCCCGATCAGACCATGCTTCGAGGCCGAGTAGCAGGCGGCGCCAGGCAAACCGCGAACGCCAGCGATCGAGGCCACGGTGATGACCCGGCCCCAATCGGTCTGGCGCATACCAGTCAGACATTCTCGGATGGTCAGAAACGCACCGTCAAGATTGGTGGCCATCATGTTGCGCCAGAAGTCCAGTGTGGTTTTGTGCACGGCGCGCCCCTCGGCCACGCCGGCATTGGCCACGCAAATCTGCACCGGTCCACGCGCTTCAACGGCGCGGGCGATCTTTGCCACCACATCCGCTTCATCCCGCACATCCATCGCCAGTCCGGTCAAGCCGTCGCTCGCCACTTCGTCCAGAACCTCTTGACGCCGACCCGTGATTGTCACCTGTGCGCCTGCAGCGGCCAGATGTTCGGCAATGGCCAGCCCGATCCCTGTTCCGCCACCCGTCACCAGTGCGTGTTTTCCGTGCAATGACATTGCGCTCTGCTGCCTCCCGTGTTTGATGCGCCCGAGCCTATCGGCGTGATGTGCTTATGCAAGTCCGCCGTTTTGACTGTGCACCAAACGGAGGACACCGCCTGTGCTGAAATGGGTCGACATCCCGCCGGTATGGCTAATCGCGGCGTTGACACTGGCGTGGATACAACCGCGGATGGTTGGCCAGGGGCTAAGCCTGGGGGTTGGCTGGGCCGACTTTCTGGGCGGGTTGCTGGTGGGAGGCGGCATTTTGATGATGGTGCTTGCCTTTGTGGAGTTCAGAAAGCACAAAACCACTCCGGTGCCACATCAAACACCGACGTTTCTGATCCAGTCCGGCATCTTCAGCCGCACCAGAAATCCCATCTATTTGGGCGATGCGATGGTTCTGGCCGGGTTAATTTTGCGCTGGGATGCAGTGTTAGCGCTGCCGTTGGTGCCAATTTTCATTTGGATCATTGAAAAACGGTTTATTTTGCCCGAGGAGGATCGCATGCGTCGGACCTTTCGGGCCGATTTCGCGCGATATGAACGTAAGGTTCGTCGCTGGATGTGACGGATTTGGTGAATTTGATGTTGCAGCGCAGCATTTGGTTGCGCAATTTTATTGCGCGTTTAAGTGGCGAATAGCCCGGCGCAGACCACATTCAGCCGGACAGTCCGGTGAGAAGGGGGAAGACAGTGAAGATCGGAACACCCAAGGAAGTGTTCGAAGGCGAGGCCCGCGTGGCCATGACGCCTGAGAGCGCCTTGCAACTCCAAAAATTGGGCCATGACTGCGTCATCGAAAGTGGCGCTGGCGCTATGGCAGGCTTTTCGGATGCCGCTTATCAGGATGCTGGCGTCGAAGTCGTCAACACCGCTGCAAGTCTATTCAAGTCAGCGGATGTGATCGCCAAAGTGCGTCCGCCCACCGAAACAGAGGCGAAGCGTCTGAACGGCAGCAAGACCCTGATTTCGTTCTTTTACCCCGGCGCCAACGAAGAGCTGATGCAGCTCACGGCGGACAAGGGTGCAACCGTAATCGCCATGGACATGGTGCCGCGTATCAGTCGTGCGCAAAAGATGGACGCCCTGTCGTCCATGGCCAACATCGCCGGCTACCGCGCCGTGATCGAGGCGGGCAACAACTTTGGCCGCTTCTTTACAGGGCAAGTAACCGCAGCGGGCAAAGTGCTGCCCGCCAAAGTGCTTGTCATCGGCGCCGGCGTTGCCGGGCTGGCCGCGATCGGCACGTCGACCTCGCTGGGTGCGATCACCTACGCTTTTGACGTGCGTCCGGAAGTGGCCGAGCAGATTGAATCAATGGGTGCCGAGTTCGTCTTTCTCGAATTCACGGCCGATGAGTTGCCAGATGGTGCCGCGACCGGTGGCTATGCGGCCCCGTCCTCGCCGGAGTTCCAAGCCAAACAGTTGGAGAAGTTCCGCGAGATTGCGCCCGACATCGATATCGTCATCTGTACCGCGCTGATCCCCAATCGCCCGGCACCGTTGCTCTGGACCAAGGACATGGTCGAAAGCATGAAGCCGGGGTCCGTCATCGTCGATCTGGCAGCCGAACGGGGCGGGAACTGCGAACTGACCGTCATGGACGAAAAGGTCGTGTCGCCCAACGGCGTGACCGTGATCGGCTATACCGACTTTCCCAGCCGAATGGCGGCGCAGTCCTCGACGCTTTATGCGACCAACATCCGGCACATGATGACCGACCTGACGCCCGAAAAAGATGGTGTCATCGTTCATGACATGGAAGACGACGTGATCCGTGGTGCCACGATCACCCATGACAAAGAGGTGACCTTCCCGCCGCCACCGCCAAAAGTGCAAGCGATCGCGGCGCAAACCAAGGAAAAACCCAAGGAAAAAACGCCCGAAGAGCTGCGTGCCGAAGAAGCGGCAGCATTCAAACAGGAAACCAAGACACAGGTGACCCTGCTTGCGATCGGGGCGGCCTTGGTGCTGGGTGTCGGTCTGATCCCGGGAATGCCTGCAAGTTTCATGCAGCATTTCATCGTCTTTGTGTTGTCGGTGTTTATCGGGTTCCAGGTGATCTGGAACGTGGCGCACAGCCTGCACACACCGCTGATGGCCGTCACGAACGCGATTTCATCGATCATCATTCTGGGCGCGCTCATCCAGATCGGGTCAAGTTCGCTCTTGATCACATTGCTGGCGGCGCTCGGGGTCTTTATGGCTTCCGTCAACATCTTTGGCGGGTTCCTCGTCACGCGGCGTATGCTCGCCATGTTCCAGAAATCCTAAAGGGGCAGGGGAAATGGAAAACGCATTTACCATTGCGGCCTATGTGGTCGCGGCCATTCTCTTCATCCTGTCGCTGGGCGGACTTTCCGGTCAGGAAAGCGCAAAGCGCGCGGTCTGGTACGGGATCGCGGGCATGGCGCTGGCAGTACTGGCCACGATGTTTGGTCCAGGTGCCGGCCTTTGGATGGCCTCGCTCGTCCTGATCGCCATTGGTGCCGGGGTTGGTTATCAACTGGCAACCAAGGTCGAGATGACCCAGATGCCCGAGCTCGTGGCCATCATGCACTCGCTGGTGGGGCTTGCGGCTGTCTTTGTGGGCTTCAATGCCGACATCATGATCAACACGCTGTCGAGCACGTTTGCCGACAACGGTCAGGTTCTGGGCGCGGTCGCAGCGGACGGGATCACAGCCATCGGTCTGCCGAAGGAGATTTACGACGGCCTGTCGTCCTTCGGGCAATTGATTGCCAAGAAATCCAATGTCGAGATTGGCATCCTTCGGGTCGAGCTGGTGCTGGGTATCTGGATCGGCGCTGTGACCTTCACCGGGTCTGTGATTGCCTATGGCAAGCTCGCGGGCCGGGTCGATTCGGCCGCGACCAAGCTGCCGGGTGGGCACATGCTGAACATCGCCGCTGCCGGGCTTTCCCTGTTTTTCGCCGCGCTTTACCTGGGCGGTGCCGGATCCTGGACACTGGTTCTGCTCACGCTGCTGGCGCTTTTCATCGGGTACCACCTGATCATGGGCATCGGCGGGGCCGACATGCCAGTCGTCGTGTCGATGCTGAACAGCTATTCAGGCTGGGCAGCGGCGGCTATCGGCTTCTCTTTGGGCAACGACCTTTTGATCGTCGTTGGTGCTCTGGTGGGCTCGTCAGGTGCGATCCTGTCCTACATCATGTGTAAGGCGATGAACCGATCCTTCATCAGCGTGATCCTGGGTGGATTTGGCGGCCCGCAAGGTGAACAGATGGCCGTCGAAGGCGAAATGGTGGAAATCCAGTCTGACGGGGTTGCGGCCGCGTTGAACGAAGCCGACAGCATCATCATCGTGCCCGGGTACGGCATGGCCGTGGCCCAGGCCCAGCAAGCGGTGAGCGAGCTCACACGGAAGCTGCGGGCGCAAGGCAAGGAAGTGCGGTTTGGTATTCACCCCGTTGCAGGGCGGTTGCCGGGTCACATGAACGTGCTGCTGGCCGAGGCCAAGGTGCCGTATGACATCGTGCTGGAAATGGACGAGATCAACGATGACTTCCCGGACACGGACGTGGCCATCGTCATTGGCTCGAACGACATCGTGA
>CAWUIW010000032.1:0-18471 GCA_963922515.1 uncultured Rhodobacterales bacterium | reverse complement strand
GCGCATCCAGATCGAACGCATCGGCCAACCCGCGCAGCAGTTTGCCCTGCGTTGCGCTTTCCGCCATTTTGCGCGCCAAGGCTTCGCGCGCGTTGCGCAACGCGCCCGCCACAAGTTCGGCCTTTTCGCCGCGCTGGGGCACCAGGATTTCCACTTTCTTCCCCAATTTTTCGCTCAGCGCCTCGCACATCAGATCGGCATTTTCGATGGCGTCTGATAGTATGAGTTGGCGCGGCGGGTCTTGGCGGTCGTAAAACTGGCCCAGAAATGCTTCCATCACTTCAGCGGCAGACACATCGATGCCTGCCCTTGGGTAGAAATCCCTGTTTCCCCAGTTCTGGTTCGCGCGGATGAAAAAAACTTGAACGCAAGCCTGACCGCTTTCCATGTGCAATGCGACAATGTCGGCCTCTGTCACGCCGCGGGGATTGATGCCTTGGGCCGTTTGTACACTGGTGAGCGCGCGTATCCGGTCCCGCAAGGCGGCCGCGCGCTCGAATTCCATCTCTTCCGACGCTTGTTGCATCTGTTGCGCGAGATCTTCTTGCACGCGCGTGGAACGACCCGTCAGAAATCGCTCGGCATCGCGGACACTGGCCGCATAGTCCTGTTCGCTAATGTAATCGACGCATGGCGCGGAACAGCGTTTGATCTGGTACAACAGACAAGGCCGCGTTCGGCTGTCGAAGATCGAGTCCGAACAGTTGCGCAGCAAGAACGCCTTCTGCAGCTGGTTTATCGTGCGATTGACCGCCATGGCGCTGGCAAATGGCCCGTAGTACTGTCCCTTTTCCTTTTTGGCGCCGCGGTGCTTCTTGATCTGCGGAAAGGCGTGCGCACCGCTCAACAGTATGTTGGGAAAGCTTTTGTCATCGCGCAGCAGCACGTTGTACTTTGGCTTCAACTGCTTGATCAGATTTTGTTCCAGCAGCAGCGCCTCTGTTTCCGTACGCGTTGTCAGAAACATCATTTCCGCTGTCTCGCGGATCATTCGGTCTATCCGCCCGCTGTGCCCGCTCGGGCGTGCGTAGTTCGAAACCCGGGCCCTCAGGTTGCGCGCCTTGCCGACGTAAAGCACGCGGCTTTCCGCGTCTAACATGCGGTAGACGCCTGGAGACCCGTCAAGAATCCGCAGGTATGACTGGATAAGCGCGTACCCGGTCATGGATGGCTCTGGAGTAGGGTCAACAACGTCAGTCATGTCAGCGAAATATGATTCCCGCGACATGGCTGCAATCTTGATCTGGGACTTTCAAGTGAAAACAAATCCACGGAATCTGTGGATAACCCCGCAGATAACTTCTGCGCACCCGGAAATTTCCGTTGTTTTATGAACCCTTCGTGAAAATGCCCAAAAAATAGGCAATCATCTAACTGCATGAAATCAAAGATTTTTATTTTGACCGCTTGGCAAGTTTATGAAA
This sequence comes from uncultured Rhodobacterales bacterium, assembly GCA_963922515.1. Taxonomy (GTDB): domain Bacteria; phylum Pseudomonadota; class Alphaproteobacteria; order Rhodobacterales; family Rhodobacteraceae; genus JACOMT01. The sequence goes on along the minus strand of CAWUIW010000032.1, from coordinate 17,047 downwards.
ACAAAGAGTTTTTGTAACGAGAAGGTAACAAATGGGTTAACGGTGCAAAACCTTGGCGGACCGGGATCATTCTACACCCAAAACATCGGGCGTTTGCCATGCCAGATGCTGGGCCCCATCCACACACAAAAGCTGGCCCGTGACCGCCGGCGCATCCAGAAAGTAACCCAACGCTGCCACGATGTCTTCGGGGTTTGACCCACGCCCAGAGATTGTGCTGGCGCGCTGTTCGGCAAAATGCTCACGCGATTGTCTTTCGCCTTGCAAGGTCGGACCCGGTCCAATCGCATTGACGCGAATTGCGGGCGTCAGCGCCTGCGCCGACGTTTGCGTCAAAGTCCACAGCGCGGACTTGGCCAAGGTATAGGTCATGAATTGCGGCGTCAGTTTTCGAACGCGCATGTCGATCATGTTCAGGATCAAACCCACGGCCATTGGCTCGCCTGCCGCGTCTGGCACGGGCGTGAGACCTTGCGCGGCCATAGCCTGTGTCAAAACAAAAGGTGCCCGCAAATTGCTGGAAAAGTGACGGTCCCAACTGTCACGCGTTGCGGTTTCAATGGTGTCATGTTCGAAAATCGAGGCGTTGTTCACCAAGCAGGTGATCGGTCCACCCAATGCCTGCACCGCGTTAGGCAACAGCGCTTCGGTCGCCGCATCATCCAACAGATCCGCTTGCAGGGCGACTGCCGTACGTCCGTTTTCCCGGCAGTGCGCCACAACCTTTTCTGCGCCAGTCGCAGAGTGTGCGTAGTGCACGGCAACGTCAAACCCGCGACCAGCTAGGTATAGCGCCATCGCGCGACCCAGACGTTTGCCAGCACCTGTCACCAAGGCACGCTTCATTTCGACATCTCCGACACTTCTAGCTTAGCAAGACACAAACGTACGTGATGTACAAAACACTCAGCACACCGCCCCAAAGCCGCGTGATGTCTTGGCGAAAGAACACGAACGGGATCAGCAGCAATGACGCACCCAGCATCACCCAAAGGTCAAACTCCAGGAACTCTTCATCCACCGGAATTGGTCCAAAAAACGTTGCAACGCCGATTATTGCCAGCAAGTTGAACATGTTCGACCCGATGACGTTGCCCAAAGCAACATCCGCTTGTCGCCGCAGGGCGGCCATGACCGTCGTCGCCAGCTCGGGCAGCGACGTGCCAACGGCCACCAGTGTAAGACCGATCACCGTATCGCTCACCCCGTAAAGGCGCGCGATAACCGTTGCATTTTCGACCAGAAGATTTGCGCCCAAGGGCAAACCGATCATGCCCAACACGATGTAAAGGCCAAGGCGCCAGTACGGCATGTCTGGATCAGCCTCTTCAAGCTCGTCCAGTTCATCGGCGATACCCGCCTTGTGGTGGTTGTGCGCGTCCCGGAATGCATCGGCCAGAACAAGGCTAAGCGCGGCCAGAAGAATGATGCCGGACCAAATGGTAAAGACACCGCCAAAGGCCAGACCGATAAACAGGACCGAGGCACCAATCATGAAAAGGTATGTTTTGCGTGTCTCGCATTCGCTTGTGTGCAAAGCCTTCATCAAAGCAGGGATGCCCAGCACCATGAGAATGTTGGCTGTATTGGAGCCGACCACATTGCCAAGCGCAATGCCTGGAGCGTTCTCTGTCACAGCCTTGATAGATATCAGAAGCTCCGGCGCCGAAGTCCCAAAGGCCACGATCGTCAGGCTGATGATCAGCGCGGGAACACCCAACCGAAGGCTGAGGTTCACGGCCCCTTTCACCAACGCGTCACCGGCCAGAAGCAGGATGACCAAGCCTAAAAGTGCCAGCAACCATGGGATCATTCAGATGGTCCTCGCCCACAAGGGCAAGGGCCCGATCCAATTCTGTAGCGCCCGCAAGAGGCGCATTTCACCGACCGCATCGCTTTGATACGCGGCATGCGTAGCCTGCCAAACATGGCCAGAATGGCCATACCAACGAGGAACAGGGAAACGATCTTGAATATCACGTCAGAGGCCAAACCGCGCGAAAGCTGCGCGTTCCTCGACTGCGCTTAACGCGTCTTCGGTCAATTGCGCACCAAACCGGCTCCAAGGTGGTCGTCGCAATCCATATCGCTTGAACGTGACTTTTTCTCCAAAGCGGTCTTCCATCATCGGACGCAAGTGGCCGATGCCATCGATCAGTCCAAGTTCAGCAGCTTTTGCAGCCAGCCAGACCTCGCCTGTGAACAGGTCCGTATCCGTGCTCAGTTTCGCCGCGCGGCGAGACTTCACATGATCAATGAAATTGGCGTGAATGCCCTCTAGCAACGTTGTCAGGCGCGCAACGTCTTCTTCGTTTTCCGGCCGAAACGGGTCCAACATGGATTTCGATTGACCGGCGGTGTGCACGCGCCGCTCAATCCCCTGCCGCGCCAGAAAGATATGTGCGCCAAACCCGGCAGAGATAACCCCAATAGATCCAACCACCGAGCTAGCATCGGCGTATATCTCATCCGCTGCGGCAGCCAACCAGTAGCCGCCGGATGTGGCCACGTCCTCGACAAAGGCAATGACGGGCACATTGTGTTTTTCGGATAGCCGCCGAATGCGTGCACCAATCAATGACGATTGTGTCGGCGATCCGCCCGGTGAGTTGACCTCAAGCGCGACAGCCGCGGGTTTACCGCGCTTGAACGCGCGTTCCAAAACGGGTGCCAAGGCCTGATCCGTCAGGGACATTCGGCCACCCACGCCAATCGTTCCATTCAACCGAACAATCGAGACAAGCGGGTCCTGCACAAAGAAGGGAAGCCATCGTTTCATGCGGGGTCATGTAGAATGCCACCCGCACTCAAACAAGGAGCGGACCGTGGACGTTTGCGCTCACTGCGAACAAATCGGTGCACTTCCGACAAATTTGCAACGCACATCAGTTGCGAATGCGCCATCCTGACTTGAAGATCCACCAGATCACCCCGACACACATCATCGTAAACGTGGCGATGGCAAAAAGGCTTATTGATACCGGTACATCCGCCATGCCGAAGAAAGACCAGCGGAAACCCGAAATCAGATACACCACTGGGTTAAAGAACGTCACCGTTTGCCAGAACGGCGGCAACATGGACACCGAATAGAAAGAACCGCCCAGAAACACGAGCGGTGTCACGATCATCAGGGGCACCAACTGCAACTGCTCAAAGTTGCTGGCCCATATCCCAATGATGAAGCCAAGAAGTGCGAAACTCAGACATGTGAGCACGAGAAAGGCCAGCATCGCCAATGGGTGAGCAATGGTCAGGTCAACAAAAAAGGCCGACGTCATCAGGATGACAACGCCAATAAACAGGGATTTCGTCGCCGCCGCCCCGACGTATCCTACGACAATTTCCAGAAAGTTGACCGGAGCAGACAACAACTCATAGATCGTTCCGATAAACTTGGGAAAGTAAATGCCGAAGGACGCGTTTGAAATCGCCTGCGTCATGACGCTGAGCATGATGAGGCCGGGCACGATAAATGCGCCATAGCTCACCCCTTCGATTTCCTGAATCCTGCTGCCAATCGCGGCGCCGAACACCACGAAGTACAACGACGTCGACAGTACCGGCGACAGAAAGCTTTGCATGAGCGTTCGGAAGAAACGCGTCATTTCGAAACGGTAGATGGCGGCAACTGCGGTGAAGTTCATGCGGCACTCTCCGATACCAGCCCAACGAAAATCTCTTCGAGGCTGCTTTGCCGCGTCTGTACATCGCGCAAGGTCAAACCTGCTGACGAAATATCGTTCAGCAATCGCGTGATACCGGTTCGGTCACCCCGCGTGTCATAAGTATAGATGAGCTCGCATCCACCTTCAGCCAATTCGAGGGCATGGCTGCTCAACGCGTCCGGAACAGCGTTCAGCGGCTGGTTCAGTTGGACAACCAGCTGCTTCTGTCCCATCTGGCGCATCAAAGTGCTCTTGTCTTCTACCAAAAGGATTTCCCCCTTGGCGATCACGCCAACCCGATCGGCCATGGCTTCTGCTTCCTCGATGTAATGTGTCGTCAGAACGATCGTGACCCCGTCCGCCTTTAGCTGCGCGACAACCTCCCACATGTCCTTGCGGAGTTCGACATCAACGCCAGCCGTGGGTTCATCAAGAAACAGCAACCGCGGTTCATGCGCCAGCGCCTTTGCAATCAACACGCGGCGCTTCATGCCCCCGGACAACTCCTTTATGGCGGCATCCTTTTTGTCCCAAAGTGACAGCTTTTTCAGGACATCTTCAAGCAATGCGTCGTTTCGGGGGCGTCCGAACAAGCCACGCGAAAACCGAACGGTGTTGATGACTTTTTCAAACGGCTCAAGCGCGATTTCCTGAGGGACAAGACCGATGATTGAACGGGCCTCGCGGAAATCGGTTGAAATGTCGTAACCGTCGACGCGGATTTGTCCCGATGTTGGCTGCACAATGCCGCAGATGGTTGAGATTAGCGTGGTCTTGCCGGCACCGTTCGGACCGAGAAGCGCAAGAATTTCACCCTTCTCCACATCTAAGCTCACATTTTTCAGCGCATTGAATCCACCGGCATAGGTTTTGCGAACGTCCCGAACTTCTAGAATGTTTGCCATGGTAGTCTCCTAAGGGGGCGGCACCGCGCATGGCCCACCGAACTGACGTCTTGATTACGGGTGTTTTTGGTTCAACTGCGCCCAGTCAGCTTGCCCAACCATCCCTTTTTTTCGCCGTCAGGTGCCGGTTCGGCATCATCCTCCGAAGCAGGGCCTTCGATTTCGTTGCGCAGATTGTCAAAAAACTGGTCGGCCATGCGCTTTGCAAAGCCATCAATGATCCGGCTGCCCAGCTGGGCGAGCTTGCCGCCCACTTTGGCTTCGACATCGTATGACAGTTGCGTTCCGCCGTTATCCGACGCGGCGAACCGGACCTGCGCACCGCCCTTCGCGTGACCCGCGGCCCCTCCCTTGCCTACACCATCGATGGTCAGTGACGCGCCGGGCACCATGTCAGACATCGTTACGCGCCCTTTGAACGTGGCTTTGACCGGGCCGACCTTTTGCGTCACGACTGCATCGTAGCCATCCTCGGGGTTGCCGGTCACCTCGGTTGCGCCAGGCACGCAGGCCAAAAGCACATTCGGCGTCAGCAGCGCTTGATACACCGTCTCAGGCGAAGCGTTGATTTCTATCGTATCGGTCATCTTCATTTTTGTGGCTCTCCTCCCAACGCTATTGCAGGCTTAGCCGGTTTTTTCCGACGAGCAAAGGCACCGACGCGACGGGTCTGCGCAGCATTCCGGACTTGCAGCACGTCGCAACTGTGCTAGCGCTGGGTCACCGACGGCGCAAGGCTGTACACCATGACACCGATGCAGACGAAACCCGGGGCCGGGATATTCTTTATCGTGATCGGAATGCTGTGCATTTCGGTGAACGATATGATGATCAAACAGCTATCCGGTGACTACCCGTTGCACCAAATGGTGTTTGCGCGGTCCTTCATCGGTATCTTCTTCAGCCTGATGATCGTGCAGATGGAAGGTGGCTGGACCATTCTCAAGACTGACAAACCGTGGCTTCACACGTTTCGCGGCTTAATGGTCGTTGTCGCTAACATGGCGTTTTTCCTCGCACTGGCGGTGCTACCGCTGGCCGATGCAACCGCACTTTTTTTTGCAGCGCCCCTGTTTATCACGCTTCTGTCGATCCCGATACTGGGCGAAAAAGTCGGCGCCATGCGCATGGGCGCGGTGTGCGTCGGCTTTGTTGGGGTTGTGATCATGCAACGTCCTTGGCAGGGCTCCGAGACGTTGGAAGCCAGCCGCATTGTCTTGCTTTTGCCCGTGCTGGCAGCCTTTGCCTATGCGTTGCTGCAATTGTTGACGCGCAAACTGGGAGCCGAGAGCAAAGCCAGTGCGCTGGCCGTTTACATCCAAATGATGTTCATTCTGGTATCCGGCGTATTCTGGCTGGCCGCCGGAGATGGACGATTTGCCGAAGGCCTAACCAACCCTTCGCTGCAGTTCCTGCTGCGCGCATGGGTCTGGCCGACAGATGGCGACTGGCCGTATTTCATTGGCCTTGGATTGAATTCGGCAATCGTGGGTTACTGCTTGAGCCAAGCATATCGCCTGAGCGATGCGGCAACGATTGCGCCCTTTGAATACATCGGCCTTCCGTTGGCCGTGTTCTGGGGATGGTTCATATGGTCAGAGTTGCCCGTTTGGGAAGTGTGGGTCGGCATGGCCCTTATCATGAGCGCGGGCCTGTTTGTGTTTCTGCGGGAACAGCAGAATTCAAAACAGGTGGCCCGCGCCGGTGGGGTAAAGCGCCGGTACTAGCCGGCGCGTCGTGTCTTGACGCTGTCTTGGTGCGCCAGCGTCATGTCGGATGCGAACTCGCGCATCTCGCTGACCAGCACATCGGCTTCAAACCCTTTCAAAGATTGACGCGCCGGCGGGCCGAACCGATCAAGATCGCCTTCGAGATGCGGGAAAATCATGTACAGCTCTTCCAACGCGGCCGGGTTCAACGTGGCGACCCCAACATCACCGGGGTGGAAAGATTCCGTTTCCACGCCATTGGAGTAAACGATCTGATGTGCATCGCACATGAAGTGGATGTATTCGACATCGTTGCTCTCGCGGTCGACCATGATCGAATGGTCGTTGATCAAGGATTTGGCAGGAACCAGAACTTCCTCGGAGCCGAAAAGCATTTCGCAGCGCCAATCACTCAGAAGGAAGCGGTGTTGCGGTGAAACGACAAGGTCCTGTTCAGGCATGTTGGGCCCCAGCGCACCGGCGCGTACGCGGATCGGACGCAAATGAGGGGACGCGGCCAAAGCGGCCTTGTCAAATCGACGCGACGCTTTCCAGCTGATGGCTTGGAACCCATCGTCCTTGGTCAACACCTTTTCGCCAACACGGATATCTTCGATGGCCTTGGGGCCTTCTTCGGTCTCGATCATTGTGCCCTTTGCAAAACACACAACGAAGTCAACCATGACCTCCATGTTTGTTGCACCACCGCCAGACAAGGTTATTTCAACCTCGTGCTGGGCGCCATCGGATCCGATGTATACCACTGTTGCAGTGGTGGTGCTGCTCCCCATGTTGGAGATTACATAAGTGCCGTCACCAAAAATGTTCGAGTTCTGGTCACCGCCGTTGCCGGCGCCGTCGGCGTCAGACTCGGTGTACGTCTTTCCACCCGTGATCGTGAAGGAATAGACGTTCGACAAATACAACCGGTCCGCAATTTGCCCGCTTTTAAGCTGCAGCAGAATGTCATCGTTGAATTCCGACATGTCCATTTTGACAACGTCGATATACTGGCTGTTGTCGTCGTCGTCAGGATCAACCTCATCGTCGTCCTTGTCGTATTTAACCTCGAGCGTGATGTTTTCGTCAGCGGCAGCTCCGAACACTGACCCTTCGACAACCGTGTACGTGTTGTTATCGACGTCTTCTATGTAGTCGTCGAAACGCTCACCGCCGATTTCCAACTCATATGAACCGCCAGAGCCGGCGAACTCGCCCTTGAAGTCGTCGTATTCCGACGAACTTAACGGATCGTTAGGGTTGGCTTCGTACACTTTGTCCGTATCGTTGTACGTGTTCCCGTATATCTTGTATGTCATCGCTTTCGCGCCTCAGTCGTTAATCAGCTTTTACCCTCGTCACTCACGTGCCGCCGATTAACTACAAACTTTGGCGGGTATTCGAACACACATCACACCCCAGTCTTATATTGACTAGGCCCTTCAACCGAGTCGGTCAAGGACAGCTACAATCTTAACTATTGATTTCATTACTGTTTCCGAATCTGCAACAACGCGAACTTCGGTGTAGCCATCGATCACGGCTTGGGCCATGTCCTCCACCGACTCCCCTGTCAGCTCGTGCAGGCCTTCGATCAATCCGATCATGTCATACTCTTTGGCCCGCATGCCGCAGCCTTCAAAATCGAGCCCAAACACGCCCTGTCGATTGAAGCGAAAGTTCGCTGCAGACGTGTCGCCCTTTGTCAAGACAAGCTCGGTTACCGGGATTGCATCCAGCTCCTGTTCCAGCGCCGCGAACCCGGGTTTGTCTAAAAATTCAGCGTATTGCTTCAAGTGCGACCACAGCGTTTCTTCTTCGACGGGCTGCGGCGGCACAGAATTGTGGAACCCAGCCACCCATTTGGACATCATCCGCAAGCCACGCAGCACCTCGCCACGGTCAATGAAGTAAAGAAAGCCAAAACCTGGAATCGCTTCTGTCACCAAAACCCGGGCTCCGTCAGAGCTGTACACAAGGTTAGGTTTCCCAACGCGCAAAGGCTGTGACAGGATCTGCTTTTCACGGGAGTACCGGCGATCCGCCGTCACGCGGCCAGGATGGCTTTCGGCAAATATTTTAGCAAAATATGCCTGTTTTTCAGCCCGCATCAAAAGAACGATGTTGGAACTGGACCGCGACCATGTGGTAACGTCCAGCTCACTGGTTCCGATCGTTTCCGTGATCTCTTGTTGCAGTTCACGCAGCACAGGCATAGCCTACCCCAATAATAAAATGACCCTAACTGGTCTATCATGCTGCAAAACGAACGTGGCAGAATAAGGACTAATAAAAGGTTAATTATGTCGAGCGGCACCCCGGTCAGGGAATTTGACCCGATCCCCTCTCTCAAGAGCGGGCTACGCTATCATTTCATAGCCGGTCTTCCACGGTCTGGCTCGACAATGCTTGCCGCGTTGCTAAACCAGAACCCGCGCTTCTATGCGAGTGGAACGAGCCCCGCTCAGCCCATGTTTTCAATGCTTTACGCGAACATGTCGGGCGATAATGAGCTATAGGCACTACTAGATGATGGACAACGCGCGCATTTGCTGCGGGGCCTGATCGAAAACACGCACGCCCCACATCGTGGCGACGCGAAAGTGGTGTTCGATACCAATCGCAAGTGGTTGTTGCGGGTCGACCAGCTGAGCGCATTGTTTCCACTTTGCCGCTTTATCGTGTGCGTGCGGGACCCTGTTCGCGTCGTCAATTCACTTGAAAAAGCGCGCCGAAGCGTAACTTTTCGGCAAAGCCGCATGTTCAACCCGAATCTGACGCTTGAACAGCGTGTCGAACGGATGTTGTCGAAAGACGGCATTCTTGGCACGCCAATGGCTGTCGTCCGTGATGCGTTGCAAGGCCCGCATGCCGAACGCATGATTGTTCTCGACTATGATCGGCTTATCGCAGCACCGCAGGAGACGCTGTCGCTGCTTTACAAGTGCATCCGCGAGCCAGTTTATCAGCACGACTTCGATAACTTCGATTTTTCCATGCCCAAATTCGATGCCTATCTGAACGCGCCAGGGCTTCACAGCATCAAGGGTCCGCTGCGATCGCAACAGGACGATACACTGATCCTACCACCTCATGTTGTTGAAAAACTGGCGGACCGCGCTGTTTGGCGCACCATGGGGCGAACATCGGCTACCATGTTGTTAAGCACGTGAGCCAAGGCCATCAGTCCGAACCGTCTGCTCCCGGCGACAGTTATGGCTACTACACGGACGGCGCCTACACGCATCAGGTGTTTCCCGTATACGATCCCCGGCGCATCAGCGTGCTGGCCGAATTGAGCGGCCATCCTGGACCAGACCCCACCCAACCCTTCACATTCGCAGATTTCGGATGTGGTCATGGCATGACCGTTTTGATGTTGGCCAAGGCACTGCCAATCGGCCAGTACTTTGGCATCGACCTGATGCCAGATCATGTCCGCGTCGCTCGCGATGCTGCGCGTCGACTGGGACTGAAAAATGTCACTTTTTTGCAAGCCGGTTTTGATCAGGTATCGTCCGCCGACCTTCCGCGGCTTGATTTTGCAACCGCACACGGGGTGCTCAGCTGGATCGCCCCAGAAGCGCGGCGTCACCTCAACGCGATTGTTTCGGACCGGCTGAAGCCGGACGGATTGTTCATGGTGTCCTACAACCATGTGGCCGGATGGGGCGATATGCTGGCCGCACGCGAATTGTTGCGCGACGGGGTGGATGCTGGTGTGGATGACGAACAGATGCGGCTGATCGTGGCCCGCCTGCTTCATGCCGGGGTTACCAAAGGATCCACCCGTCCGCCCCGATTGTTGAAGTCGCTATTGAACAAGGACATGAACTATGTCCGGCACGAGTTTTTGAACAGACATTGGACCTGTTTCACCAACCGCCAAGTTGCGGGGGAAATGTCTGCGCACGGGATGATCCCGGTTGGCCCATGGACTTCACCAATGCTGGCCAAACCCCTCGCTGAACGCAGCGCTCCGGTCGAAGATCCGGTGTTTTGGGAAGATGCCTTCAGCGCGCGTCAGCGCGCAAGTTTCCGCTACGCCCTGTTCGCTCATGGCGACGGGCCCGTTGCACCGTTCAACCGGCCGCCGCGCGTGTCTGCCGGATGGGTCACCTTAAGCCCGAACAAGGCAGCGGCGCGCATTCCCGGTTTTGGCGCCACGTCTTTTGGCGACGGCCCGCCTTATCCGGCATTGCCGGTGGCGGACCTGGTCCGTTCTGCCGCAAAGCTCACCCATCGCGTGAACTTGACATCGATTCTGCGCAGCACTGGCAGCTTTTTGACAGGTGTTGATGCACACCCCGTTCACGGGATCGAACGGTTCACCCTGACCGCAGATGTCGTCGAGCAGGATCGTGCATTTTCTGATCTTGGGCTGGATATCCGGGCAATTTCTGTGCCCGAGCGTCAAGCCCTCATTCAGATGCCGGTTCAGATCCGCCACATGCTGCGGCTCTTTGCCGATCAAAGTCCCGATGCATATGCCGATTTGCTGGCCGCCAATGGCATGTCCGGAAAGTCGCGCGAGCGCATACCGAAAGCGGTGGCCGCCTGGCGCAGGAACTGGGCGCCTTGGTTGGCCGGTTTGGGTGTCATCCAGCCGACCGACGACTAGGCGCGAGCAGGGCACAAAGCGGTTGCTCTGGTTCGTGACACGGTGGCCATAACATCCGGGTCAGGCCACTTTCTTGATCATGTCGGCAGCCTTTTCAGCGATCATGATCGTCGGCGCATTCGTGTTGCCTGAAACCAAATTGGGCATAATCGACGCATCGACGACCCGCAAACCATCGAGGCCATGAAGCCGAAGTTCCGGATCGACAACGGCGAATGGATCGGTGCCCATCTTGCAGGTGCCGACCGGGTGGTAAATTGTATCTGAACGGGCGCGGATATGCTCGGCCCAGTCTGCGTCTGACTGGGCATGTTCCGTACCGAACAACTCTTTGTCGCGATACTTGGCCAACGGCTCGGCTTCAAGGATGGCGCGCGTCATACGGGCGGCTTTGATCATGGTTGCCATGTCGCGCGGGTCGCTCAGAAACCGCGGGTCGATCCGCGGCGAAGCCAGCGGATCTCGACTGTTCAGCGTCACTGTGCCCCGGCTTTCAGGCCGCAGTTTGCACATATGGCAACTGAATCCATAGCCGTAGTGCAGGTTCCGCGCATGGTCATCGACAATGGCGATCGCGAAATGCAGTTGCGCATCCGGGCGATCAAGATCCTGTGAGGTCTTTAGAAAAACACCCCCTTCGGTAAAACAGGTCGAAGCCATTGACACTCCGGTTTTGCGCCATCGCCATAGGTGCCACGCAAGGCGCACTGCCGCGCTGGGCGTCAAACCGAAACTGTCCGGATCACGCGACTTATAGGCCAACGAGAAATCCAGATGGTCTTGCAGGTTCTTGCCGACACCGGGCAAAGCATGGCGCACCGGGATGCCGTGGGGGGCCAGATCATTGGGGTCGCCGATGCCCGAAAGCTGCAGAATCTGCGGGGTTTTGAATGCGCCAGCACACAGCAGCACCTCTCGCCCGGCATGCACCGTATGGTCTTTGCCGTTATGCCGGTACGTCACCCCGGTGACGCGGGCGCCGTCGAATGTTAGACCTGTACAGTCCGCCCGGGTGAGAACCGTCAGGTTCGGTCGCGACATCACAGGAAACAGATAACCCGCCGCTGCCGAACAGCGTTCGCCGTTCCGCGCCGGGTCGTGAAACTGTGTCACTTGGTAGAAGCCGGCTCCTTCGTTGTCACCGGTGTTAAAGTCATGCTTTTCCCGGTGCTGGAGTTGCTTTGCGGCTTCGACGAAGGCGTGGCTCATCGGGCGCATCTCTTTTTGGTTGGACACTTGCAGCGGGCCGCTGGCGCCATGATGGTCATCGGCGCCCCACTCATTGTTTTCAGCACGTTTGAAGTAGGGCAGCACGCTGTCCCAATCCCAGCCGATGCATCCTTCCTCGGCCCATGCATCATAGTCTTGGCGTTGGCCGCGGACATACAGCATGGCATTGATCGCACTTGAACCACCCAACGCCTTGCCGCGTGGCTGGAAGCCCTTTCGTCCATTCAGGCCCGGTTGCGGCACCGTGTCGAAGGCCCAATTATTGATCTTGATCGGTTTGCCCGGCCCCATGACGACAATGCCCGATGGTATGCGCACCACAAGGCTGTTTCCACCGCCACCCGCTTCCAGCAAGCACACCTTAACTTTCGGATCATCCGTCAGGCGGCGGGCCAAGACTGAACCGGCTGAACCTCCGCCAACGATCACATAGTCATACTGCACGTCCGGTTTCCTTCATGCACGGCCATAGCGACACTGGCTCTGCCGCCATGGCCAAAGGGTCAATTCAGTTGCGCAAGGGTTTGCCTGTTTCCAGCATATGCGCGATCCGGTCGCGGCTTTTGGGTTCGCCCAACAAGGACAGGAACGCCCTCTTTTCAAGGTCCAGCAGATGTTGCTCTTCGCGCAGTTCAATCGGATCCGTACCACCACCTGTCAGAACGAAGGCCAATTTCGAACAAATCTTGACGTCATGTGGCGATGCAAGACCCATGCCCGACATCACTTCTGCCTGCGACACCATCAGCGCCTCGCCCGAAGATCCCGACAACCGAAAGACGGGGCTGTCGACTGGCGCGTAGTTCTGGGACAATTGCAACGCCCTCGCCTTGGCGTCGGCCAACAGGCGACTGCGGTTCATCGTGATCCCGTCAGTCGGACGAAGGAAACACATCTCCTTGGCCTCTGCAGCAGATCCGGAAACCTTTGCCATCGAAATCAATTCGAATGCCTTGAGTGAAGCAGGCATTGGCCCTTGCGGCATCGATTTGGAAGACGCCAATCGGTACAGTATTTCCTTGCATCCTCCCCACCCGGGTATAAGGCCGACGCCGACCTCGACCAGTCCCATGTAACATTCGGCATGGGCCTGAATGGCATTGGCATGCAAGGCCAGCTCGCACCCACCCCCCAAGGCCATCCCAGCAGGAGCCGCCACAACCGGAACAGGCGCATCGCGCATGGCGGTCATCACGTGCTGACCATAGGACACGATGTCTGCCACCGCTTGGCCATCATCAATCACGCCGCCGAGTTGCGCCAGATTGGCGCCCACCGAAAAGTGCGGACCATCATTGTAAACAACAAGCGCGCCGAAGTCGCGCTCTGCACATTCAAGGCTGCGTTCAAGCTGCGACAGGACCGTGGCATCCAGCGCGTTCATGTGCGTCGTCACTTCAAAACACGCAACACCATCGCCGATGTCCCAAAGCGACGCAGACCCGTTTTGCAACACCGGCTGGCTAGCACGCTTGATGTCGTCCAACGACAGCACGCCTGCCGGACGGGCCATTGTGCCGTAGGTGCCGTTTGGCCCCAACACTTTGCGCGCGGTATCATCGATCGTGTAGAACGGCTTTTGCCTCGCGTGTTCCAGAATTCTGGGAACTGCCCGGTTTTCAGCCCGCAGTCGATCGACGATGTATTGGGCGCCGATCCGATCTATCAACTGAAAGGGACCAAGATCCCAGTTGTAGCCTAGCCGCATGGCCTCATCGATAGCGTCCACGCTGTCGGCGGCATCGCCCACCAATGTCGCAGCGTAAACCAGAGTTTCGCTCATCACACGCCATGCGTAGCGGCCATATGAGCTGTCATCCTCAAACAGTACGGTCAAGTTTGATCTTGCCTGTTTGAGAACAGGGATTTGAACTTTGATCAGTGGTCGATACTCACCGCTTTGAAGATCAATAGCTTCTTTGCGTTTCCCTTGTGACCGGTTGACCCGGTAAAATCCGCCTTTCCCTTTTCGGCCTGTGAGTCCTTCGGCGATCATGCGCTCCATCAAGGGCGGCGCAGGCAACAGCGCGTGAAACGGATCACCTTCTGGCAAAGCCGTGCCAAGACTGTTGGCGACCAATGGCATCAGGTCGAGCCCAACCAGATCGGTCATTCCGAAAACACCCGTTTTTGGAATGCCCATGGGTTTTCCCAAGATGGCGTCCGCTTCTTCCACTGCCAGCCCAAGTTCGGTTGCGGCTGAAATGGCCGTGAGCCCCCAGAACACGCCCAGTCGATTGCCAATGAATCCGGGGCGATCATTGCAGCGCACCACGCCCTTGCCCAGCTGACGGTCGCAAAAGTCAGTCACGGCCTCGATTGCTTCAGCACGTGTTTGCGGCCCCGCAACGAGTTCGAGCAGTGGCATGTAGCGCGGCGGGTTGAAGAAGTGCGTGACGACAAAATCAGCCGCAAACGCATCGCCCAGTCCGTCTGTCAACATGGCCAGCGGGATTGTCGACGTGTTCGAAGACACGATAGAGCCGCCTTTGCGATGCGCATCGACCTTGGCGTAGATTTCGTGCTTGATGTCCACCCGCTCTGTCACGGCTTCGATGATCCAGTCGCAGTCTTGCAGCGCGCCGAGGTCATCTTCGATGTTGCCTGGGGTTACCAGTTTGGCAGATGATTTCTTCATAAACGCTGCCGGCTTCGCTTTTTGAAGCTTGGCCAAAGCAGATTTGGCGATCGCGCTGCGGTCTTTGGCGCCGTCAGGCACGATGTCCAACAGTACCACGGGAACACCCGCATTTGCGACATGCGCCGCAATTCCCGCACCCATCACCCCGGCGCCAATGACCGCCACCTTCTTGATCGGAGTCATCACACGGACTCCAGTACCGTTGCGATGCCTTGACCACCGCCAATGCACTGGCTGGCAAGCGCAAACTCGCCGCCTTCCCGCTTCAGCAAAGCGGCGGCCTTGCCTGTGATCCGTGCGCCGGTTGCGCCCAAAGGGTGACCCAGTGCAAGCGCCCCGCCGTCCAGGTTCACCTTGTCTGGATCCAGTTTGAGGTCGCGGATACACGCCAACGCCTGGCTGGCAAAGGCTTCGTTCAATTCCGTTACGTCGATGTCCTTAGACGTCAGGCCAGCGCGGGCCAGCGCTTTCTGACTAGCGCCAACCGGTCCAATGCCCATGACCTCCGGGCTACACCCGGCAACAGCAATACTTCTGATGCGCGCGATGATCGGCAATCCATTGGCTTGCGCATAATTTTCCGAACAAATCAGCGTGGCAGACGCCCCGTCAGTCAATGGCGAGGAGGTGCCCGCGGTTACTGTTCCGTGCTGACTGAAAGCCGGCTTCAACTCTGCCAAAGCCTGTGCGCTCGTCGACGGGCGCAAACAACCGTCCTCGGTCACTTCGCCAGAACCCACTTTAACCGGCACGATTTCTTCGGCCAGTTTACCCGCGGTCTGGGCCGCTGCCGCTTTTGCCTGACTGATAACGGCAAACACCTCTTGGTCCGCGCGCGACACTTGCCAGCGGGTCGCCACGTTCTCGGCGGTTTCCCCCATGCCCATGTAGGCGCTGGGCATACGAACCGCGAAAGCCGCGTTGGGCATCGGGTTAAAACCCAACATGGGAACCCGCGTCATGCTTTCGACACCGGCGCAGACAAAAACCTCTCCGGCATCGGCACAAATTGCCCCGACTGCCAAGTGAATGGCGCTCATCGACGACCCGCAATACCGGTTGACGGTGACCCCACCCACGCTCAACGGCAAATCCGCCATCAGCGCCACCATGCGTGCGATGTTGAACCCTTGCTCGCCCTCTGGGAAAGCACAGCCCACAATCACGTCTTCGATATCAGCCGGGTCAACGCCTGTCTTATCCACCAGCCCTTGCACCACTTGCGCTGCCAGGTCGTCTGGTCGCGCCGACATCAGCGCTCCTTTGCGAGCGAGTGTGAAGGGTGACCTGGCGTAGCCAGCAATTACAGCTTTTGTCATAGACATGTGTTCCCAAAAGGTTTCCGTTGTACGTAAGCAAGCGTCACAGCCACCCTTGCAAGCGGCTGCGGTTTTGTGTTTTACGACCTGCGTTCGCCCTGTTCGGGTTGCGGACCATCGCCGCGAACGTCAGGTAGGTTGGTGCGCGTTTGATCAGTTCAGATCGAACCCGATGCGGACCCCGATGCCCCACAAAGAGTTGTCAGTGAATTGACCGGCCGGGGTGGCTGTACCCAGCACAGTGTCAGCGTCACCAATATCGGCATAGCGGGCCGCAACAGTGATCCGCGCTTTGTCCATGTTATAGGTTGCGCCCAAGGAGTAGCTGATGAAACCGTCCACCGGTGTCAGGTTCGTCGTTGGGCTTCCGGTCGAATGCTCGTAGCCGACAGATCCAAAAAGGGACCAGTTGTCGTTGATCTTGCGACCCACACCCAGACGATAGGTGATGCGATCATCGGCGAAAAATGCCAACGGGCTGCCGGTGGCGGATTGATACAAGGGCGGCGCCACTTCGAAATCACTCCAAGGCACCCACCGGACCGAACCGAACAAAAGTGTCTGGGGGTTCAGGCCAGTCTGAAACTCAAGGTTGATCGACTCTGGTGTGTCGATGTCGGTTGTTGTGCTGGTGAAGGGTGCGCCGCCAAAGCTTTCCTGCGTGTCCAACTCTGACTTGATTTCAGATGTATAGGTCAGCGACACCCGCATGCCGAGTTCGGGCTTTTCAAAAGCGGCACCCAACAGGTAGCCGAACCCAATATCGCTTTCGGCATTTGCAACATATCCACTTAGAAATGGAACATTGGCCGATGCATCGATGAATTGTGCGCGGGCACCGCCATAAACACTTACCGTGCCGCCCAACGGGCTCAGGGTTTCCTGCGGGAAATTGTATTGCAGGATGCCGGTCAAGGCACGCGTCGTTACTTCGGCCTGTGCATTGGAGGCAAA
>CAWUIW010000031.1:0-18474 GCA_963922515.1 uncultured Rhodobacterales bacterium | reverse complement strand
GTAACATTGCAAGCGCGCCGGTCATCGGCCCGGTGCCGGCCTCGGCCTCCCACCCGTTGCTGCGCAACCAGCTGGCCGCTTTCTTGGCAACGGCGGCGGCCCGGGCATACTGCTCCATGACTTCCAGTCCTGCAGCGGCTTCAGGTGCCTTCGAGATCTCGTCGTAATCATGCTGGACGCCGAACATTAGGATCCTCGATTGCGGGATCTCGTAGCCCTCGAAAACCCATGTGGGATCAGGCTCTGCCACGCCGACCAATTCGCAATCGCCGTATTCGATGAACTGCTGCAACGCCTCGGTCCACTCTTCTGGTGACTGAAGGGTTGGGGACGCGGCCAAAGGGGCCAGCGGCGCGTCAATGATCTCTGTGCGGGCCGCGCGCTTGACATCGAAGGCCGGTTCCTTGGCGGATTGACCGTAAAAATAGAACTGTAGCGGCCCATGCGGAATTTCCGTCGGGTCCGGCGCCCAGTAGACGATGCTTGGTTGCCGCGAAGCTGTTTCGTCCAAGCCATTTACGGTGTTTCCACTTAACTCCGGCCACAAGGCTGATTGGTCCGGGTCGGGTGTGAACGGGCGATGGGGATTCGGGCGTGGCATGCCCAAAGACTAGCGCAAATCGCGGTCAGGCAAGATGCTCTATAATCAACACGGCCAATCCCCCGCCGATGGCGCCCAGCAAGGCTGGCCACAGAATGTCGGGCAGTCTTCGGCGTTTGGGTTCCTGTTGGGGGATCGCTTGCGCAATCAAGGCAGACTCCACAAGCGCCGGCAGTCGCGGGCCAAACCGCGCAACCACTTGGGCGGTGTTCCAAAGGTCGCCGACCACGGCCTGTGGACCGATTGACTTTTGGATGTAATCGGTGACCGTGGGCGCTGCGACTTCCCAAATGTTGATATGCGGGTTCAGCGACCGCGCAACCCCTTCGACGACGACCATCGTTCGCTGCAACAGGATCAGCTCGGTGCGGGTTTCCATCCCGAACCGTTCCGTGACCTCGAACAGATAACTTAGCAGGCGCCCCATCGAAATCCGGCTGGCATCCATCCCGAATATTGGCTCACCAACCGCGCGCAGCGCGCGGGCAAACTCATCAACATCGCGATCCGCTGGCACGTAACCGGCCTCGAAATGGACCTCTGCCACGCGCTTGTAGTCCTTGCGGATGAATCCGTACAGGATCTGGGCGTACACACGTCGCGTGTATTCATCGATATGACCCATGATCCCAAAGTCGTAGGCGATAATGTCACCATTTTCGGCAACCTTGAGATTGCCTTGGTGCATGTCCGCATGAAAATACCCATCGCGCAAAGCATGTTGCAGAAACAGTTTCAGAACACGTTCTGACAGCTCTCGTCTGTCGTGCCCGGCCGCATCGATGGCATCGTTGTCTCCCATCGGCACACCGTCGGCCCAGCCCAACGTCATCACTCGCCGTGCCGAAAGGTGCCACACCATCGGCGGCGTTTGAAATCCTTCATCTTTCTTGGTGTTAGCGGCGAATTCGGAGGCAGACGAGCTTTCCAGCCGCAAGTCCAGTTCTCCTCGAACGACGCCATCAAAGTGTTCGATCACATCCATCGGACGCAGGCGGCGGGCGCCGGGTGCAAACAGCTCGACGAACCGGGCCGCCAGATAAAAGGCATCGACGTCCTTGCGAAATGCGCGCTCGATTTTGGGGCGGAGCACCTTGACCGCAACGTCCTGGCCTGTGTCGGCCAGCCGCGCCTTATGCACCTGGGCAATCGACGCAGCAGCGATAGGTTCGCTGAATTCGGAAAACACCTCGTCAACTGGAACGCCCAACTCTTTTTGCACTTCGGCCTTGGCGGTTTCGATGCTGAATGGGGGCAGCTTGTCTTGCAGGACGCGGAGTTGCTGCGCAAGTTCGCTGCCGACCACGTCAGGGCGTGTCGAAAGGACTTGACCAAACTTGATGTAGGCAGGGCCAAGAGCTGTCAAAGCTCTGGTCGCAGGCGGCATTGATGGATCGCCCTTATCACCCAGCCACTTAAACGGCCAAACAAGTGTACGAGCCACGATCCGTAAGGCTTGTGGTGCTTCGAACGCGTCCAGCACAACACTCATTGCACCCGTCCGCTCGAGCGTCGCACCTGTGCGGATCAACCGCCAAATGTTGTGCGGACCACGCACCTAGATTTTCCAACCTGAATGCAGGGCGGCGACGCCCATGGTCACGTTACGGTACTTCGCGTTTTCAAATCCCGCCTTCCGAACCATCTGCAAGAACGTTTCCTGATCTGGGAACTTTCGGATCGATTCCACAAGGTACTGGTAGCTGTCCCTGTCCCCGGCGATCATTTGGCCCATGCGCGGAATGACGTTGAAGCTGTATAGGTCATAAGCCTGTTGCATCATCGGGTTGGGCAGTTGGCTGAATTCAAGGACCATCAAGCGACCGCCGGGCTTTAGCACACGAAACGCTTCGTTCAGTGCGTCCTGTGGGCGCGTCACGTTTCTAATGCCAAAACTGATCGTGTAAACGTCGAACGTGTTGTCTGGGAACGGCAGTGCCATGGCATCGCCCACAACCCAATCGATCTGATCGGCCATTTGTTCGGCTTCGGCGCGCTGGCGGCCCTCGATCAGCATAGGTTCGGTCAGGTCCAGCACAGCAGCATGTCCGCTGCCGGCGCGGTTCAGAAACCGAAACGCGATGTCACCTGTGCCGCCTGCCACATCCAGCAGCTTTTGTCCGGGCCGTGGTGCCAGCCAATCCATCATCGCATCTTTCCAAATGCGATGTATCCCAACGCTCATGACATCATTCATCACGTCATATTTCGACGCGACAGAGGTAAACACGCCGCGCACGCGACCGGCCTTCTCCGCCTCTGGTACGGTTTCAAAACCGAAATGGGTGGTTTTTTCACTATCTGTCGTCATCGGGCCTTGCCGCCGTTTCATTCCGGCTTTGTTATAGGCCGCTTGTAGGCAGGCACAATGCATGCCCCAACCAGATAGAAACCGAATATGCCCGAATTGCCAGAGGTTGAGACCGTTCGCCGCGGATTGGCGCCCGTTATGCAAGGAGTGAGGATCGCGCGCGCCGATGTGAACCGGCCCGACTTGCGCTGGCCCTTTCCTGATCGCATGGCTGACCGGTTGACGGGCGCGCGCGTCGAGCAGTTGCGCCGCAGATCAAAGTACATTCTGGCGGACTTGGACACCGGGGAAACGCTTTTGATCCACTTGGGGATGTCGGGGCGCATGATCGTGTCTGGCGATCCGCTTGGACGCTTTGTGCATGACCATCCGGCTGCTGAAACTCACGATCATGTTGTATTTCACATGGAAAGCGGCGCGCGGATTACTTTCAATGACCCAAGACGGTTTGGCGCGATGGACTTGATGCCGACGCCAACAGCCGAGCAACACAAGCTGTTGTCGGTTCTGGGTCCAGAGCCCTTGGGTAACGCCTTTCACGAAGCCTATCTGATCGATGCCTTCAAAAGCAAAAACACGCCGGTGAAAGCTGCGCTGCTTGACCAGCGGATCGTGGCTGGCTTGGGCAACATCTATGTTTGCGAAGCCTTGTTTCGTGCAGGTGTTTCGCCGGTTCGAAAGGCTGGGCGCATTGCGGCACCTCGCGTTGCCGGACTTGTGCCCGTGATCCGCCAAGTGCTGGGCGAGGCGATTGCGGCCGGCGGTTCGTCATTGCGCGATTTCCGCCAGGCCGACGGCGAGCTGGGCTACTTTCAACACAGGTTCGACGTTTACGGGCGCGAGGGCCAAGGCTGCCGCAGGGCGGGCTGTGGCGGCGTTGTCGTCCGGAACGTGCAGTCTGGTCGGTCCTCGTTCTATTGCCCGTCTTGCCAAAGATAACTTGAACCGTGGCGCCTTCGTGATAAGGAGTCTCCGGCAAACGGAACAAGCGAAAGCGAACCACATGGCCTTTGAGACGATTATCGTCGAGATTGAAGACCACCTTGCCCTCATCAAACTCAATCGCCCAGACGCGTTGAACGCGTTGAATCAGCAGCTGCTGTCCGAGCTGTGCACCGCGCTTGAAGAGGCCGATCAGAATGACAAGGTGCGTTGCATCATCGTTACGGGATCTGACAAGGCTTTTGCCGCGGGTGCGGATATCAAAGAAATGTCCGAGATGAGCTATGTCGACGTGGCGACCGCAAACCTGTTTGGCGATCCGATCGATCGGATCGGCAAGATCCGCAAACCGATCATCGCCGCGGTTTCCGGCTATGCCTTGGGCGGCGGGTGCGAACTGGCCATGGCATGTGACTTCATCATCGCGGCTGACAACGCCAAATTCGGACAACCCGAAATCAATCTGGGCGTGGTGGCAGGTATGGGTGGGACCCAGCGCCTGACCCGATTTGTCGGCAAATCGAAGTCGATGGACATGAACCTGACCGGCCGTTTCATGGATGCAGAAGAAGCCAAGCACAGCGGCCTTGTCAGCCGCGTTGTTCCGGCCAAGAAGCTGATGGAAGAAACACAGCTGATCGCACAGAAGATCGCGGAAAAGTCGATGTTGGCGGTGCAGACGGCCAAGGAAGCCGTCAATCGCAGTTATGAGATGACCTTGTCCGAAGGCATTTTGTTCGAGCGGCGCGTGTTCCATGCGATGTTCGCCACAGAGGACCAAAAAGAAGGCATGGCCGCATTTCTTGAAAAGCGCGAGGCCCAGTTCCGCGACAAGTGACCTATGTCACTTTTGGCTTTGCAAGTGCATCGGAATTCGCTAAACGCGCCCGTCATACATGCGCGTGCGGCCCGCTTGGCTCGAATCAAACCTGAGAGACGGAGACGTTTTCATTTGGGTCGCGGCGCGAACTGAAACGAAACGAACCCGATAAAAGGACCATCATGGCCAATTCGCCTCAGGCAAAGAAGCGCGCTCGTCAAAACGAGTCGCGTTTCGCAGTAAACAAAGCGCGCCGGTCGCGCATCCGTACATATCTCCGCAAAGTTGAAGAAGCCATTGCTTCCGGCGACCAAGCTGTTGCTCAAACAGCGCTAAAAGCCGCCCAGCCCGAGCTGATGCGCGGAGTCAACAAGGGTGTGTTTCACAAAAATACGGCAGCACGTAAAATGTCGCGTCTCGCTGCCCGCGTAAAGGCAATGGGCTGACGCGGACAGACACATCAGAGTTTTGTGTATTTCTTTGAGGGTGTTGCGATTTGCGGCACCCTCTTTCTTTGCGGTTTTTGCTGCAAGAGCGAAGGATTCTTTGCTCGCAAACTCAGAGTCAAGTTCAGAGTTTCATTGCCGCTTCGCAAACGAAATTGCTACCACTGATACAGCGATTCACTCGCTTACTTGGGGGGACAGGTCGCATTAAGCGCACTTTGGCGGGCACCAAATTGCACTGATGCGATGACCGAGGCAAACGGGCCTTGGTGCTGCTTCCAGCCTGTTGTCAGGCTGGCTCGTGGCCCTGTCATGACATGTGTGTGGTTTTGGCGAACCCTGCTGCTGGGGGGCGACAAGAGAAGTGTGTGTTATGCTCACATAGAGCAAATGTGCGGTAGTGGTGCCGCGCATCCCTGACTGAGTTGGACCGCGTCGGCTTTGGCCGAAGACTGTGGAACGGCCAAAAGGTCGAAAAATAAGGGATGCGTGAGGCGCGAATGACTCAAGAAATGTGGGGACTGCTGCGACAAAGACTGCTTAAGACGGTCGGTCAGAATAATTTCAAAACCTGGATCGAACCGCTTGAGTTCTCGGATCTTCAGGACGGGGTGGCTGTGTTTAAGGTGCCCACAAGCTTCATGGGCAATTATGTCGGCCAAAATTTTGGCGAATTGATCGCGTATGAACTGAACAAGTCCGGTGAATCCGTACAGCGTGTGACGTTCCAAGTCGCTGCAAACTCCACTGCCCGTCCCGCAAACGAGGGTCCTATGGACGATGACCTACCCACCCGCAAATCCGAAAACGACGCCTCGGCGGACACGGGGTCGAACCCCGCGGATTCGTTGCAAGCTGCACAGCTTGACCCGCGCTTCACGTTCGACTCATTCGTTGTCGGCAAACCCAACGAACTTGCCCACGCGGCTGCGCGACGCGTGAGCGAAGGCGGGCCTGTGACGTTCAACCCATTGGTGCTGTATGGCGGTGTTGGTCTGGGTAAGACGCACCTGATGCACGCGATTGCGTGGGAGTTGCGCGAAAACCGCCCCGACCTCAACGTGCTTTATCTTTCGGCCGAACAGTTCATGTACCGCTTTGTGCAGGCCCTGCGCGAGCGCAAGATGATGGACTTCAAACATATTTTCCGGTCGGTCGACGTGCTTATGGTCGACGATGTTCAGTTCATTGCGGGCAAAGACAGCACGCAGGAAGAGTTTTTCCACACATTCAATGCGCTTGTTGACCAGAACAAGCAGATCATTATCTCTGCCGATCGGGCGCCGGGCGAAATCAAGGACCTTGAAGATCGCGTCAAATCCCGTTTGCAGTGCGGGCTGGTCGTAGATCTGCATCCTACCGACTACGAATTGCGGCTGGGCATTCTCCAGATCAAGGTGCAGCAGTATCGGTCCAGCTATCCTGACCTGCAAATCGCGGACGGTGTCCTGGAATTCCTGGCGCATCGTATTTCTACCAATGTGCGCGTGCTCGAAGGCGCGCTGACGCGGCTTTTCGCTTTTGCCTCTCTTGTCGGCCGCGAAATTGATATGGAACTGACGCAAGATTGCCTTGCGGATGTTCTGCGCGCATCGGAACGCAAGATTTCGATCGAAGAAATCCAGCGCAAAGTATCTGAGTATTACAACATTCGTATCAGTGACATCGTGGGCCCCAAGCGGCTTCGGTCCTAT
The DNA here is from genome assembly GCA_963922515.1 of uncultured Rhodobacterales bacterium. Classification (GTDB taxonomy): domain Bacteria; phylum Pseudomonadota; class Alphaproteobacteria; order Rhodobacterales; family Rhodobacteraceae; genus JACOMT01. The sequence continues at coordinate 11,660 of CAWUIW010000031.1, read as the reverse complement.
GCACGGCCCCGACAGGTTGCGATGTACCTGTGCAAGCAATTGACCAGCCGGTCACTGCCGGAAATTGGACGCCGATTTGGTGGCCGTGACCACACAACGGTCATGCACGGTGTCAAACGCATCGAAGAGCTGAAACTCACAGACGGGCAGATCGCCGAAGATGTCGAAATGTTGCGACGCGCTTTGGAAGCCTGATGTGACGCTATAGCGCGCAAAGCGCCGCAAGGAATGGCCTTGCGGCGCTTTTCATTGTGCCTTCTGTGCGACGCTTTTGACCGTTTGCAGCGGACCCAGAGCGCGCGCTTGACGGTCCGCGTGTTCCTGCAGACAACTTCTGAAAAAACTCTTGTGCTGCAGGGGCAAACCGCTAGTTTGCTCTTCCCGGCCTGTGCGGAGGTAAGAAGATGAAAATCAGTATTGAACGCGGTGCCTTGCTCAAGGCCGTGTCGCAGGCGCAATCGGTCGTGGAGCGCAGGAACACCATTCCTATCCTTGCCAATGTCCTAATCGAAGCCGAAGGGGATGCCGTACAGTTCCGCGCCACGGATTTGGACATCGAAGTTGTCGACAAGGCACCGGCGATGGTGGAACGGGCCGGCGCAACGACCGTTTCCGCGACGACTCTGCATGAAATCGTCCGCAAATTGCCGGATGGCGCCTTGGTTGTTTTGACTGCCGACAGCGCCGCCGGTCGATTGACCGTTGAAGCCGGACGATCAAACTTTTCGTTGGCCACTCTGCCGAAGGAAGATTTCCCTGTGATGGCTTCGTCCGAGTACTCTTCGAATTTCAGCGCGCCGGCCCCGGTTCTGCGCCGCCTATTTGACAAGTCGAAATTTGCCATATCCACGGAAGAAACGCGGTATTATTTGAACGGGGTGTTCATGCATGTGGCAGATGCGCCAGAAGGCGGCAAATCACTGCGGTGCGTGGCGACCGATGGCCACCGTCTGGCCAGAATCGATGCCGACGTTCCCGATGGGGCAGAAACCATGCCGGGGGTTATTGTTCCGCGCAAAACGGTTGGCGAGCTACGCAAGCTGCTGGACGATGATGAGACGCATATCGCCGTCTCTGTGAGCGAGACAAAGGTTCGCTTCGCCACGCCGGAAATTACGCTGACGTCCAAGGTGATTGACGGGACGTTCCCTGACTATTCCCGCGTCATTCCACAAGGCAATACGCGCAAGCTAGAAGTTGACGCCGGCGAGTTTGCCAAGGCGGTGGACCGTGTCGCCACAGTCAGCTCCGAGCGGTCGCGCGCGGTGAAGCTTCAACTGGGCGATGACAAGCTTGTTTTGTCGGTGAACGCGCCCGACAGCGGTGCGGCGGAAGAAGAGCTTGCGGTTGCCTACGGCGACGAACGGTTGGAAATCGGTTTCAACGCCAAGTACTTGCTGGAAATTGCCAGTCAGGTGGATCGCGAGAATGCTGTTTTCATGTTCAACTCGCCGGGCGATCCAACCCTGATGCGCGAGGGGACAGACCAGAGTGCGGTCTATGTTGTCATGCCAATGCGTGTCTGACAAACGGCCTGTGCTGCTGTGGTCCCGGCGACACGCGGACCCGCTCTCATGCCTATTTTGACAACCCTTGTGATGGGTCAGTTTCGGTCCCATCCAGCCACTCGGCTGGCATTGGACGATAGGCCGATCGCACTGTTCGGCGCAAACGGTGCGGGGAAAACCAACATTCTCGAAGCGGTTTCGCTGTTTTCCCCGGGACGCGGGATGCGCCGCGCCAGTGCCGAAGACATGGCCCGGAGATCGCTTGGCGCAGGTTGGAAGCTGAGCGGGACTGTAAAGTCAGACCAAGGGCTCAGAGAAGTCGAAACCTGGTCCGAGGCCGGCGCTGCACGCCAAGTCCGCATCGATGGCAAGGCGGCCAGTCAGATCGACCTCGGGCAGGTGGCCTCTGTTGTTTGGCTCACCCCAGCCATGGATCGTCTTTGGATCGAAGCGGCCGAAGGGCGGCGCCGATTTCTGGATCGAATGGTATTGAGTTTTGATCCCCGGCACGCGGCGCATGCGTTGACCTACGAAAAAGCCATGCGAGAGCGCAACAGATTGCTGAAGGATCAGGTGCGGGATGCCAGTTGGTATGCGGCCTTGGAGGCGCAGATGGCGGACAGTGGACATGAAATACATATGGCGCGCGAACGCGTGCTGGCCGAGCTGGTCACGGCGCAGGCACAGGCAAAGACCCTGTTTCCGGTTGCCGAGCTGGCCTTGGTGCAATCCGAAGGCGAGATGCCGGCAACCGTATCGGATCTGCGGGACGCATTTGCTGAAAGCCGGTTTCGTGACATTGCTGCGGGTCGCACACTTGTCGGGCCACATCGCGCTGACCTGTATGGTGCTTTTGCCGCCAAAGGGGTGCCGGCTAGGGCGTGTTCAACCGGCGAACAAAAGGCACTTTTGATTTCGTTGATCCTGGCGAATGCGCGGGCGCTGCTGGAACGGTCAGGTACTGCTCCCATGCTCTTACTCGACGAGGTTGCCGCACACCTTGACGCAGACCGACGCGCCGCCCTGTACGACGAAATCTGCGCGCTGGGCGTGCAGGCCTGGATGACGGGGACCGGGCCTGAACTGTTCGAAGATCTGGGGCACCGGACGCAAAGGTTCGAAGTTGTGGAAGTGGCCGGCGATAGCCGTGTGGAGTTTCGGCAATGAATGTTAATCGCGTCACCTTGATCAGCTTGTCAGTCAACGATTTGAACCAAAGCCGCGCATTTTACGAAGCGCTGGGCTGGGTGCGAGAAACCGAGCTAGACGACAGCGTCTTTTTTGCAATGTCCGGCCAGAAAATGATGCTGTACCGGCGCCAGAAACTCGCCGAAGACCTTGGCCGTCCACTTTCCGAGCTTGGAACCGGAGCCATGACGTTGGCGCAGAACTTTGCAACGGAAACAGAGGATGATGCTGCATTCAACACGGCTGTAGATGCTGGAGCCGAGGTGCTGGCGCGTCCGGCCAAGGTTTTCTGGGGTGGGTATTCTGGGATGTATGCAGACCCCGATGGACACATATGGGAAGTCGCGATGAACCCGTATTGGACATTGGATGAGCAAGGACGATTGGCATGACTCTCACCATCGGTCAAATGGCGCTGTATTCAGGTGCGCTGCTGATTTTGTTCCTTACACCCGGTCCTGTGTGGTTGGCGCTTGTGGCCCGGTCCATGTCCGGCGGGTTTTCGGCTGCTTGGCCCCTGGCGTTAGGCGTGGCTGTTGGCGACATGGTTTGGCCCTTGCTGGCCGTCGTGGGTGTCAGCTGGATTGTGTCCGAGTTTGATGGGTTCTTGATCTTGTTGCGATGGGTCGCCTGCGCGGTTTTTCTATTCATGGGCTGGTCGGTGATACGACATGCAGACGCGGGCATCTCGGAAAACAAATCTTTGACGCGCCCTGGTTTGTGGGCCGGTTTTATTGCTGGTGTCGTTGTTATTCTGAGCAACCCCAAAGCCATTCTGTTCTACATGGGTGTGCTGCCGGGATTTTTTGATCTGAGCCAAGTCACCCAAATCGATGTAGCCGTAATCGTTATGTTGTCGATGGTTGTGCCGTTTATTGGTAACCTCGCGTTCGCGCTCTTCGTTGATCGCATGCGCCGTTTCATCAAGTCGCCCCATGCCATTCGGCGCGCCAATCTGATCGCGGGTGGGTTGCTGATCTGTGTCGGTTTGGTGATCCCATTTACTTAGCCTGATGCTGCAGGGCCCCGCCTGAATTCGTGTCGTTGCGGCGTGTCTGCACCCCTGCGACTTCGGGGTCTAACCCGTTGTCGCCGCCCTACAAAATCTTGTGTCAGTTGCGTGACAATCCGCTCTGAAACCGCTAGGAATATGTATCAAAAGACTAAAGGCGAATGCATGGCGGAAAACGAGCAAACCCCAGCTGAATATGGTGCCGATTCAATCAAGGTTCTCAAGGGCTTAGAGGCTGTTCGCAAGCGTCCCGGCATGTATATCGGTGACACGGACGATGGCTCTGGTCTGCACCACATGGTGTATGAAGTTGTCGACAATGGGATAGACGAGGCGCTGGCCGGTCATGCAGACGCGGTGACCGTCAAAATCCATGCCGACAGCTCCGTATCGGTCAGCGACAACGGCCGCGGTATACCGGTGGGTATCCACGAAGAAGAAGGCGTGTCAGCGGCAGAAGTTATCATGACGCAGCTGCATGCAGGCGGCAAATTTGACAGCAATTCGTACAAGGTCTCGGGCGGCTTGCACGGCGTTGGCGTGTCGGTTGTAAACGCGCTGTCAGTCTGGCTAGAGCTGCGCATCTGGCGCGATGGAAAAGAGCATCTTGCGCGTTTCGAGCATGGAGAAACGACCGAACATTTGCGCGTTGTCGGGGATGCCAACGGACGAACCGGTACAGAAGTGCGCTTTTTGGCATCGACCGACACGTTCAGCGATCTTGAGTACAGTTTTGAAACACTTGAAAAGCGGCTGCGCGAACTGGCGTTCCTGAATTCCGGTGTGCATATCATCTTGATCGACGAGCGTCCGGCTGATGCCTTGCAAACCGAGTTGTTCTATGAAGGCGGCGTAAAGGAATTTGTACGCTACCTCGACCGTTCAAAAACCTCTGTCATGTCGGAACCGATCTATATCGCCGGCGAACGGGATGAGATCGGGATCGAAATCGCGATGTGGTGGAACGACAGCTACCATGAAACGGTTCTGCCATTCACCAACAACATCCCCCAGCGCGACGGTGGCACACATGTTGCGGGCTTTCGTGGCGCGTTGACGCGAACCATCAACAACTACGCCCAATCCAGCGGGATCGCGAAACGGGAAAAGGTCAGCTTCACCGGTGACGACGCGCGCGAAGGTTTGACATGCGTGCTGTCGGTCAAAGTGCCGGACCCCAAGTTTTCGTCGCAAACCAAGGACAAACTGGTGAGTTCCGAGGTGCGCCCCGCCGTCGAGGGGTTGATGAACGAAAAATTGGCTGAATGGTTCGAGGAAAACCCGAACGAAGCCAAGGTGATCGTCGGAAAGATCATTGAAGCTGCGCTGGCCCGTGAAGCAGCCCGCAAGGCACGCGAACTGACCCGCCGCAAGACGGCCATGGACGTGAATTATCTGGCCGGCAAATTGAAGGATTGTTCCGAAAAAGACCCGTCCAAGACCGAAGTGTTCCTTGTCGAAGGCGATAGCGCTGGGGGCTCGGCGCAGACCGGCCGCGATCGGCGCACACAAGCTGTTTTGCCGTTGCGCGGGAAAATTCTGAACGTGGAACGCGCCCGGTTCGACCGCATGCTGTCAAGTCAGGAGATTGGCAATCTTGTGATGGCGTTGGGCACCGGGATCGGGCGGGACGAATTCAACATTTCGAAACTGCGGTACCACAAGATCGTCATCATGACCGATGCCGATGTCGATGGCGCGCATATCCGGACTCTGTTGTTGACCTTTTTCTACCGTCAGATGCCGGAGCTGATCGAGGGTGGTTATTTGTACATCGCGCAACCGCCGCTGTTCAAAGTCGCACGCGGCAAGTCCGAGGTTTATTTGAAAGATCAAGCTGCGCTGGACGAGTACCTGATCCAGCAAGGGGTCGAGGGCGCCGTGCTGCGGCTTGGTACCGGTGAGGAGATCGTGGGTCAGGATCTGGCGCGGGTGGTGGATGATGCCCGGCAGCTCAAACGTGTGCTTGATGCGTTTCCAACCCATTATCCGCGACATATCCTGGAACAGGCGGCCATCGCAGGTGCGTTTGTACCGGGCGCCGTTGATGCAGATTTGCAAGGTGTGGCAGACAAGGTCGCCGCGCGTCTTGATCTGATTGCTTTGGAGTACGAACGAGGCTGGCAAGGCCGCATCACGCAAAACAAGGGCATTCGCTTGGCACGGATCCTGCGTGGAGTGGAAGAAGTGCGCACGCTTGATGGTCCGATGCTGCGGTCCGGCGAAGCCCGGAAGACAGGTAGCTTCACCCAAGGCCTGCAAGAGGTATACGGCACCGCCGCAACGCTGAACCGAAAGGACCGCAGCCAAGTGATCTATGGGCCGCTTGGGTTGCTGCAAGCCATTCTGGATGAAGGGGCCAAGGGGCTGACCTTGCAAAGGTACAAGGGGCTCGGCGAAATGAACCCCGATCAACTCTGGGAAACCACCTTGGATCCTGATGCGCGCACCCTTTTGCAAGTGCGGGTCGATGACTTGGTAGAGGCTGACGACATTTTCACCAAGTTGATGGGCGATGTCGTGGAACCCCGCCGCGAGTTCATTCAGCAAAATGCGCTCAGTGTGGAGAATTTGGATTTTTGAGGTGCTGCAAGTTGTGCATGTTCCAGCGCAGCTCGTGAAATGCACGGGCGCCGGCCATGCGCGTTGGGGCCAGGCGTGCGCACGTCCGAAGTCATGAAAGCCCCCTATTGCTTGGGCGCGGTACGTTGACCTCTCCGCCCTTTGGTGCGGGTTAAGCCTTGGCGATGACCGCGCGCGACAAGACTTGTAACCCCTGTGATCTTCAGTTTCTCGAACAACTCCGGTCACGCTACGGCACAATTTATGGCGGACGCGTTTCTATCGGGCTCCACTGATGTGTTGCACACGGCACCCGAGGTTTATCTTGGAACAGCGAAGCGCCTTCACCTTGACGAACAAACCGACAACCACATTAACTGGCGCATACAACAAGCAAACGAACCAGGGAGTGCTCAATGAAACTCAAATCGACCCTTTCCGGTCTGGCGCTGTCCGCCATGGCCAGCGCGGCCTTCGCCGACTGTTCGAACGTGACTTTTTCTGATGTAGGGTGGACCGATATCACCGCGACAACGGCGGCAACAAGTACGGTACTCAAAGCGCTTGGATACGACGTTGACGTTAAAGTTCTTTCCGTACCAGTGACCTACACGGCGATGGCCGAAGGCGACATTGACATCTTCCTTGGCAACTGGATGCCGACAATGGAAGGCGATATCGCGCCATACCGCGACGCGGGTACCGTAGACACCGTGCGTGAAAACCTTGAGGGCGCGAAATACACTCTGGCCGTGAACAAGGCCGCGATGGATCTGGGGATCGCCGATTTTTCCGACATCGCCACGCATCGCGATGCGCTTGATGAAAAGATCTACGGGATCGAACCCGGCAATGATGGCAACCGCCTGATCATGGACATGATCGCGTCGAACGCATTTGGTCTTGAAGGGTTTGAAGTGGTCGAAAGCTCGGAACAGGGCATGCTGGCGCAAGTGGCCCGGGCCGGTGACGATGACCCTGTTGTGTTCCTTGGATGGGAACCCCACCCGATGAACGCCAATTTTGACATGGGGTATCTGACGGGCGGCGATGATTACTTCGGACCGGACCTTGGCGGAGCCACCGTCTATACCAATACACGTGCGGGATATGTCGATGAGTGTGCCAATGTTGGTGCGCTTCTGGGCAACCTGAAATTCTCGCTAGCCATGGAAAACGAAATCATGGGCGCGATCCTGAACGACGGCGAGGATCCAGAAGATGCCGCATCGGCTTGGCTCGCGGAGAACCCGGATGCTATCGCGGGTTGGCTTGACGGGGTAACGACCCTCGATGGCGGCGACGCGCTTGCTGCCGTTAACGCGGCGCTCGGAAAGTAACCTCTGCTGACACGACCAGAAAACACCTCTCTGCCCATGGCGGGCAGAGAGGTTCTGTTTCAGAATGGGGTGCAAATCCTATTTCGAATGGAGCACGCCCATGGAATGGATGACCGACTACAAAATCCCGGTCGGCAAGACCGCCAAACGCGCCTTTGACTGGCTTCAAGACGTCGGAGAGCCTTTTTTCAATTGGCTGTCTTGGATCATGGAACAGTTGATTGAAGGAATTTTGTGGCTTCTGCAAACGCCCCATCCGTTGATCATCATTGCGATTTTCGTAGCGATCACTTGGGTGTTGCAACGCAATTGGAAAACGGCGCTTCTTGTCGTGCTCGGGTTTCTGTTCATCTTGAACCAAGGCTACTGGGAAGAGACCACGGAAAGCCTGACCCTTGTATTGTCGTCTTGCGTTGTCTGCATGGCCGTCGGTGTTCCCATTGGCATCGCTGCTGCACATCGTCCCAGGCTTTACCTTGTGCTGCGCCCAATTTTGGACTTGATGCAAACGCTGCCGACCTTCGTTTACCTGATCCCTGCCATCGTCTTCTTCGGAATCGGTATGGTGCCGGGCCTGATTGCTACCGTCATTTTTGTGCTTCCCGCGCCAATCCGGCTGACGCACTTGGGCGTGTCTTCAACACCCCAGCCACTATTGGAAGCGGCGCGTGCTTTTGGGGCCACCAACCAACAGACGTTGTGGAAGGTCGAATTGCCCTATGCCTTGCCGCAAATAATGACAGGGCTCAATCAGACCATCATGCTGTCGCTGTCCATGGTGGTGATCGCGGCCCTGGTGGGTGCAGACGGGCTGGGTGTGCCTGTGGTTCGGGCTCTGAACCAGGTCAACACGGCTTTGGGCTTTGAATCCGGTATCATTATCGTTGTTGTGGCCATCATGCTGGACCGCGTCCTGCGCGTGGAGAATTGATCAATGACTGCGGTTCAGTTTGAAAACGTATCCATAGTTTTCGGGGACAATCCACGCAGCGCCCTTGCTCTGATGGACAAGGGACAAAATCGCGCGGAAGTGAAAGAAGCCACAGGGCAAGTCCTTGGTGTGCATGATTGTTCCCTGTCGGTTGAAAAAGGTGAGATCCTCGTTCTCATGGGTCTGTCTGGGTCTGGCAAATCCACGCTTTTGCGTGCGGTGAACGGACTTAATCCGGTGATCCGGGGCGCGGTAAAGGTCAGCAACGGCAGCGAAATGGTGGATGTGACACATGCCGATGCGTCCACTTTGCGCAACATGCGCCAAAACCATATCGCAATGGTTTTCCAGCAATTTGGTCTCTTTCCATGGCGAACCGTGCGTGAAAACGTCTGGCTGGGGCTGGAGCTGTCAGGTATGCCGAAACAGCGGCGCAGCCAGCAAACGGAAAAGCAGCTGGAGCTGGTTGGTTTATCCGACTGGGCAGATCGAAAGGTCGGCGAGCTGTCGGGAGGAATGCAGCAGCGCGTGGGACTTGCCCGCGCTTTCGCAACCGAAGCGCCCATTTTGCTGATGGATGAACCGTTTTCGGCGCTTGACCCGCTCATTCGTACGAAACTGCAAGACGAGCTGCTTGATCTGCAAAGAACCCTGAAGCGGACGATTGTGTTCGTGTCCCATGACCTGGACGAAGCCTTTAAGATTGGCAACCGCATCGCCATCATGGAAGGCGGCCGGATCGTACAATGCGGTACGCCGCAACAGATTTTTTCGAAACCCGCGGATGCGTACGTGGCCGACTTTGTTGCGCATATGAACCCCTTGGGTGTTTTGGCGGCCCGCGATGTTCTGGAACCGTGTAACGGAACGCCCGAAGTGACTGTTCCGGCCGAGGCGGACATCCGTGCAGTGATGCAGAAGCTGGGCGGAACGGACGGACCCCTTGGCGTGATGGAAAACGGCACGCTGATCGGCCAGATTTCCAAGGACCGTGTCTTGCGAAAACTGATCGACCCGCAAAGTGGTTGACGCGCCCACCGCGAAGCGCGCGGCCTGTGTGATGCCAGCTTAGGTGCCGGTTAACCGCACACGCCGGAGTAAATGTCAAACCGGATGAAGGCGTCATCAAGCGGGCGCAGCAAATGCCGGTCAAACGGTGCGTCAGGTGGTTTTCCGTAGCTGTCGCGGAGGACTGACGGATCTGGCTCTCGGGTGCGGCGCTGACACAGAGCAAAGGTCTTGACGGCGATGTTGTCTAGATCCCGCAAGTCCACCAGATGACCTTCCTTGCGACTGATCTTTGCGTCGAACGTCAGCGCTGTGCCCAAGGCGAACAGGATGGTATCCGACCCAAACAGGCGCGTTTCTCCGTGCCATGTAGGTCCGGATGCGAAGTGCAAATGAAACTGTCCAGGCGGCACGAGCACGCGAAAGAACTCGCCGCCCCGCACATAAGCGGCCAGCACAACCTTGTCTGTACCGCGGGGAACAAGATGCAATAGATAGTCAGACCCTGGGTTGGTCTTGATCTGCAATGGCAGTGTTGCCGGCAATCCGGAGCGGTTCCACAGCAGTCCCTGCGGCCTCTCAACTGCCAATGCGGCGGTGTTGGCCAAGGCGATAGCCACAAAAAGAGCGACCTTCATACAGTCGGACAATCTGAGCATGGTCATTCCGGTTGTCCCCAAATCGGCTGGGCGCGGTTGTGGCGCAGGATACAACAATCGTCAGGTATCGCTCAACGCGCTGACCTGATCCTGATCTCGCGCCAATGGCTCTGTTGAGCAAAGCCTGTGCGCCAGTGCGCAGTACGCGAGTTTTCTGTGATGCGCTCGGCGTGCTAGGCTTGCAAGAGTTGACCCACAAAGGAGACCCGCCATGCCCACATCACTGATCATCGGCGCCGGCGCCGGTTTATCCGCCTCACTGGCACGTGCGCTATCCCAACGTGGTTACGATGTTGTACTGGCGTCGCGCGACACATCTGACCTATCCGATTTGGCGCGTGAAACCGGCGCCAGGCTGGTCAACTGCAACGCCCGGGACCGCGATGATATGGCTCGTCTGTTTCAAGAGGTCGACGCGACCGGTAGCGCGTTGGAGGTTGCAGTCTACAATCCGTCCGCGCGGGTGCGCGGTGGCATCACCGAACTCGACCAAGTGCTCGTGGAAAACGCGATTCTGGTTTCAGCCTATGGCGCGTTCTTGATGGCACAACACGCTGCGCAGCGCATGTTGCCAAATGGACAAGGCGCCCTTCTGTTCACGGGTGCCTCGGCGGGGGTCAAGGGATTTCCCCTGTCGTCGACATTCGCGATGGGCAAGTTTGCACTGCGTGGATTGTGCCAAAGTTTGGCGCGCGAGTTGCACCCGCAGGGGATCCACGTTGGGCATTTCGTAATTGACGGGGGCATCACCAAAACCCCAGATGACAACCCGGAAAACAAGTGGTTGGACCCAGATGCAATCGCGCAGAGCTACTTGCATTTCCTGGACCAGCACCCGTCCGCTTGGGCGTGGGAAATAGAGCTGCGACCTTGGGTCGAAAAATTTTGATCAAATTAACTGCGAACGGCGTGGCCCGGTCCTAGGGTCCGCAAGTGAGCACCGAAATACACGACAGTCGCTATTCCTGGCTTCGCCTTCTGATCACGTTGTTGATTGGAACGGTCGCAAATGTTGGCATGTGGTCGGTTATCGTGGTGATGCCCGCGGTCGAAGCGGAACTGGGCCTGAGCCGCGCAGATGCGTCAATGCCATACACCTTGACGATGGTTGGATTTGCCTTGGGCAATATGCTGATCGGGCGTTTGGTTGATCGGTTCGGTGTCACCCTTGCCTTGAACGGAGCGGCCATCGCCATCGCCGCAGCCTTTGCCGTTAGCACCATCGCACCGGGTATCTGGACGCTTTCCCTCGCCCATTTGCTGCTTGGCTTGGGCAGCGCTGTGGGGTTCGGTCCGCTGATTGCCGATGTATCGCACTGGTTTCTGAAACGGCGCGGCATTGCCGTCGCGCTCGCAGCCAGCGGCAACTACCTGTCCGGGGCGATTTGGCCTACGGTTCTGGCGGGCATGCTGGCGGAAAGTGGCTGGCGTCATGTGTATCTGACGCTGGCT
>CAWUIW010000030.1:0-18819 GCA_963922515.1 uncultured Rhodobacterales bacterium | reverse complement strand
GCCGGACGATTACGAAGGACTGCCCCAAAAAACCCTCGCTCTGGTCAAGTGGGTGCACGACCACACGCGATATGCTCACGTGGTCAAGGTGGATGATGACTGCTTTCTGAATGCAGAGGCGTTCTTTGCAGCGCTGAACCATCGGACATTCGATTACTATGGCCGGACACTGTACCGGCACACCGGTCAGTTGGATCGTTCCTGGCACAATGCAAAGTCAACGTCTCAGCGTGGTTTGTTTGAGTTGGACAAGTCGCCGGAGCCATCGGACTACTGCGATGGAGGTTCTGGATATGCGCTAAGCCGTACAGCCATGAGTGCGGTCCTCGATGCATCAAGCAGCCCTGAAGGGCAGCTGCTGATGCAGGTCTCTTTCATGGAAGACAAACTGCTGGGTGACCTGCTGGCCCTCAGGGGCATCAGGCCACAGAATGAAGACTATAGGATCACCATACGCCGACGGGAGTCCAGGCGGGGCATCCCTGTTGCGCGTTGGTTGAACAGTTTTGACGCCAGCCAATCCGTACCCGTTAAATTGGTACACTTGGATGCCTCGGAGGCACTGGCAACCGCGCAGGACCGGCTGGATGCACCGGGTTTGAACCCAAAGAAGATTTGGCCCACGTTCGTGCCAGCGACCCTTGGGGCCGGGACCAATGCTTTGGAAATGGTATCGGGCGTCGATCGTCTGGGAGCCGCACGCGAAGCGGCGGTTTCAGTTGTTGCCTGTATGCGCAACGAGATGTTCATGCTGCCACATTTTCTTTCACACTACCGGCGTTTGGGAGTTGAGAGCTTTTTGATTGCCGACAATTGCTCGGACGACGGCAGTCTTGAATTCTTGGCCGATCAGCCGGACGTGGCGCTTTTTTCGGTCGATACGGCATACAGCCATTCGCAGTACGGGGTCGCATGGCAGCAAGCTTTACTCGCTCATTATCGGATCGGGCAGTGGTCTTTGGTGGCAGATGCGGATGAGCTGCTTTTTTGGGAAACCACGCAGAACGCCTCACTTGTGAACCTCGTGCAATCCGAAACCATGGCATCAGCAACAGCAGCCCGGGTTTTTATGCTGGACATGTACCCCAAGGGCTCATTGTCTGAAGCGACTTTTGACTCCATGGACCCTTTTGCGGAAACCGGGTTTGTTGATCGTTCGCCATTCCTCAGAACATCGTTCGGGCGCGGACCTTACTCAAACGCCCCAACCTGGACATCATCCGTACGGCACCGCTTGATCCCCGGATCACGCAACGAACTGTTTGTTGCCCAGAAGATCGCGCTCTTGAAGTATTCGCCACTGCACCGCCTGTCGGCTGGTCTGCATTACGTTTCAGGTGTTGAACTGGCTGAACGCGAGTTTTTCTTTGGTCACTTCAAGTACAACGCAGCCTTTCGGAAAAAGGCGCTGGAAGAAGTCGGTCGCAAGCAACACTTCAATGATGCTGAGGAGTACAGAAAGTATCTGGCCATGGCCTCTGAAGGCCGCGATGTGGTGTTTGATCAGCATGTGTCTGTCCATTGGACAGAGTGCCCATTCGTGACGAGCAGACTAACTTAGATCTCGTAGTGGCCGCGCAGAGCTGCGATGTGACGCGCCATATCCATGGGCGCTATAGCGTTGGACCAATATTCTTGGGTCGTGACGCGACCTGCCAAGATGTCGTACAGCTTTTGGACGAAGTCACCGTGATTACCTGCGCGAAAAACCAGCCCTGCGAACTTAGCCAGCTCTGGTGTGCCGCCGCGATCCGACGTCAAAAGCGGAACGTGTCGCGCGTGCAGTTCAATCGCAGTTTGGGGCAGGTTGTCTTCCCACATCGACGGCACGACACCCAAATCGATTTCCGCAGCGATTTGGTCTAGTTCTGCGTGTTGATACCCGTCCTTGTGGGTGAGGCCACCCAAATGCCCTTTCAGTTCGGAAAGCCGCGCCATGGCGTCTGGCGTGCCTTTGCGGGCCGCCACCAGAAGGTGAACGCGTTTCGCCAAGTCGTCCGGTAGGCTTTGAAGCGCGTCTACGAGGAAGAAAAATCCTTTGTCGGCCCGCATGTATCCCAAGAATCCAAGGCGCAGTTTGTCGTTGTCCGCAAGCAATGAAGCGCGCGGTGCGGTTTCCAGGTATCTGTCGGACTCGCGGCTACCAATGTAGCTGGTCACAGCCTTGTCAGGGTCTATTCCGTATTGCTTTGCAATGTCGCACACACGATCGGAGACACACAAAACCCGGTCGCAATACGTGTTTATCAAATTGATCATCTTTGTGCGGCGTTCGTAAAACCATTCGCCTTGCGCGGTTGGCGTCACAGGATCGGTTGGCTGACCTTGGCCTTTCAAACTGCGGGCTAGCTTCACAACACGACCGCCACCCCCAAAGACAAGTCTGAAAGTGAGATCAAAAGCAGCAGAGCCCGGTTCAACACCATTGCGCTTCAATCGATAGGCCAATGCGTGGGCCTTTTTCAGCAGTGCTTTGGGCGGTTGCGGTTTGATGCAGGTCGCGCAGGCTGTTCCACCTTTGAAATCTTTGCAATGCGCGCTTTCCTGATGCCAGAAATTTACTTGCGGACAAAAAGGGTAGTAGTTGTGAAGCGACAGTATGACCCGTGTGTCTGGCCAACGGTCCTTCAGTGTCAAAACCTCGGCCGGAACGCCTTCAAGGTTGTTGAAATGGACAATGTCATACGGTCCTGTGGCACGCAGAAAATCAAAGAAAACCTCGGACGTCGCCGGGTGCCGGATCTGTGCGTGGTCGAAGAATGAATGATGCGAAGGTGCGATCGTTCCTGAATTTACGATTTCGTAACGTTCACAATCCGCAGACTTTGGCCCATGTTTCAGTTTTTCCCAACGCGGCGAGCCACCTGTGACGTCGTAGGACAGACCAGAGCACAAGAAAGAAACATTCAGCCTTTCGTCCCTCGACAGTTCGGAGATCAGGTTTCTTTGGTAAACGGTGACGCCACCACCCCGTCGCTCCGGATCCAGAAAATCAACCCAGTTGTAGAAAAGAATTTTCATACCGGCGCTTTTCCCATGACGTCTGACCGGAGGATCCCATGATTAACCGCGTGCATTTTCGACCTGCGCAGCTGTCTGTAGGGCGCAGATATCCAGTATATCGGCGTGTGGCACATTGGTTTTGCGCGAGACACCGTCGCGGATCGCGCGCGACATAAGTTTCCAAAAAACATCACGGTCTTCTTTGTGATGGCGTGCGGACAAAATCCATCGCGGTAAAATAAGCAAACATGCGGGCCAGAACAGCCAACCTGCAGCCTGACGGTACATGATCAATAAGTTCCGGTGATAATAGTAAACCTTCCACATCGGGAAAAAGCGTTTGTTCTGAATTGTCGCGCAATCGTGTTCAAATCGAAGACTGGGCGCGAACCAAATGCGCCCACCTTTTTGGCTGAGCCTCAGCGTGTATATCCCGTCGTCTCCATAAACGAACAGCGATGCGTCAGGCAGGCCGGCTTTTTCAACACCCGCCCGGGAAACAAAGAACCCGACAAACGACGTGACATCCACATGTTGGCCACCGCCGTTGTAAGCATCATGAGAAATATGAAAACCATTCCGTCCCATGAACAACGAACGAAGGAATAATCGCGCGCTTTGGAACGGATTCCGCGACGGCCGGTTCATTTCGCAGATCTTGCCATCTGGATAGTAAACGGCGGCTGCAACTGCGTCATGGGCATCGACATTCATTGCCGAAAAAGCCTCTAGCGCGCCGGGAGCAGGCCGCGCGTCATCGTCCATTACAACCAACCAATCTGGATCAAACAGGCGGGTAGCCAGATCGATCCCCAGCGCAAACCCACCGGCACCGCCGGTGTTTGTCTGGTTGGAATAGACGGTGAGTCGTGGATCAATCTGCTGCGCCAACCATGCTGCTGTGCCATCGGTTGACGCATTGTCGATCACCAGAACCCGTTGCAGCACCGCATCCGATGCATCCAGTAGCCGACCAATCGTAGATTGCAGTTTTTCCAGACGATTGTATGTCACGACAATCGCAACAAGCGTTCGGTCCTGCCCGCGCGTATCTTCAATCATGGCGGTTCCGAACCCACATAATCCAATGGCTTATAGCGCGAATTGATCGGCAAAGAAGTCCCTTTTCGGTTTGACTCGGCAACAGGCCACATGCAGTTAGGCGCAATGAAAACAGCATTGGTCACAGGCTCCGCGGGTTTCATCGGCTTTCACGTCAGCACGGCGCTGTTGCGCGCTGGCTGGCGCGTGATCGGCCTCGACAGCCTCAGCCCGTATTACGATGTTTCCTTGAAGCATGCCCGGCATGACTTTTTGAATCAGAACACGCACTTCACGCCTTTGATTGGCAAAATCGAAGAACCGGGTCTGTTGACGGGTGTCTTTCACAGCGAAGCTCCTGAGGTTGTTGTTCATCTGGCCGCGCAGGCCGGCGTTCGCCATTCCATCGAGGCACCGCGCACGTATCTGGAAACGAACGTGTCCGGTACGTTCGAATTGTTTGATGCCGCGCGTGCGCAAAAACCTGCCCATCTGCTGGTGGCGTCAAGCTCGTCCGTTTACGGCGCAAATTCCGCAATGCCGTATACAGAAACTGAGCGCACTGACTTTCCTATGTCGCTGTACGCCGCGACCAAAAAAACAACCGAAGGCATCGGCCACACCTATGCACATCTGTACGGGCTGCCGACCACGTTATTTCGGTTCTTTACCGTTTACGGCCCGTGGGGCCGTCCCGACATGGCATATTTCAAGTTCACACGCGCCATCCTGAACGGGGACCCGATCGACGTATACAATCACGGCGATATGCTGCGGGACTTTACATATGTTGATGACCTGGTCGCTGCGATTGTGGCACTGGTCGATGTCCCGCCGGGCGATACACCCGTTTCAGAAAAAGATAGCCTTAGCCCCGTCGCGCCGTGGCGGGTTGTAAATATCGGCAACAACACACCCGAAAAACTGGGCGAGTTCATCGAAGCGATCGAACAGGCACTGGGAAAAACGGCGCAAAAGAACTTCTTGCCCATGCAACCAGGTGACGTGCCCGCAACTTGGGCCGATACGGATTTGCTTCGCGATTTGATCGGCTTTCGCCCTACGACATCCATGAAAGACGGTGTCAAAGCCTTCGTGGATTGGTACTTGGGCTACTACTACAACACGTGATCGACCGTCGTGACGACGGGGTGATAAGCGCAGGCCCATGGCACCACATCTGACAATTCTGGGATTGGAAAGCAGTTGTGACGACACGGCGGCCGCCATTGTGCGTGTCGGCGACAAGCCAGAAATTCTGTCCTCTGTGGTGTACGGTCAGGATGATCTGCATCGGGAGTTTGGCGGTGTGGTTCCAGAAATCGCAGCTCGTGCGCATGTCGAAAAACTCGATGTGTGCGTCAAAGCTGCGCTGCGGCAAGCCAACATGGACCTACAGGGCATAGACGGTATCGGCGTCACCGCGGGACCGGGGCTGATCGGCGGCGTCATGGCCGGTGTGATGTGCGCCAAGGGACTAAGTGCGGCGCTCGATGTGCCGATGGTCGGAGTGAACCACCTGGCAGGTCATGCGCTGACGCCCCAGCTGACGGACGGGCTTGAATTCCCATACTTGCTTTTGCTGGTTTCGGGTGGGCATTGCCAGTTCTTGATCGTCAAAGGCCCGGATGCATTCGTCCGTTTGGGCGGAACGATTGACGACGCGCCGGGCGAAGCGTTTGACAAAGTGGCCCGTCTTCTGGGTTTACCGCAGCCAGGCGGGCCATCGGTCGAGGCGGCAGCGCGCCAAGGTGACCCGCTGTGCTACGCCTTTCCACGACCACTTCTTGATCGGGCGGACTGCAATCTTTCGTTTTCCGGTTTGAAGACAGCAGTTTTGCGGGCAAGGGATGCTGTGGTGACAGTCCAAGGCGGTCTGACGCAACAGAACCGCAAAGATCTGTGTGCAAGTTTTCAAGCCGCCATCGCGGATGTGCTTGTGGAAAAGTCGCGCCGGGCCATACAGATCTATCTTGCAGAACAACCAAGGACGCCTGCGTTGGCCGTCGCCGGCGGTGTTGCCGCCAACACGCAGATCGGGACCGCGCTGGATGCGATGTGTCACGAACATGGTCTTTGGTTTGTGGCACCGCCCATGTCTCTTTGCACGGACAACGCGGCCATGATTGCATATGCTGCTGCCGATCGACTTGCGCGCCGCGATGTGGATGGTCTGGACATGCAAGCGCGCCCGCGCTGGCCATTGGATCAATCACAACCGGCTTTGATTGGCAGCGGCAAGAAAGGGGCCAAGGCCTGACCGGTATTTGCCGATTGCTTGGAGGCATTTGAATGCAAGACAAAGATCACACCCCGGCGTACTGGCTATTCAAGTCCGAACCATCAACGTGGAGCTGGGATCAGCAGCTGGAAAAAGGCGATGTTGGCGAAGAATGGGATGGCGTGCGCAACTACCAGGCGCGCAATTTCATGCGCACGATGAAACTCGGCGATCGAGGTTTCTTTTACCATTCCCAAAAGGAACGTGCCGTGGTTGGCATCGTGGAAGTCTGCGCCGAAGCCCATCCCGACAGCACAACTGACGACACGCGCTGGGAGTGCGTCGATATTCGCGCAATTCGCAGCTTTACCATGCCGGTGACGTTGGATCAGATCAAAGCGGACGAACAGCTTGCCGGCATGGTTCTGGTCAAAAACTCCCGGCTCTCAGTGCAGCCCGTCACAGAGCAGGAATGGATGCGGATTTGCCGAATGGGGCAGACCCAAGCTGACTAGGTACATGGAATAACAAACGTCCAAACACATTGGAGGGGCCGAAGCCCCTCCAAAACCCCACAATCCCACCGGTCAACCACTCTGATGTTCTAGCAGAGTGCCCATCCAGTTCGCCAATGCGAAGTGCATCAAATACATCTTGAAACAGGAATGCTTGATTAACTTAACCGGTGACCGGACGGTCAACCATAGACGGCTTCCTTACCGAAGTGCTTCGTGAGCATGTAGTAAACCACTGCGCGGTACTTGTTGCGCTCTGACTTGCCGTATGTCTCGACGACCGATGCAATGGCCGAGTCCAATTCTGGACCGTCAGACAACCCCAACTTCTTGATCAGAAAGTTGTTCTTTACGGTTTCAAGTTCGCCTTCTTGGCTTGCTGCAACGGTAGACGCATCAGCATTGTAGATCGCAGGTCCGCACCCAATCGTGACTTTTGTCAGCAGGTCCATATCGGGTTCAACCCCGCACTTGTTTTTCAAATCATCTGCGTATTGCGCTATCAAATCGTCTCGTTTGCCCATCGCAGTTCACTCCCTTACTTGCCCAACACTTGTGCAGCTCGTTGTTTTTGCTCGCTGCTCAATCCACAATATATGCGGTCGGTGTTGACACAAGAAAAATTGAGTCTTCGAGCCGCTATTGGCGGCCCGCAACTTAGTAGCGATAGTGGTCTGGCTTGAAAGGACCTTCTGGTTTGATACCGATGTAAGACGCTTGTTCAGCGCTGAGCTCCGTCAGTTTCACCCCGATCCGAGCCAGGTGCAGGCGCGCAACCTTCTCGTCCAGATGCTTTGGTAGGATGTAGACGTCGTTGTTGTACTCTTCGCCTTTTTGCCACAGCTCCATCTGAGCCAAAACCTGATTGGTAAACGAGGCCGACATCACGAATGAAGGGTGCCCCGTGGCGTTCCCCAAGTTCAACAGGCGGCCTTCGGACAATAGTATCAATCGATTGCCATTCGGCATTTCGATCATATCAACCTGTTCCTTGATATTGGTCCATTTGTGGTTCTTTAGGTTGGCAACCTGAATTTCATTGTCGAAGTGGCCGATGTTGCCAACGATCGCCATGTCCTTCATCTCGCGCATGTGCTCGATGCGGATCACGTCTTTGTTGCCAGTTGTTGTGATGAAAATGTCGGCGGTATCGATCACGTCTTCCAACGTCGTGACCTGAAATCCGTCCATGGCCGCCTGAAGAGCGCAAATGGGATCGGCTTCGGTCACGATCACGCGGGCCCCGGCCCCGGCCAATGACGCAGCCGACCCCTTGCCCACGTCGCCATAGCCACAAACAACGGCTACCTTACCCGCCATCATGGTGTCGGTTGCACGGCGAATCCCATCCACCAACGATTCTTTGCACCCGTATTTGTTGTCGAATTTCGACTTGGTCACACTGTCATTCACGTTGATGGCCGGGAATGGCAATTGGCCATCTTTCACCAGTTGGTAAAGACGGTTCACGCCGGTCGTAGTCTCTTCTGATACACCCTTGATTTGATCCCGTGTCTTGGTGAACCACCCTGGGCTCTGCGCCATCCGCTTTTTGATTTGCGCCTTGATCACTTCTTCTTCTTCGGATGTCGGCACCGGGATAATGTCTTCGCCAGCTTCAGCGCGCGCGCCCAGAAGCACGTAGAGCGTAGCATCACCACCATCGTCGAGGATCATGTTGGGCCCGTCATCAAACATGAAGGACTTGTCCAGATAATCCCAGTGTTCTTCCAATGTTTGCCCTTTGACCGCGAACACCGGAACGCCCGCTTCTGCAATAGCCGCCGCTGCGTGGTCTTGTGTGGAAAAGATGTTGCAGGACGCCCAGCGCACATCGGCACCCAGAGCTGTTAGCGTTTCGATCAGAACTGCGGTCTGGATCGTCATATGCAACGAGCCAACGATACGCGCGCCACTCAACGGCTTTGCTTCGCCGTACTCCTCGCGCAGAGCCATCAGACCCGGCATTTCGGTTTCCGCGATATCGAGTTCCTTCCGGCCAAATCCGGCCAAAGAAATGTCTTTTACGATAAAGTCGTTGCTCATGCTGCCTCGCATCCAATAACCCCGCGGTGTGCGGGCCGGTGTCCGATACCAAAGCGGGTTTCGTTTGACAATCTGATAGGTAAACCCAGCGCAATTCTGACCCTGGAATGCAAATCAAACGAATACTCCAAGAGCGCATGTGCGGGCTGTTTGCCAAAACAAGGCATTTGGCCGGATAAAATTTGCAAGGGACCTCGACAGGCGCTAAATCCCGTTTCCAATTTCAGGAGTCACAATGCCCCCTAAGCGCCCGCGCGCGTGGCAGCGCATGTTATCTGGCCGGCGGCTGGATCTGCTTGATCCGACCCCCGTCGATATCGAAATCGAAGACATTGCGCACGGGTTAGCCTTTGTTGCGCGGTGGAACGGGCAGACCGCAGGTGACTACGCCTATTCGGTCGCAGAACACTCTTTGCTCGTGGAAGCAATCTTTGGTCGCTTGAACCCAGATGCACCGATCAAATGGCGACTCGCTGCACTCTTGCACGACGCGCCGGAATATGTGATCGGCGACATGATATCGCCAGTGAAAGCCGCCGTTGGGCCAGAATACGGCGCGCTGGACGAACGGCTGACGGCGGCAATACATTTGCGCTTTGGATTGCCCATTGTCCTGCCGAAGGCGGTCAAGTCGCAGATAAAAAAAGCAGACAAAATCAGTGCATGGTTAGAGGCAACGCGCATAGCGGGCTTTTCGGTATCAGAGGCGACCAAGTTTTTTGGCCGCCCGAATGATGATGTTCTGCAAGGCTTGGAAATCACCCTTCGCCCGCCGGTCGAGGTCCGCGACCTGTATACACAGCGGCATCAAACACTACTGGAGCAGCTATGATTCAGGTCAGACGCGCATTGCATTCAGATGCCCAAGGTATGGCGGACGTGCTCAATCCGCTGATCGAAGACGGCTCCACAACGGCTATCGAGCAGATGATGAGCGGTAATGACATGATCCGCTACATGGCGCGCGCGCCGGAACGGTCCAGCTGGCACGTGGCAACCGATGCAGCGGGTGATGTTGTTGGATATCAATACGCAGTGCCCAATACTAAATTGCCACCAGAAGCCGCGGATATCGCAACATTTGCCCATATCACGCAAGCCGGAACTGGCATTGGAAGTCAGCTATTTGAAGCCACAAAGTCCGCCTGCTTCGACCTCGGCTATCAGTGGATCAACGCGTCCATCCGTTCCGACAATGTCAGCGGGCTGCGTTATTACGCGAAAATGGGGTTTCGGACGTACAAGACCGATGAAACCGCCGCCCTGTCGACGGGCTACATCACAGGCAAAACGTACAAGCGGTTTGATCTGTGATCAGCGCGGGCTTCGCTTTGCCAAAATGCGCTGCAGCGTGCGCCGGTGCATATTCAGACGGCGTGCAGTTTCGCTGACGTTCCGGTCGCACAGTTCGTAAACGCGCTGAATGTGTTCCCAGCGTACACGGTCTGCACTCATCGGGTTTTCCGGCGGTGGCGGCAATTCGTCTTCGGCAGCCAGCAGGGCGTTGGTGATGTCCGTCGCATCGGCTGGTTTCGACAAGTAGTCTGTCGCACCAATCTTTACCGCAGCCACGGCCGTGGCAATGGCGCCATACCCGGTCAACACAACAACGCGGCTGTCGGGACGTTTTTCGCGCAGGACTTCTACAATGTCCAAACCATTGCCGTCCTCCAGTCGCAGGTCCACCACGGCATAAGCCGGGGGCCTGGCCGTTGCTATCGCGCGGCCTGCTGCGACAGAAGATGCGGTTTCAATATCAAAGCCGCGTTTTTCCATGGCCTTAGCCAAGCGACGCAGAAACGGTTCGTCGTCATCGACCAACAGTAGTGATTTGTCTGCACCAATTTCCTTAGTCGCGGTCGCTGGCATCTGGCTTCCTCCTGCGCATCCCATTGGGACTTAACTTGGCGGAGTATCGCTGCCAGTCAAATAAAGGTCAACGTTGCGTAATCGTTAGGCATTCTCAGCAAAGCAAGCGACTTGATCCGCCATATCCTCGGCTGACAGGTCGCGCCGAAAAAACTCGACAAATCCGTGTTCGGGTAGAACCAAATACGTGAACGTTGAATGATCGACCAAGTAGAACTCGTCGTCCGACTCGTGAGCCTTGTAGTAGGTTTTGTATGCTTGACTGGCAGCTTTCACCTGCTCCGGGCTACCGGTCAGGCCAATCATGCGCTCATGCATGTTAAAAGCATAATCGCCGACGACCTCGGGTGTATCTCGAGCCGGGTCCACCGAAATGAAAACGGGCGTCACGGAATGACCCTTGTCACGCAACAAATCGACGGCATCTGCGTTGCGCACCATATCGAAAGGGCAGACATCGGGGCAAAAGGTGTATCCGAAGTAAATCAGGGATGGTTCGGTTATCACGTCGGCATCTGTCACGGTTTCACCGCGTTCGTTCAACAACTCGAACGGGCCACCGATCGCCCCTGCGCCTCCTGCAATCTGCGAGGCCCGGCATTGCGCGAAGTTATCACCTGCCGATCGCGTTTCAACGTATAGCCACGTGCCCGCAATGACGACGAGCACAAATCCGGCGGCGAGCGCCGCAATCAACTTGGTGTTCACTCGCATCTCCATCTGTGCAGCCATTGAACGTTTTGCGTCACGCTCCTATCAAGGCTGATACAAGATTCAAGACAACTGGGATCACAAATGCCGGAAGCCAACATCCGTCTGTTTGCGGGGCAAGAGCGCAGCAACTGGATTCGCCTGCGCACGATGATCCTATTGCGCTGGGTCGCGATCATTGGCCAGTTGGCGGCAGTCACGGTGGCACATCAAGTATTCGAACTGCAGCTCGAGTATTTGCTTTGCTTCATGGCAATTTGCGTTTCGGTCATCGGAAACCTGATCGCGATTTTTGTGTTTCCTGAAAACAAGCGACTTACGGAAAGCGAAAACCTGTTGATGGTCATGTTCGACCTGCTGCAGCTGTCGCTGCTGCTGTACCTTACAGGTGGGCTAAACAATCCATTTGCGCTGTTGATGCTTGGGCCTGTCACCATCTCTGCAACTGTAATGACCGTCCGTTCGATGCTGGTTATCGGAGGCACCGCTATTCTTTTGGTGACGCTGATGGCGGAATACTACTTGCCGCTGCGCACAAGTACCGGACAGATCCTGAGCGTTCCGGACATTTTCATTTTCGGCAACTGGATCGCCATCGTCATTGCGACCCTGTTTATTGGCGCATACTCACGCCGCATGAGTTCAGAAATGCACTCGATGTCCGATGCATTGTCAGCGACGCAAATGGCTCTTGCCAGAGAACAAAAATTGACAGATCTGGGCGGCGTGGTCGCCGCGGCCGCGCATGAGCTTGGAACCCCCTTGGCCACGATAAAGCTGACAAGCGCCGAACTCATAGAAGAGCTTCAGGATCGCGTGGATCTTCAGGAAGATGCCGAGTTGATCCGGGAACAGGCCGACCGTTGTCGTGATATCCTGAGAGATATGGGTCGTGCCGGCAAGGATGACCTGCATTTGCGCCAGGCACCGCTGACCGCGGTCATTGATGAAGCTGCTGAACCCCACAAGGATCGAGGCAAAATGCTTCACTTCGAAGCCACGCCGGGTCATGGCGGCCAAATTCAGCAACCCACGGTTCTTCGGCAACCCGAGATTATCCATGGATTGCGCAACCTGATCCAGAATGCCGTTGATTTTGCACGTGCAAACGTCTGGATCGAAGCCATGTGGACCGATGACATTATCTCAATCCGGATATTGGACGACGGGCGCGGCTACCCGGCGCATCTTTTGGGACGGATCGGTGATCCGTTCGTACGCAGGCGACGAGTCGAATCCGAACGCCGGATACGCCCTGAATACGAAGGCATGGGGCTAGGGTTGTTCATAGCAAAGACCTTGCTGGAGCGATCAGGCGGCAACATCAGTTTCGCAAACGGGTCCGATCCCTATCAAACGATTTCGGCCCGCCGAGAACAGCGCGGTGCAATTGTCGAAGTATCGTGGCCACGAGAGACAATTGACGCACAGGTCGGCGCAAAAACCGCCGCATTGGGGGCCAATCGACCAATCGAAGTCTAGCAAAACACGCATGAAATTAATTTGCCCTTAACCAATAAGGCACATCGATTGGGTGTGTCGTTCGGTTGAAAGAGGCCAATGATGGAAACTGCACCGCTTTGGATTTGGGCAAGTGTGCTGGCGCTTAGTCTCACCATCTCCTTGGCGGTTGTACCCCTGATCTTACCGCGAAGACGGCCGAAGCCGAATGATTTGATCGGCGCGAATGCCACGCGCGATCCGGTGTTCCTGTTTGATGGCGAAACGATGTTGGACGCAAGCTGGGCGGGAGAGCGACTGATATCGCGAAAACCGGGGGATGCCGCGTGGGAGCCCTTGGTCAGGGAACTCACAAGGTACTTTCCGGAGTTTCCATCAGAGCAAGACAAGATTCGGCAGTCTTCGCCCTTGCTGTTTTCGACGCGGGCCGAGTCCGGACCTGCCGAGGTTCTGGCAGAATGGGTCGACGGGCTGGTGCGAATTCACATTCGCAGCGCTCGGGCCGGCAGACATGGTTATGCGAGCGATCCGCTGCGGTTGCATGCCGCCGAAACCCAGGCACGTGAATATGAGCATGCCGTGGAAAACTCGCCATGCCCGGTATGGAAATTGAGCGCGTCCGATGAACTGATCTGGAGCAATCAAGCCTACAAAAAACTTCAATCGATTGTGGCGGAACCCGGAACAGACCCGGACACAGTACAACCGTTCAAAACCGCTTGCGACGACGACTTTGCAACTGGCACGAAACGTGTGTGCGAACCGCTTATCGGGTCTGACGAGGTGGTTTGGTACGATCTGTCGGTGTCGGTCGATGGACCAGATCGCGTGTTTCACGCGACCGATGTCGGGGCGATCATTCACGCCGAAGATACGCAGCGCACATTTGTTCAAACGCTTGCCAAGACATTTGCGCAGCTTTCCGTCGGACTCGCAATTTTTGATCGGCGACGCCAGCTGATCCTGTTCAATCCCGCGCTCATTGATTTGACGGCCCTGCCCGCTGACTTTCTTAGCATCCAGCCGAACCTGCTTGCATTTTTCGATCGGCTGCGGGAAGCGCAAATCATGCCAGAGCCGAAAGACTACAAAAGCTGGCGCCATCAAATGGCAGCGGTTATCGATGCCGCTGCAGAAGGCAAATACAGCGAGACGTGGACGTTGCCGTCGGGCGCTGTGTATCGCGTGACCGGGCGGCCGCATCCAGACAAGGCTGTCGCATTCCTGTTCGAGGACATCACATCCGAAGTGACGCTGACACGCCGGTTTCGAGACGAATTAAATGTGGCGCAATCAGTGATCGACCGATTGGATGATGCAATCGCAGTGTTCTCACGAAGTGGATCGCTCACCACTACAAATGCCCGGTATCGCCGACTGTGGTCGGTGAACTACGAAGAGAGCTTCGCAGAAACAACCGTTCTGGACGCAAGCCGTGTGTGGCAGGAGGCGAGCGAAGCCTCGCCTCTTTGGGGTGATTTACGGGATTATGTCACCCGACCGGATCAGCGCACGGACTGGTCGGCCGGTTTTCTGTTGAAATCCGGAATTCAGATGGAGTGCTTCGTTAGTCCACTGGATCATGGTGCAACGCTGGTCCGTTTCCGTGAGCTACCATTGGCAGAAGACAACGCTTGGCCCGGCAAAACGGTCCAATCCGTATTGCCCTGACCTTGCATTTGCTTCGGTTGCACTTGAACCGAGCCGGGGTCAACGCCAAGGTGGCGCCATGTACGCACCCACCCAGATCTGTTCCATCACATCCGAAAGTCCGCAACACACGACAGCCATTGCGGCAGATTTGGCAAGCTTGCTCCATGGGGGCGATTGCATTGCGCTGGACGGCCCCGTGGGCGCTGGGAAAACGCACTTTGCGCGGGCAATGATCCAGTCTTTGCAAGATTCAGCAGAAGATGTTCCATCTCCAACGTTCACGTTGGTCCAGACCTATAAGACCCGCGCAGGAGAAATCTGGCACGCAGATCTTTATCGTTTGTCAGCTTCGGAAGAGATAGAGGAACTTGGGCTCCGCGATGCCCTTGAAGAAGCCATCTGTTTGATCGAGTGGCCGGATCGCATGGGCGATACAATGCCCAAGGATCACCTGCGAATCGAGTTTCGTCCGAAGAAAAATGAAGTCGATGAACGCGACATCCTGTTTCTTGCCGATGACCCAAAATGGGCGGACCGATTGAAAGACGTGTGCCAATGACGGACCGGTTCCAGCTGAGCCATGCTTTTCTCAAATCGACGGATTGGTCGGCCGCTGACCGGCTGCCATTGGCCGGAGATGCGTCAAATCGACGATACGAACGCCTTGTAATGCCGGAGACGGGTGAAACCGCGATCCTGATGGATGCGCCACCCGACCGTGGTGAGGACGTAGAGCCATTTGTGAACATCGCACGTTACCTGTGTGGCGCCGGGCTGAGCGCGCCCGAAATCCTGTTCGAAGACCGACAGAACGGGTTCTTGGTTATTGAAGACTTGGGTGACGCAGTCTTTGCCCGCGTCGTCAAAGCCCGGCCGAACATGGAACGGCAGCTTTACACGGCAGCGACTGATGTACTGCTGAACCTGCACCAAAGCCCGCCGCCCTCCGTCGCGGCCTACACACCAGGCGTCATGACCAAATTGGCCGAGTTGGCATATGAAAAGTACGCAGCAGGACTTGGATATGTCGCGCCACAAGCACGGCAAGCCAAGTTCGGGGATGCCATGCGCGCCTGTTTGACAGCCGCGGCGGCAACGCCCCCGGTCCTTATTCAAAGAGACTTCCATTCCGAAAACCTGATTTGGTTGCCCGACCGCCCAGCGCCGAAAAACGTAGGGCTGCTGGACTTTCAGGATGCCATGCTTGGGCATCCCGCCTACGATCTGGTGTCGTTACTGCAGGATGCGCGACGCGACGTGGCTCCCGAGATTGAAGCTGAAATGACAGATTACTTTGTTGCAAGATCCGGTGCCGATGCGAAACCCTTCTTGCGCGATTACGCCATTGTCGGCGCACAGCGGGCGTTGAGAATTCTTGGTGTCTTTGCGAGACTGGCAACCGATTACGGCAAACCACACTACGTCCGGCTTATCCCGCGCGTGTGGAACCACTTGGAGGCAAATCTTCAACACCCCGCGCTGGCCGAAATTGCAAAGTGTGTCCGGGCGGATCTGCCTTTGCCGACAGACGCCAATCTGAAATCGCTTGAGGACGGATGCCAGACAGTCAAGTAGAAGCGGCCATGTTGTTTGCTGCGGGGTTCGGAACGCGCATGGGCGTCTTGACCCGATCATGTCCTAAACCGCTGATCCGGGTCGCGGGAAGGCCGTTGATCGACCATGCACTGGCTCTGGTGCGCGACGCAGATGTGCCAAAGACAGTGGTGAACACGCACTACCTAGCCCATATGGTCGCCGAACATCTGGCGGGCCAGGATGTGCAAGTCGTGCAGGAGACGGACCAGATCCTGGACACAGGCGGTGGCCTGAAAAATGCGGCGCCTTACCTGGCTACGGACACTACGTTCACTCTGAACACGGACACTGTTTGGAAAGGCCCAAACCCTCTGACCGACCTGCAAGCGCAGTGGAACCCGAGTGAGACTGACGCGCTGCTGCTGTGTGTCCCAGTTGAAAACGTGCGGGCCCATTCAGGCGCTGGAGATTTTTCCTTGTCAACGGATGGATCCATCACGCGCGGCGCTGGCTATGTCTATGGCGGCGCGCAGATCATCAAGATGGATACTCTACGTGACATTTCGGACCGGGTGTTTTCTTTGAACATGATATGGGATCGCCTGATTTCGACCGGCCGCTGCAAGGGGGCGGTTTACACTGGTCTATGGTGTGATGTGGGGCATCCAGACGGGATCACGCAAGCGGAAGCCATGTTGATCGGGTCCAATGTTTGAGCCCAATGAGAAACGTGTGTTTGCCCTTGGGCCCGGCGTCGATTTTCCAAGCGCGCTGATTGATGGATTGCGACTTCGTCTGTCGGATCAACCGCCTGAGGCGATGGCGCATGTCGAGTTAGTCGTGAACACAACACGCATGGCGCGCAGACTGCAAACGATTTTCCAGAACGGACCGCCAGGGTTTCTGCCCAAGATTTCAGTGTTGACGGAGCTACAAAAGCGCGTGGCGCATAAGTTGCCACACAAGGTCGCCCCGCTGCGTCGACGACTAGAGCTGGAACAGCTGGTCAGACACCTGATCCGTCAACAGCGAGATCTGGCGCCCGAGGCAAATGCAATCGATCTGGCAGACAGTCTGGCCGAGTTACTGGATGAATGTCAGTCTGAAGGGGTTGATCCCGCTGCGCTGGCAAAGCTGGATGTGTCGGACATGTCCGGACACTGGCAACGATCGTTGGCATTCATCAAGATTGCGGCAACCGGCACCCAGCGGGAAGATGGCGCCCTCGACCCGGAAGCGTATCAGCGGCTTGCGGTAGAAACTCTGTCCAATACATGGCGCGAAACACCGCCGCTGCATCCGATCATCCTGGCGGGATCGACCGGTTCACGTGGTTCAACGTTGGCCTTGATGAAAGCGGTGGCGCGCCTGCCAAACGGCGCGATTGTTCTTCCAGGCTTTGATTTCGGGCTGTCCCCGGGATTTTGGGCCGATATGAAAAATGCCTTGGTCTACGAAGATCATCCGCAATTCCGCTTTCAGGCAGTCATGACAGCCTGCGACGTTGCGCCAAGCGAAGTTACCCCGTGGGTCCATACACGACCCGAGGCGCCTGAGCGAAATCAAATCGTATCTCTGGCGCTGCACCCTGCACCTGTCACCCATCGCTGGATGACCGACGGGCCGCGATTGCCCGATATCTCGGACGCATTCCGCAAAGTCACTTTGGTCGAAGCACCTGATGCCCGTTCCGAAGCATCGGCGATCGCACTGCGCATGCGTGCGGCAAAAGAAGCTGGGCAATCGGTGGCCTTGATCACCCCGGACCGCATGTTGACGCGACAAATCACGTCCGCCCTCACGCGTTGGGGTCTTGTTCCTGATGACAGTGCCGGATCGCCCCTGCATTTGTCGCCGCCCGGACGTTTGCTAAGGCATGTCGCGGACAGCTTTGTTGCGCCTATGACGCCGGATCGACTGTTGGCCGTTTTGAAACATCCTTTGACCCATGTTGGCGCGGACCGCGGTTGGCATCTGTTGTTTACACGCGAGTTGGAACTGTTCCTGCGCCGCACAGGACCGCCGAAGGTGGACCTGGCCATTTTGAACTCATTTGTCGACAAGATGGACGCAGATGGGCTGTCTGCATGGGTCGATTGGCTGGCAGCAACCTTTCTGCGCGACCAGCTGAATGAGCGGCAGCCGCAAGACTGGCTCCGGCAACTTGTCCATGCTGCGGAACAGGCCGTGGCCGGCAGCACGGGCCACGTATCAGACGAGCTTTGGGCCCGGAATTCAGGGGAACAAGCCAAGGCCGTGGTGAAGACGCTACAGGACAACGCGGGATTCGGCGGCCCGCTTGGCGCGTTCGATTTTGCGAGATTGATCCAGTTTCTTCTGTCCCGTGAAAGCGTGCGGGATAGGGATGCGCCCGACCCAGACCTGATGATCTGGGGCACAATGGAGGCGCGGGTACAAGGCGCCGAATTGTTGATCTTGGGTGGCTTGAACGAGGGCGCTTGGCCAGAAGTGACGCAGGCCGATCCCTGGTTGAACCGTGCGCTTCGGCATCAGGCTGGATTGCTTTTGCCCGAGCGGCGAACAGGTTTGGCGGCGCATGATTTTCAACAAGCGATTGCTGCAAAAGAGGTGTGGTTGACCCGCGCCAAGCGAAACGACGATGCTGATACAGTTCCTTCGCGTTGGATCAACCGGCTGACGAACCTGATGTCTGGATTGCCCGTCCGCAATGGGCCGACCGCTCTGCGCGATATGCGCGCGCGCGGCGACACATGGTGCGCTTGGTCCGCTGCGCTGGACGAT
>CAWUIW010000029.1:0-19845 GCA_963922515.1 uncultured Rhodobacterales bacterium | reverse complement strand
CACATAGCCACCCTGACGATCCTTGTACCGTGGGCCCAAAACGTCGAACAACTTCGCGACATCCTTGTCTTCTTTCAGACGTGACGAGGCCAGGCGGCGCGCATGCAGATCGCCTCTCTTCGCCAGGGTCACCAGCTTTTCAACAATCGGGCGCAGTTCCTTTGCCTTTGGCAGTGTTGTCTTGATTTGCTCATGTTCAATGAGCGAGCCCGCCATGTTCGAAAACAGAGCCTTGCGGTGCTCATGTGTTCGGTTCAGGCGGCGATACCCACGTGCGTGACGCATTGTTCAATTCCTTCATTTGCTTTTTGCTTTGTCCGGCCGGCGATGCGTGTCACCGGCTCTCCTTGGGGCGTGTCCCGGGCTTGACCCGGGACCTCTGACCCGATTTTTCCCCGGCACTCCGGGCATTTAGGTAAAGACGCGTTTAGAACGCGTCTTCGAATTTCTTGGCCAGATCTTCGATGTTGTCGGGCGGCCAGTCCTCGACATCCATGCCAAGGTGCAAGCCCATTCCAGACAGCACTTCTTTGATCTCGTTCAGCGATTTCCGGCCAAAGTTCGGGGTCCGCAGCATTTCTGCCTCTGTCTTCTGGATCAGATCACCGATGTAAACGATGTTGTCGTTCTTCAGGCAATTTGCCGAACGGACGGACAATTCCAGTTCGTCCACTTTCTTGAGCAGCAGTGGGTTGAACTCGAGACCATCGTCTTCGTCCTGGCGGCTGGCTGATTCCGGCTCGTCGAAATTCACGAAGATCGACAGCTGATCCTGCAGAATACGCGCCGCAAACGCCACCGCATCATCCGGTGTCAGCGAACCATCGGTTTCCACTTTCATGGTCAGTTTGTCATAGTCCAGAACCTGCCCTTCACGGGTCGGTTGCACGTCATAGGACACTTTCTTGATCGGCGAGTAGATTGCGTCGATCGGGATCAGTCCGATTGGCGCGTCCTCTGGCTTATTCTTTTCCGCCGATACATAGCCCTTGCCGGTGTTGACCGTCAGTTCCATGTACAAGTCTGCGCCGTCGTCGAGGTGGCAGATCACATGATCTGCGTTCAAGATTTCGATGCCCGCGCTTTCACTGATATGCCCGGCTGTGACAACCGCTGGACCTTTGGCAGAAATCGACAAACGCTTTGGTCCTTCGACTTCCATGCGCAAGGCCACCTGCTTGAGGTTCAGAATGATGTCGGTCACATCCTCGCGCACGCCAGCGACGCTTGAAAACTCGTGCAACACGTTATCGATCTGTACCGACGAGATGGCAGCGCCTTGAAGCGACGACATGAGGATGCGGCGCAACGCGTTGCCCAAAGTCAAACCAAAACCACGCTCCAGCGGTTCGGCAATGACCGTGGCTTGACGTGACGGGTCATTACCCGGCTTAACGTCAAGTTGGGTGGGTTTGATCAATTCTGCCCAATTCTTGTGGATCATGTATCCCTCCATTCCTGCCTGCGCCCCATGTCCTAAAGGCCCAGACGCCCGAGGTTCAAAATGACGTTCCGGGGCCGCGCAGTCGCGTGGCCCCGGTCAGAATGTCCTACCGGTCAGACGCGCCGACGTTTCGGCGGTCTGCATCCATTATGCGCAATCGGTGAAACGTCGCGTATCGACGTAATGTTGAAGCCAACAGCCGCCAACGCACGCAAGGCCGACTCACGTCCGGAACCGGGGCCCTGGACTTCGACTTCCAGCGTTTTCACGCCATGCTCTTGCGCCTTGCGGCCCGCATCTTCCGCGGCCATCTGAGCGGCATAAGGTGTCGATTTCCGCGACCCTTTAAAACCCATTGTGCCAGCAGACGACCATGAAATGGCGTTTCCCTGCACATCTGAAATGAGGATCTTGGTGTTGTTGAATGTCGAATTCACATGCGCAACGCCGGAGGCGATGTTCTTGCGCTCTTTGCGCTTGGTACGCGTTCTATCACGAGCCATTGTCCTGCCTCCTTACTTCTTCTTGCCAGCGATTGGCTTCGCCGGGCCTTTGCGCGTGCGCGCGTTGGTGTGGGTCCGCTGACCGCGGACTGGCAGGTTGCGGCGATGACGCAGGCCACGGTAGCAGCCCAGGTCCATCAGACGCTTGATGTTCATTTGGACTTCGCGACGCAGGTCACCTTCAACGGTGTAGTTCGCGTCAATGTGTTCGCGAATTTGCAGAACTTCCGAGTCGCTCAGTTCGTTCACGCGCCGTGCTTGGTCGATGCCGACAGCTTCGCAAATTTGCTTGGCCGATGTATGGCCAATTCCGGTGATGTAAGTCAGGGCGATAGGTACCCGCTTGGCAGTCGGGATGTTTACGCCGGCAATACGTGCCACGTGTCACTTTCCTTTTCGTTGCGGTTCCGTAGCGCCAGAACCTTTTTTCACAACCCGGGCCTTGGCCGTGTCCGCCAGAGAGCCCCAGCATGTTTGAGGTAATCGTCTCACCCGGTCGTCGGGTGAGTTTTCACAGAGGTTGGGATCTATGCAGATTCTATAGGACCGTCAAGGCCAAACTTGACAGTCGCGCACATTCTGCAGAATGGCGCATCGTACTACATCACTCGCACGCTAGCTGATCAAAACGTGAAGAGAAACCCGATATAGGGCCCGTGCGTCACAGTATCGTAGGAAAAGAAATCGGGCGTGCCGCGCGTGCCTTCTTCGTAGTCCACACCAACGGCCTTGTAGGCTAGGTCAATCGACAAAAGATCGCTGGCTTGCCAAGCGAACCCGCCCTTCAACGTCCACGCAAAACTGGAATTCACGCCAAAGCCACCGACATCCGCCTGACCTAGAAATGACCATTTGCTGTCAGCAAGCGCCTGCTCGTAACGCACCCCAATCAAGGGATCTGTCCAGCTCGGCTTGACCTCTACCGTTCGGGTGACGGCGCCAAGCGCTGCCGTCACATCGATATCCATGTCCCACCGACGCACACCTCCATAGACATCAAGGCTTCGGTCGGGCTCAGCAATCAGACTGCGATACAGAACGGCTGTCAGGATACCTTGGAACACGTTGGCATCCGCTTGGCCGACCCCACCTGCAAAGGATCCACTGTCTCCAAGATCCATGAAAGAGTAATCAAGAGTAAAGCCCCATCCACTGCTGTGCAAACCGTCGACATAGCCCATGAACGTGCCTTCCAGCACGTCAATGATATCTGTTGGATCAACCGACAGCCCGGCATCTTCCAAACGGCCAATGCTTGTATCGCCGTCAATGAACGGCGCCACTGCATATGGTGCCAAAGTCCAGGTCCAGCTCTCCGCTGACGCCGACCCTCCGTAACCCAGAGCTAGCGAGATGATGGAAGCTGAAAGAACCGTGTTTCGCATGAAAAAAGCCCGTCATAAGAAAATGCAACGACAGGATTTGCGAAAATCAGCTTCGGATCAAGAGCATATCAAATGCCGATCCATTATAGTCTTGGCCCAGCCGTGCAGCCACAGCTTCAAGGAAATTAGAGTAAGACTTGATCAGCCCAGCACTTCGGCGATCGACGCTTGGACAGCTTCGATTTCGCCCAATCCATCTATCGAGCTCAGCTGCCCCTTGGCATAATAATACCCGATGAGCGGGGCTGTCTTCTTGTAGTATTCCATCAATCGGATGCGCATGCTGTCTTCGTTGTCATCCGCACGCACGGGCTTGCCAGCTGCTTCTGCTTCCTTGGCCCGATTGACAACCCGCTGTACCAGTGTGTCATCGTCGACCTGCATCTCGATCACGGCATCAAGGGACTGGCCCTTTTCCGCAAGCAGGTTTGCCAAGGAGTCGGCTTGTGCCAGCGTCCGCGGGAACCCATCAAATATGAAACCATTGCCAGTCGCAGTTTCCAGCTGTTCCCGGATTAGACCGATCACGATCTCGTCCGTGACCAATTCTCCGCGGTCCATGACATCTGCAACGATTTTGCCCATTTCGGTGCCCGACGTGCGCGCTGCCCGCAACATGTCACCGGTAGAAAGCTGCACCATGCAGCGTGTTTCCACCAGATGGCCAGCTTGTGTGCCCTTGCCGGCGCCCGGCGGTCCCAAAAGAATGATGTTCATCGTCTTGCTGGTGCCTTCTTCCCGCGTTTCTTGCCTTTGCCGCGCAGTTGCGACTTTTCGATCAGCCCTTCGTATTGGTGGGCCAACAAGTGGCTTTGCACTTGCTGAATCGTATCCATCGTAACTGTAACAACAATCAAGACCGACGTGCCGCCAAAATAGAAAGGTATGGCGAATTGTCCGCGCAGAATCTCGGGGAGGAGACAAACGGCCGCAAGGTAACCAGACCCAAGCACCAGAATCCGGTTCACGACATATTCCAGATATTCCGACGTCTTCTTGCCGGGGCGAATACCGGGAACAAACCCGTTTTGGTTCTTCAGGTTCTCGGCGACATCATCCGGCTTGAACGAAACGTTGAATGTATAGAAATAAGCGAAAAACACGATCATTGCCGTGAAAAACGCCAGGTACAGTGGCTGTCCGGGCCCAAAGTTCGCCAACAACCAAGACATGACCGGACCGGTTGCCGCAGACGTCGAGAAGGCACTGATCGTCACCGGAAGCAACAAAAGCGACGACGCAAAGATCGCCGGGATCACACCTGCCGGGTTCACTTTCACAGGCAAGTGGCTGGATCCGCCATCATACACCTTCATACCGACTTGTCGGCGCGGATATTGAATGTGAATCTTTCGCAAGGCGCGTTCCATGAACACCACGAACGTTATCGTGGCTATGACCATAAACACCACGCCCACAATGACAGCGGGGCTTAACGCACCGCTCCGACCGCTTGCAAAGAACTGTGCCAAGGCTGCGGGGATTTCGGCAATGATGCCCACGAAAATGATCAACGAGATTCCGTTGCCGACGCCGCGGGCCGTGATCTGCTCACCCAGCCACATCAAAAACATGGTGCCGCCCACCAGCGTGATCACACAAGCCGCCCGAAAGAAGAAGCCCGGATCGGTCACCATACCGCCGGATTCCAGCGACACCGCCAAGCCATACGACTGGACGGTCGCCAGCGCGACTGTGCCGTACCGCGTATATTGGTTGATCTTCTTGCGGCCTTGTTCACCTTCCTTTTTCAGTTGCTCCATTGACGGCACCATGGCCGTCAGCAACTGTACGATGATAGAGGCCGAGATGTACGGCATGATGCCCAAGGCAAAAATGCCCATACGCCCCAAGGCCCCACCGGTGAACATGGACACCATGCCACCAATGCCTTGCCCGGCTTGTTCCATGAATTCGCGCAGCGCGGCCCCGTCGATGCCCGGCACCGGAATGAATGTGCCCAGCCGATAAACAATGAGCAAAGCCAAGGTGAAGAGAATGCGATTCCGCAAATCCGTCGCTTTGCCCAGTGCGGCCCAGCTTGTATTGGCCGCCATTTGTTCTGCTGCTGATACCATAAAAGAGGTCTCTCTTATGAAAGCGCCGCCCGAAACCGTTTTCTGGCTCGGGCGGCGTCATGGAAAACTAGAGGATATGTAAGCGGCCCAATCGCCGCTCACAACCATTTACTCTGCAGCCGCCGCAGTTGTGACCGTCAGTGAGCCGCCTGCTGCTTCTACTGCAGCTACGGCAGACTTCGACGCACCGGTCACTTCGATATTGGCTTTTGTGGTGAATTCACCTTTGGCCAGCACGCGAATGCCGTCCAATTTGCGGCGAACTAACCCGGACGCTACCAGCGCATCTTCGGTGATTGCC
This sequence comes from uncultured Rhodobacterales bacterium, assembly GCA_963922515.1. GTDB lineage: Bacteria > Pseudomonadota > Alphaproteobacteria > Rhodobacterales > Rhodobacteraceae > JACOMT01. The sequence continues at coordinate 14,134 of CAWUIW010000029.1, read as the reverse complement.
GTCGCCGCGTCGATCTTGCCAGCTTCGATGAACTTCTGGATCAGACCCAGGTTCACAACGGCAAATTTCTTGCGGTTTGGTTTGTTAAAGCCACGCTTGGGCAAGCGTTGATAAAGCGGCATTTGGCCGCCTTCGTAGCCATTGATCGCAACACCCGAGCGGGATTTCTGACCTTTGATACCGCGACCACCCATTTTACCGATCCCGGAACCGGGACCGCGGCCGACGCGCTTACGTTTAGGCGATGCGCCGGGATTGTCGCGCAATTCATTCAGTTTCATTTCGCTTCTCCTAAGCCGGATGTGATCCCCGAAGCGATGGGACCAACCACGGCATTTCTTGATTGTGTTTTGCGCGTTCCAAAACGCACCGCGGTGCCTTAAACGTCATGCCGGCAAAACACAAGAGCTACTACGCGCAGCGCCTGTGCCTCTATGCCTTGCCAAATACCCGGCTGACCAACCCGGAGGCCGCCCGCTTGACCCGCGATCCCCCGGCCCCGTCCTTTTGCCCGTACCGGTCAAATGCGGCAGAGAACGCTTCAGACACATCTGCGCTATACTGATGTTGCAAAATCGCGTGCGTTCTTTCGAACTCGGAAGCGTCCATTGGGGCGTTGCGCAAGGGGTCCCATGGCAAATAAAGGCCCTGCGCCAGATTCCAAGCCATTTCGGTTAGGTCTTTTGGCCGTCGGAAGGCAATGATGTTGCCCTGTTCTGCGCGCGACATCATGTGCGTCTTGCGCGTTTGGCTATCGACCTTCATCTCGTACCAAACTCGGTCGCGTTCCGGCACTTGGTCGAACAGTATCTTGGGACCACACGCAAAAACGTCGCGGCGGATATCCCTGTACATGACATAATCGTGGTGAACAACATACGCCCCAGGTTGCAAATCAGGCATGGCCACAAGGGTGTCAAGGATGGGACGCGGATGAGAATGGTTCGCGTCGATGAAACAGAAATCTGCAACTTCTCCACCCAAGGTGGCATGAAGATCCGCCGCTGTTTTTTCGGCGTGAACGTTGACAGATACATTGGTTCGCTTGGGCGCGTTCTCGACCAAATACCCCAGAGGTTTTGTCGGATCGGCGTAAAAAGTCGAACTGATATCGAAACTGTCAATGCGCACTGGCCGGTCGTTGGGCGCTAACAAAGACAGCACAACCGTTGACAAGCCGCTCGCGCATCCGATTTCCACGATCCGGGTTGGTGACGCCTCGGCCATGAGCGCGGCAAGAAAGTTGATGTCCTTTCCATCTACCGCGCCCATCTGATGGCTCCAATGCGCGTTAAACCACTGGATCAGATCTGGTGTGACCGGGAATGCGTCGGGCAGATGTTTCAAAATCACCTCAAAATTCGTCGCCCGCAGCATGCCGCCAATGCCCTGCCTCGCGCAAGCGGCTTAACCGACAAAAGCCTATGCCGTGCATCACGCATTGCCTTGCCTTGATATCTTGGGAAACGATAGTTTGGCGGTATCGATGAGTTAAGTCGCGAGCAATCGGTCCACACCCATGAAGCTGTTCAATCTTGGTTTGCCCAAGTCTGGTACCACAACCGTACAGACGGCGTTCGAACGGGCCGGATTAAAATCGGCCCATTGGTACGTCAAAGGCATGCGCCGCCACGTTGGGCGCAGCATGTATCGCAACTATTTTGCTGGCAATGACCCACTTTTGCACTTTGCCGATTTCGATGTCATCACGCAGGCTGACTTCGTGAATCGCCAAAGCTCCTTTTGGCCGCAAATGGATCTTGGCATTCTGAGAGCCGTCCAAATGCACCACCCGGATGTTCGGTTCTTCATGATCACTCGCAATACCGAGAAACTTGTGAGCAGTTTGCTGCGATGGGACGATTTGATCGAACGAATGTCGATAACCGGTGCACCAGGATTGCCCGCGCAGTTTGCCGCGTCACCGCCAGCGCTGCATCGTTGGATTGAAGGACACTACGATACCACCCGGCGGCTGTTCGGGTCAGATCCCGGTTTTGTTGAGCTCGACATAGACGACCCCGAAATCCAAGACAAACTGTCGGTCTTGGTTGGCGTGCCTTTGCCCTGGTGGGGCAACGTCAATGCGAACACCAAGCGTCCAGAGGTTTCTGGCGCTTCGGATCCGTCGCTCGCACCGAACGCTTGATAGAGCTCAAGGGAAGTAGGGGCTGACGTCTTGATGGAAACGTCAGGAATTCCTGACTTTCTATTGGACCAAATCTAGCGCCTAGTGCGTGTGTTGACGAAGCGGCAAATGCGGAAAACCCAGCGGCCTGTTTTGTAAAAAGACTTTTGTTGAAGCCATTTGCTGCCCGGATTTCGGGCGGGTAAGGAACTGTTGATTATGGCCTTTATTGCCGGCGACGGCTTGATGCTGCTTGGCTTTTTGACCGCTGCACTCAGCACCATCGCTTTCCTTCCGTACATCATCGACACCTGGGCCGGGCGCACACAGCCACATCGCGCATCGTGGTTTATTTGGTCGGCGCTGGCCTGGGTTTCATTCTTTTCACAAATGTACGAAGGCGCGTCCCATTCGCTTTGGTTTCAAGCGGCGCAAGCATCCGGAACTTTGACAATTTTTCTGATGTCGATCCGGCAAGGAACCGGAAACATACTGGGCCCGAGAAATCTGCCCGTGATGCTCGCGGCCTTGGCCGGCCTTGCGCTTTGGTTCACGTTGGAAACTTCTGTCTATGCTCTGGTGATCATCATCGCAGTTGGCGCCATGGGAGCGATCGCAACAGTGCGAAAAGCCTACGAGAATCCCAAGAGCGAAACACTATCGTGCTGGATGCTTGCGCTGACGGCCAGCGGGCTGGCGATTGCCACTGTCGGCGCAGGGGATTGGGTGTTGCTGGCTTACCCGCTGTATCTTTTCACGCTGTATGCAGCGATCGTTTCAGCTGTTATGTTAGGGCGCCGCCGCCGCGAGATCCGCTTGGCGGGATTACTCAACGCAGCATAAAAAAAGACCCCCGATGTTCTCGAGGGTCTTTTGCGTTGATCCAGCGATCAATCGCGTTCTTCGACAATTTCCACAAGATGCGAGATCTTGTTAATCATGCCGCGCACCGATGGCGTGTCTTCCAACTCGCGCGTGCGGTGCATTTTGTTCAGACCCAGGCCGATCAGCGTTGCACGCTGGTCTTGCGGGCGGCGGATCGGTGACCCGATTTGTTTCACAACGATGGTCTTGGCCATGTGCCCGTCTCCTTATGCTTCAGCGGCTTCGACAGCTTCTGCCGGCGCGTCAGCCATTGGGGCTTCATCACGCTTCGGCAGAATGTCCGAAACCTTTTTGCCGCGACGTGCCGCAACTGCGCGAGGCGATTGCTCTTTGCCTAGACCGTTCATGGTGGCGCGGATCATGTTGTACGGGTTCTGTGACCCGATCGATTTCGATACCACGTCCTTGACGCCCAGCATCTCGAAGACGGCCCGCATCGGACCACCGGCAATGATCCCGGTTCCTTCTGGCGCGGTACGCATCACTACTTTACCGGCGCCGTGACGGCCCTCGATGTCGTGGTGCAGCGTGCGACCTTCGCGCAATTGCACGCGGATCATTTGGCGCTTGGCTTGTTCGGTTGCCTTGCGGATCGCTTCGGGCACTTCTTTGGCTTTACCTTTGCCGAACCCGACGCGGCCCTTCTGGTCACCGACCACCACCAAGGCGGCAAAACCAAACCGCTTACCACCTTTCACGGTCTTTGACACACGGTTGATCGCCACCAGGCGATCGGCGAATTCTGGTGCCTCCTCTTCGCGATTGCGACGGGGGCGGCGGTTCTCACGTTCTGCCATTTGGCATCCCTTTTCTGGTGGCGCGGTGCGCCGGTTGTCCAACCCTAGTGCCGGTCAAAGACAGGCCCGGATCATCGGGGCGACAGAACTGCCGCCCGCAAGTCTTAGATTTTCAGACCGCCTTCACGCGCGGCGTCGGCGACTGCCTTCACCTTGCCATGAAAGAGGAAGCCACCGCGGTCGAAATACGCTTCTTCCACGCCGGCAGCTTTCGCGCGCTCTGCGATCGCTGCGCCCACTTTTGCGGCCGCTTCGACATTGTTCTTTCCGACAACACCCAAGTCTTTTTCCAGCGTCGAGGCCGACGCCAGTGTTACACCGTTCACGTCGTCGATCAGCTGGGCGCTGATGTTCTTGTTCGAGCGATGAACAGAAAGCCGAAGCCGACCTGCGTTCACCTTGCGAAGTTTGTTCCGAACGCGCAGACGGCGCTTCAGGAACAGGGTCCGTTTGCTGTTTGCCATGATATGCGTCCTTACTTCTTCTTGCCTTCCTTGCGGAAGATGAACTCACCTTTGTAGCGAATGCCCTTGCCCTTGTAGGGCTCTGGCTTACGCCAATCGCGGATTTCGGCAGCAACTTGACCAACGGTCTGTTCGTCAATGCCTTCGACGACGATTTCGGTTTGCTTGGGTGCTGTGATCGTTACGCCCTCGGGCGCGACATAGTCCACGTCATGCGACAAACCCAAGTTCAGTTTCAGGGTGTTGCCCTGCATCTGCGCCCGGTAGCCAACGCCCTGGATTTCAAGTTCCTTCTTGAACCCCTGAGTCACGCCGGTGACCAGGTTCGATACCATGGTCCGGCTCATACCCCATTGCTGGCGGGCCCGCTTTGACAGACCACGGGGGCTGATGACAACCTGATTGTCTTCAACCGCCAGTGTCACATCGTCGGTTGCGCTGAAGGTGCGGGTCCCTTTAGGGCCCTTCACCTCGATGGTCTGACCCGACACAGTGGCTGTGACGCCACTGGGCAGCTCGACCGGTTTTTTACCAATACGAGACATCAGACACTCCTTAGAAGACGGTGCAAAGCACTTCGCCGCCAACATTCTGGCTGCGCGCGTTTGCATCCGACATCACACCGCGCGGTGTGGACACGATGGAGACACCCAGTCCTTGACGGACCGACGGGATGTCCTTGACACCCATGTACACACGACGGCCCGGTTTCGACACCCGCTTCAATTCGCGGATGACCGGGATGCCTTCGTAGTACTTCAGGCTGATTTCGATGATCGGGTGGCCCGCATCATCGGTCATTTTTTCGTAGCCGCGGATGTAGCCTTCGTCTGCCAGCACATCCAGAACCCAGCCGCGCAGTTTCGATGCGGGGGTCATCACCGTGCTCTTCCCGCGCAGTTGCGCGTTGCGGATACGGGTGAGCATATCGCCGATAGGATCGTTCATTCCATGCTCTCCTTTACCAGCTCGATTTAACCAAGCCAGGGATCTGGCCATTCGAGCCAAGTTCCCGCAGCGCGATCCGCGACACTTTCAGCTTGCGGTAATAAGCATGCGGACGACCGGTCAGTTGGCACCGGTTGTGCATGCGTGTAGGCGAGCTATTGCGCGGCAGTTTTGCCAGTTTCAGACGCGCTTTGAAGCGCTCTTCCATCGGGCGGCTTTCGTCGTTTGCGATCTCTTTCAGCTCCGCACGCTTGGCCGCATACTTGGCCACCAGGCGTTCGCGCTTTTTCTCGCGTTCGATCATGCTTTTCTTAGCCATGTCTCTTCGCTCCTTTACGCGTTGAACGGCATGTTGAAATGCTTCAACAGCGCTTTGGCTTCAGCGTCAGTGTTCGCTGTGGTGGTCACGATGATGTCCATGCCCCAGACCTCGTCGACCTTGTCAAAGTCGATCTCGGGGAACACGATGTGTTCTTTGATGCCCATGGCAAAGTTGCCACGACCGTCGAAAGATGGCTTCACACCGCGGAAGTCACGGATGCGGGGCATCGCGATGGTGACCAAACGATCCATGAATTCAAACATCCGGTCACCACGCAAGGTCACTTTGGCGCCAAGCGGCATATCTTCACGCACCCGGAAACCAGCGATAGATTTCTTGGCTTTCGTCAGAACCGCTTTTTGGCCTGCAATCTTGGTCAGGTCCTCTTGCGCCGACTTGGCTTTCTTTGAATCCTTCACCGCTTCGGCACCACATCCGATGTTGAGAACGATTTTCTCAAGCTTCGGGATTTGCATGTCGTTCGAATAGTTGAATTCTTCCTTCATTGCCGAGCGAATGGTGTTGGCATACGCGGCCTTCAGGCGCGGGGTGTAGTTTGCTGCATCAAGCATCGATCACGTCCCCTGTTGTCTTTGCAAAGCGGACTTTTTTGCCCTCTTCCATGCGGAAGCCGACGCGGGTCGCTTTGCCGTTTGCGTCCAGAAAGGCCAGGTTCGACAGGTCGATCGGCATGGCTTTGGGCAAGCGACCGCCTTGGCTATTCTGCGATTGACGGGTGTGGCGGATGGCCATGTTGATGCCTTCGACCACGGCCTTGCCGGCTTTTGGGTCAACGGATGCAATGGTGCCTTCCTTGCCCTTGTCCTTACCGGCCAGCACGATGACCTTGTCACCTTTTTTTAGTTTAGCGGCCATCAGAGCACCTCCGGAGCCAGCGAGATGATCTTCATGAAGTTCTTGCCGCGCAACTCGCGCACGACCGGGCCAAAAATCCGGGTGCCGATCGGTTCGCCATTGTTGTTCAGGATAACGGCCGCGTTGCGGTCAAAGCGGATAGAGGTGCCATCTTCGCGGCGAACCTCTTTGGCGGTGCGTACAACGACGGCCTTGCGGACGTCGCCTTTCTTCACGCGGCCGCGTGGAATGGCTTCTTTCACGTATACAACGATGATGTCACCGACACTCGCATACTTCCGCTTGGACCCACCCAGAACCTTGATGCACTGAACTCGGCGTGCGCCAGAGTTGTCAGCTACATCCAGATTGGTCTGCATCTGGATCATTTGGTTTCTCCCGACCTGTGGGGGGCGATGCGTGCCTTTTCCCCAGGGTTTCGCTTAAACCGAAAGGTTCCGAAGGCTTAAGCCTGCAAAACCTCCCAGCGTTTGGTTTTTGACCGTGGTGCACATTCGATAATGCGCACGGTGTCACCGACCTTGAACGTGTTGTTCTCATCGTGCGCCCGGTACTTCTTGGACTTACGAATGGTCTTTTTCAGAACCGGGTGGGTAAAGCGACGCTCGACCGACACGGTGATTGTTTGGGCGTTGGCGTCCGACGTTACGGTGCCTTGCAGGATACGTTTGGGCATCTGTCGGGCTCCTTATTCCGCGGCCGCTTGGGCTTTTTCGTTCAGGATGGTTTTCACGCGGGCCGCATCACGGCGCACGGTCTTCATCCGAGCGGTGTTTTCAAGTTGGCCGGTGGCCTGCTGAAAGCGCAGGTTGAAGGCTTCTTTTTTCAGGGCGACCAGATCATCACGCAGCTGATCCAGCGTCTTGTCGCGCAGTTCTTGGGCGTTCATCGCCTTTTTCCTTTTCAACATCACCGGGAGGCCCCAAGCTTTGGGTAACCCTGATTCCGGTGGAGTGGGTGAATAGGCGGCTCACCTACGCCCAATTCCCGGGGTTGGCAAGCATTATTATGAGTTTGCCGATCAGGGCAGGCCATGTCGGTTTCCCAAACACGAAACGAAAAAAGGAGTGTTGTGTGTCCTCTTTGAAACTTGCGGCCACGGCCGCAAAACTGTTTCTGCCTGAACCGGTGGTCCGCCACCTGCCAAGCACCACCCGCCCCGAGGTGGACGGGCGCATGATAGATGCCAAAGCGCACGTTCTGTCCGAGTTCGCGGTTCTGGTGCGGGGCGACGGCGTGATCAACAACGTCGCCAAGGCCCGCGAAGACATGGTGACGCTGACCAAACTCTTGGATACAGCCTGCCCCCGCTCGGTGCAGAAGACGGACATCGCCTTGCCCGGCGCGGCGGGCGATCGCCCGACACGGCTGTACACGCCCAAAGGGTGGACTGCAGGTACGCTGCTGTACCTGCACGGCGGCGGATGGGTACAAGGCAATGTGGATACACATGACGGGCTTTGTGGCGATCTGGCAGAAATGTCGGGCTTGCGGGTTTTGTCCTACGAGTATCGCCTTGCACCCGAGCATCCGTTTCCGGCCGCGCCCGATGACGTGTTGGCCTGCTACACGGCGCTGATCTCGCCGGATCATCCTTTTCATTGCCCGGTCCATGACCTGATCGTCGGAGGTGACAGTGCCGGCGCAAATTTGACGGCCGCATTGATGCATGATCTGGCAGAGCGTGAAATGCCAATGCCCAAAGGCCAATTGTTGATTTACCCAGCCGTAGATGCGCGCCTCAGCACTCGATCCATGCAGGCGCTGGCCATGCAACCACTGCTGCCGCGTACAAGGATCGACTGGTTTCTGGATCAGTATCTGCCGCCCGGACAGGACCGATTGGTGCCGCGCGTGTCACCGCTGTTTTCGCCATATCTGTCTAAACAGCCGCCCGCTATGATCATCGCAGCCGGACACGACCCGCTTTGGGACGATGCACAATCCTATTCCCAAAGGTTGACGGATTCTGTCGTAGTCAATTTCCCGGGTCAGGTGCACGCCTTTATGTCCGTCGGCAAAATCATCCCGCAGTGTCGCGCGGCGCGAAAGACCACAGCACGTTGGATGCAACAGATCTTGGCCGGCAGCAGCCCCAAACGACCCTAGCTTGATCCCAACGCATCACGCTGGCGGCTTGATTCATGCTGTGCCTTGCCGCTGCACGGGTCACGCGAAAGAACTGATGGATTTCGCAAAGGATATGCGCACAGTGTGGTGATACAAACACGCCCCATGCCGGAGAGAGAGACATGCTGATCACGCCCGATGAACGCGCCACGTTCCAAAGCGACGGTGCCGTGTTGCTGAAGAACCGGTTTTCCACCGACTGGCTGGACAAGTTGCGCGCCGGCATCGATGCGGACATGGCAGAGCCAACCGACAATTTTGCACGGCATACAAAAGACCCTGCTGCACCTGCGTATCTGGAAGACTTTTGGGCTTGGAACAAAATCCCGCAATTCGAGGACTTCGTGCGCAACTCTCCTTGCAGTCAGTTGGCTGCGGAACTGCTAGCAGCACCATCGATCAATCTGGTGATGGACAACTGGTTCCTTAGAGAAGCCGGTTCAACCTCTCGCCCGCCGTTTCACCAGGACCTGGCCTATTTCGATTTCGAAGGCACCATGTGTGTGCTGTGGTTGCCTTTGGAACCAGTGACCAAGGATAACGGCATCGCTTTTGTCAAAGGCTCGCATCTTTGGAACAAACTGTTCATGCGCGTGCGTTTTGCCGATGGTCACCCGAGCTTTGAACCGCAAGAGGTGGCTGGACAGACCTATCACCCACCACCAGATGTCAACGCTGACCCGTCCGCGTTCGACCTTTTGCAGTGGGATCTCGATCTTGGTGATTGCATTTTTTTCGATATGCGCACGCTGCACGGTGGTTTGTCGTCAGTGACACCCACGGAAACCGTTCGGCGTTTCACGTTGCGGATGACGGCGCCAGATGGGATCATCAGGTATCGCGGTGATTGGGCAAAATCAGAAAGGGCCCTGTTCGAGGCCCAAGGCTACAAAGAGGGCGACCGGCTGGATGGCGCGTTTTTCCCGCAGCTTTGGCCGAAACCGTCGGATCAGCCCCAACTGTAGTTGAAGCTGACGCTGATCCGGTCATCTTCGGCCATATTCATCGGCACCTCGTGCCGCAACCAGCTTTCCCAAAGCAGCACGTCACCGACCTTGGGCGCGATATAGACAAACGGTTGCAGGCCGCGTCGTGCGGTTTTCAACCGCGCGGGTGCCGCCATCATCATCGCGTGCCTTGGATCTTCCAGTTTCAGGGCGCTGGCCCCGTCGGGCATGGCCACGTACATGGTGCCACTGATCACAGAATGTGGATGAATGTGCGACGTGTGAATGCCGCCTTCCGGCAGAATGTTGATCCAGATATCTTCGAGTTTCAGGTCACGGCCATCCAGGTCGAATTCCAAGTCATCTGCGAACTCGGCCACATGCCCATCCAGCGCCCTGACCAATTCGGCAAAGATTGGAAATCGCCATGGCAAGTCGGACAAAGAGGCGTAAGACGTGTACCCGGGATAGCCGTGATCTTCGCACCAATCCTGCCCTGCTTCGTCATCGTTGGCGATCGCGTAACAGGACTGAGCCAATTCGTCGGCATCGACGGTGCCCTGTTCCGCCAAGGCAGCATGATACACACGGGTGACGAAAAGCGAGTCGATCTGGACCATGGGTTTTTGTAGCCGGGCTGCGGCAAATGTGCGAGCCGATGCGGATATCGGGCTAAGGTAATCCTTGAAACTGCAGCAGGTCTTCTGAAATCTGGTGAAACGGTTGCTTTTCCGCAACAAAAATAGCCGCGCGCGGTCGACCAAACTGAGCGGGGTCGTCCAGCGTTCCAACCTTTACGATTACACCTTCCAAGCCGGGCCGCTTGGTCACCAAATGCGTCCCGCAGATGTCACAAAAGCTGCGCGTCACGGCATTGTCCTTGTCCGGCAAGGTGAAAGACTTTGCGGTACCCCTAGAAAACAGAAACGCCTCTTCTGGCACCAGCATGAAGTACTGTGGCGCACCACCCGCGATGTGCTGGCAGGCCCTGCAATAGCATTCGGCTTTGAAAACCGGTTTGGCGGTGATTTCGTATCGAAGCGCCCCGCAGTAGCATCCGCCCGTCATTTTCATCGCATTCCCCCCACGTTTATTTGCTACCGGTTTAAACCGCTTTCCACTTGATGGAACATCCGATCGACGGCACTTGCTCTTGCGGTCCATGACCTGTTTGAGCGACTTGTTTCATCGCCTCGAACAGATCACGGCGCAGTTCCTTTGGGCCGGCCTCTCGCCGCGAAGCATCGAGCCGCCCACGATACTGCAACTTCAGGTCTGCATTGTATCCGAAGAAATCTGGTGTGCATGCTGCACCATAGGCCTGCGCCACAGACTGGTCGTCGTCATGCAAATAGGGGAATGGAAATGCGTGCTGTTCGGCAAGCTCTCGCATCTTGGGAAAGCTGTCGGCCGGGTAACTCACCGCGTCGTTGGAACAGATCGCGGCGACGCCGATCCCGTGTTCCGACAGTTCTCGCGCATCCCGGATGATCCGGTCCAACACGGCAAGAACATACGGACAGTGATTGCAGATGAACATCACCAGCGTCCCATTTTCGCCGGCAATGTCAGTTAGCGCGTAAGCGTGCCCATCTGTTCCCGGCAAACGAAACGCCGGGGCGGGTTGGTCAAAATCAATTACGGGGGGAATTGCAGCCATACCGTTCGATCCAATCCATGTTTACCGCGGTCTTTGCAGCCGCGCAGGCCAAAGGTGTAGTAAGTCAAATTGGCGTATCCATCACCTTGGCAAGGCTCATTACATGCGTTTCCGCGTATCCTTCAGCGATCGCCTTCTCGAAAATCTTGTAGGCGGCATCTGGAAAGGTCGTATCCATTCCCGCGTCGGCCCCTTTGCGCCGCACCTTGTCCAGTGCCCCGGCCCAAACCCCCAATGACGCGGTGAATGCGCTGAAATCGCCGTCCCTGACGATGGCGAGGTAGCTTTGCGCGATCGGATCCTCTGGTATCAAGGACATCAGCTGGTTCAAATCCACATCCTCGGCCTGACATATGCTGGCCGCATGCGCCAAGGACACGATCCGCCCGTAGATTGTTGTCAGCCACGCCAGATCCAGCGCGGCAGCCCGTCCGACAGTATCGCCAAGATAGTGAACCGTTTCGTGGCCGAGCAGGTTCAACAGACCAGCTGCTGCCTCAAAGGCCGAACGATTGCCCGAAAACAACACGGTCGCTTGGCTTGTGCCAATGCCGGCTGGGCTGCCAAGGATAGCGCCATCCAGATAAGCTGCCCCGCGCCCAAGCATGACGTGTGCGGCGTCTTGTGCGTCTTGGGGTGTTCCGCTGCTGCACTGCACGACGATGCGCCCTGCCAAAAGGGGCAAGACGGCCGGATCGCCCAGCACGGTTTCGGTTGCCGCATAGTCAGAAATACAAACCAGCAGAACCGGACTTGCCGCAACAAGATCGGCAACACTGTCCGCTTGTTGTGCACCGGCATCTACCAAGGGGCGCAGTTTGTCAGGGGACCTGTTCCATACCGTGACCGAGCGCCCGGCGACCAGCAAGGTCTTGGCCAGCGCCGCCCCCATCAGGCCAGCCCCCAGAACTGAAACATCGCTCATCAAAGCGCTCCAAATGCAGTGTAGGCCAACCCTAAACAGACCTGGTCATTCCACAAACAAAAAACCCCGCGGCCGAAGCAGCGGGGTTGATGTTTTCAAAGGCCCGTCAGGCGGTCCGCCTACCAGTCCTCGCGCACCACGACGCGTGTTTTGATCGGCAGTTTCATCGCCGCCAGACGCAGCGCTTCGCGGGCGATGTCATCGCCAACGCCGTCGATCTCGAACATCACACGACCCGGTTTAACCTTGGCCGTCCAACGATCGACAGAGCCTTTACCTTTACCCATACGAACTTCGATGGGCTTGGCGGTGACTGGCACATCCGGGAAAATCCGGATCCAGACGCGGCCTTGGCGTTTCATATGGCGTGTCATGGCCCGGCGCGCGGCTTCGATCTGACGGGCTGTAACCCGCTCTGGCTCAAGGGCCTTCAGGCCGTATGTGCCAAAGTTCAGATCGGACCCACCCTTGGCGAGGCCTTTGATACGGCCCTTTTGGACCTTGCGGAATTTTGTACGCTTTGGCTGAAGCATATCTGTCTCTCCTTAGCGCTCGCGACGGTTGCCGCCGCCACCGGCACCACGTGGGGCCGGGCCGTCTTGCAACTCTTGCGCCTTGCGATCGCGCGCCGACGGGTCGTGCTCCATGATCTCACCCTTAAAGATCCAGACCTTGATCCCGATGATGCCGTACGGTGTGGACGCTTCGGCATGTGCGTAATCAATGTCTGCGCGCAGCGTGTGCAAAGGCACGCGACCTTCACGATACCATTCGGTCCGTGCGATCTCGGCGCCACCCAAACGACCGGCTACGTTCACCCGGATGCCAAGAGCACCCATGCGCATCGCGTTTTGCACGCCACGCTTCATGGCACGGCGGAAAGACACACGGCGTTCCAATTGCTGAGCAATCGATTCCGCAACCAGTTGTGCATCAAGCTCTGGCTTACGCACTTCAACAATGTTGAGGTGAAGCTCGCTGTCAGTCATCTTGGCTAGCTTCTTGCGCAGAACTTCGATGTCTGCACCTTTCTTGCCGATGATGACGCCGGGACGTGCTGTGTGGATCGTAACGCGGCACTTCTTGTGTGGGCGTTCGATGATCACGCGGGCCACGCCGGCCTGCTTGCACTCTTCCTTGATGAATTCGCGAATCTTCAGGTCTTCCAGAAGAAGATCACCATAATCCTTGGTGTCGGCGTACCAACGGCTGTCCCAAGTGCGGTTCACCTGAAGGCGCATGCCGATCGGATTGACTTTCTGTCCCATTAGGCTTGCTCCTCAACTTGACGCACCTTGATGGTGAGTTCCGAGAACGGCTTGATGATGCGACCAAAACGACCGCGTGCCCGCGGGCGACCGCGCTTCATGGTCAGGTTCTTGCCGACATATGCCTCAGCCACGATCAACTCATCTACATCGAGGTTGTGGTTGTTTTCCGCATTCGCAATCGCAGACTGAAGGCATTTCTTCACGTCCTGCGCAATCCGCTTGTTGGAAAAGGTCAGGTCGGTGAGGGCCCGATCAACCTTTTTCCCGCGGATCATTTGTGCGACCAGGTTCAGCTTTTGCGGGCTGGTGCGCAACATGCGGGTTTTTGCCATGGCTTCGTTTTCAGCCACGCGGCGGGGGTTCTTTTCCTTGCCCATGACTTACTTCCGTTTCGCTTTTTTGTCCGCGGCATGGCCATAATAGGTCCGCGTCGGCGAGTATTCCCCGAACTTCTGACCGATCATGTCTTCCGAGACATTGACGGGGATGTGCTTCTGGCCGTTGTAGACGCCAAAGGTGAGACCAACAAACTGCGGCAGAATAGTGGACCGGCGCGACCAGATCTTGATCACTTCATTGCGGCCGGATTCGCGCGCGGCTTCGGCTTTTTTCAGCACGTACGCGTCGACGAATGGGCCCTTCCAAACAGAGCGTGTCATGTATTAGCGCCCTTTCTTCTTGGCGTGCCGCGAGCGGATAATCAGCTTCGAGGACGCTTTGTTCTTGTTGCGGGTGCGGGCGCCCTTGGTGGGCTTGCCCCACGGGGTCACCGGGTGACGAC
>CAWUIW010000028.1:0-20016 GCA_963922515.1 uncultured Rhodobacterales bacterium | reverse complement strand
CCTGCACCCTTCCGCCAAGGTGCCGGTGCTGATCGCCGACGGCACCACTTTGATCGATTCGACCGCGATAATGACCTATCTTGCGGATCGCCACGGTGGTTTGACCCATACGCCCGGCACCTTGCAGCGCGCACAGCAAGATGCCTTAACGCATTTTGTTCTGGATGAAATCGACAGCGTATTGTGGACAATCTCCCGGCACACGTTCATTTTGCCCGCCGAACACCGCGTGCCGGACGTGATCCAGACCTGCGCTTGGGAAATCACCCGCAGCCTGGACCGATTGAGCGCCCAGTTTAACGGTCCATTCCTGACCGGAGACACGATGACGATTGCCGACATCATTGCCGTCCATTGCCTGGGCTGGGCCCATATGTTGAAGATTCAAATCGAAAGCGCCGCGCTGAAAGCCTACTCGAAGGACTTACGCAACCGAGACGCGTACAAAGCCGCTCAAGCGCGGGCTGTTTCTGCGTAGTCAGCCGCGTGCCATCCGGCCCATCGACCAGTCGACAGGCATGCGGTCAAAAGGTAGCCACCCGTTGGTGCATCCCAATCCAGCATTTCGCCGGCGCAAAAAACGCCCGGCAGAGCTCGTAACATCAGGGTCTCGTCAATCGCGGCCAAGTCCACGCCACCAACGGTCGAAATGGCCCGATCCATAGAACTCAATGCCTGAACAGGCAGCGGAAGCGCTTTCAGTCGGCGCGCCAAATCGGGCGGGCTGGCTGGCAATGGGCGCGCGCACTCGTTGAATAGCGCGGCGTTTGCGCCTTGCAGGCGCAGCGTCTTACGCAAATGAGACGACAACGAAGTTTTGCCGCGGGGGCGCGCGAGCCGTTGGGTGACCTTGCCTGTATCCAGATCGGGGAAAAGATCGATGGTCAGCGTGTGGCCTGCTCGGACGCCCGGAATGACGGGGTATAACCCGCCACCTTCCACACCAGATTTCGTAATGACAGCCTCACCGCGAGACAAAAAGCGGCCCGCTTGGAACACCACGTTCTTCAGTGGCGCGCCAAAATACGGGCGCATGAAATCTGACCAATTGATCGTCACACCCGCGTTTGACGCCATAAACTTGGTGGTCTGAACACCCTTAGCGCTCAGAACATCGCGCCACACCCCATCTGATCCCAGCCGCGACCAACTGGCGCCGCCCAGCGCAAGAACAGTCACGTCCGGTTTCAGGTGGAATGGCCCTTCCTGACCAAGAAAAGACAGGCTGCAATCTTCCGCCCAGCCAGTCCAACGAGCCCGGGTTCGCAGCTGCACGCCAAGTTGATCCAGCCGCGCCAACCATGCGCGCAACAGGGGCGACGCTTTCATGACAGTCGGGAACACGCGACCGGAGCTTCCAACAAACAGCTTTTGGCCCAAATCCTTGGCCCAGCACTGAACATCGGTCGCACCGAACTCCGCCAACATCGGTCGCAGCCATGGCGCCGCGTCCATGTACGCCGCACAAAACGCACGCTGATCTTCTTGTTTGGTCAGATTGAGCCCAGATTTTCCGGCCATCAGAAACTTGCGCCCAAGGCTGGGCATGGCGTCGCAAACCGTGACGTTCAATCCACGTTCAGCCAAAACCTGTGCCGCCATCAACCCGGCGGGGCCGCCACCGATGATCGCGGCAGATTTCTTCAACATGAACCTCTTGCCCTTTTCCGCGTAGGGATCAGTGTTGAACAAACCGGAAGTTCCCGCGCCGAGGTATCCCTTTGTCTGATCCGATCTGCCCTTTGTGTGATCGCCCCATTCCGTTGGGTGTGCCGCAAAGCCATCATCATCTGATCCCAAAACTCAAGGGCGGCAAAGGGGGCCCAACGATCTTGGTCCACCACATCTGCCACAGGGAAATTCATGTGACATTGACCGAAGCAGAGCTGGCGCAACAGTACAACACGGTGGATGCACTACGTACGCATCCCCGTTTAGCGAAGTTCGTTGACTGGGTGCGCAAACGCCCGCCGCAATTTATCTCGCGCACACCGGGAAAGCGGCGTCAGCGCTAGTCCTCACTGCACATGGCCTTGATCCCGTGGGCGATGTGCGCGGGCGCTGCGACGGTATCGGCTGCAATTGCTTGCACGGCGTCCAGCAAATCATCGCGCGGAACAACTTGGTCCACCAAGCCGAATTGAAACGCGGTGGGTGCGTCGATTTTCTGTCCACCCATTAAAATCAGTTTTGTCCGGGCCGGGCCGATCAGCGCGCGCATGCGCGCCGGGTCCGACGGCTGCGGCAGGAAACCCAACTTCATCACCGGATAAAAGAACTTGGCGTTTGGCACCGCCAATCGAAGATCGCAAGCCAGTGCCATGCCCATGGCTCCGCCCGCCAAGGTACCGTTCAGCGCAGCGATCGTCAGCGCTGGTAAACCGGCGATGTTCGCCGACAGCCGCTCCCATACATCTGACGTTGCCAACCCCGCGCGGGCTTCGTCCAGATCGGCGCCGGCGCTGAACACTTTTCCAGCACCAGTCAGGATCAAGGCGCGCGCCGTGGCCGCACCGGCAGTGATCTCGACCAGGTTTTCCAACATTTCCCGGGTCAATGAGTTTGCCTTGTCGGGCCGATTTAAGGTGACCGTCAAAACCCCGCTATCGTCCTTGCACTCGATCATGATGGCCTCGCCTTTCGATTGGTAGGACAGAGTTGCCCCTCGCAAAACGCAGGTACACACGAATTCGGCTTCTGCAACAAGTCTGGTCTGCAACACCGGCACCCGGTTGTCACATTGGCGTTGCCACAATCCCCTAACTGACCCAAAAGCGCGGACACAGAACAACGTAAAGCTCAAGTTGTTGCAGGCTTGACGGGCCTGATGCAACGACCGACGATGCCCGCAAAGCAAAGATGAAAGGCACTTTCCATGACAATCGCAAGACTGTCCCAAACGGCTGCGTTGGTAACCGTGTTCGGCGCGACAGGAGCGCAAGCAGATCTGACCGCCGCTCTAGTCTGGGAAGACATGTCGGACCTGATCACGTCATTCGGATATCAGATGGAAGCCGATCAGGATTTCGACGCTGACGGCCTGACTCTGACCAACATGACGATCACCAGCTTGCCATTCGACCCCGACGCCGAGGCCGTCACAATCGACTTTGGCACGGTTCGGATGACGGAAAACGCCGACGGTTCGGTGTCGATTGAATGGCCGGAGACTGTGCCACTTTCCATTCGCGGTACCGGAGCCGATGACATACCGTTCGAAGTGGAATTCCTGATCGATCAAACAGCCGCGTCACAGCTGGTCAGCGGAACACCGGACACCCTGACATACGACTACGCGGCCGAAACCATTGATGTTCGGCTGGTCGATGTGACAGAAAACGGAGCGACGCTGTCCGAGGATGTTGTTTCCGTTAGCCTTGGCCTTGCAGCCGTTTCCGGCACCACGGTTTCACGTCCGGGGGACGTTCACTTGTACGAGCGCACCGCCAGCGCTGACAGCGTTGTTTATGCGCTTTCTTTTGCAGATCCAGAAGAAGGTGGCGCGTTCAGCTTGGCCGGTCGAAACGATGACATCCGGATCGAATCCAGTGGCGAGCTGCCCCAGGGGTTGGATCTGGAAAACCTGGACCCAGAGTTCTTTCTGAATACGGCTGCGGCTGGATTGATGTCCCATGGCGGTGGTGCCATGGAACTGGATCTTGTTGACGAAGACGGACAGACTGTTGCGGTGGAATCCCGGTCATCCGGCGCCGCCGTCGATGTCTTGTTGGGACCAGATGGCATCAACTACGATTTTACGTTTCTGGACAGCAACGTGCTGATGAGCGTGCCCGACCTGCCATTTCCGATCAGCTTTTCCATGGCATCCTCAGGTGGATTGTTCCAACTTCCCTTGCGCGCATCTGACGATCCGCAACCTTTCGGCTTTGGCTTGGCGCTAAGGGATGTGGTGGTTTCAGATTCGGTTTGGAACCTTTTCGATCCCGGCGCACTTCTGCCGCGTGACCCAGCCGATATGGTGCTCAACCTGTCGGGTACGGCAACACTTCTTACGGACTTCTTCGAGACCGAGATGACCAGCCCAGAGGACGACCTTGATCTGGACCTGAATACGCTGGACATCAATGAATTGGTTTTGTCCCTTGCCGGCGCTCGACTGACAGGCGATGGCGCATTTGTGTTCGATCCCGACAAACCATCGCCGTTCGGGAACTTTCCATCCCCTGTCGGCAAACTGAACATCGCATTGTCGGGCGCGAATGGCCTGCTGGATACGTTGGTGGCCATGGGCTTTGTGCCAGAAGATCAAGCCATGGGCGCCCGGATGATGATGGGCTTGTTAGCCATTCCCGGAACCGAGCCGGATACGATGACCTCAATGATCGAGTTGAACGATCAAGGACATGTTCTGGCAAATGGCCAACGCATTCAGTGATTGCGGCCTATGACTTTTGGGCCTGCCCTTGTCGTACCGGGCCAAGACCGCTAGGTGCTCGGCAGGCAAAAAGGGGTGAACTAAAAGCATGTCGCAGCAGCTGAAGCAGGTCACGGAAATGATGCTGAGCGCCGCAAAACACGCGGGCGCGGACGCGGCCGACGCGATGGCGGTGCAGGATGTGTCCGTATCTGCGGATGTGCGCAACGGTCAGCTGGAGCATGCCGAGCGATCCGAAAGCCTGGATATCGGGCTGCGGGTGTTTGTCGGGAAGCGGCAAGCCGTTGTTTCCTCTTCTGACACCAACCCATCCACGCTCGCGATCATGGCCGAGCGTGCCGTGGCCATGGCGAAGGAAGCACCGGAAGATCCTTACGCCGGGCTCGCCGATCCGGCCGAAATCGTCACGAACGTGCCGGACATGGGTCTTCAGCTTGCAGATCCCGCGCCGGAACCGTTGCCAGCAGACCTGCAGGAAAACGCTCGGATCGCCGAGGCTGCCGCGCTGGAAAACAAAGGGATCTCGCAGGTACAGTCGGCCAATGCCAGCCATTCGCGATCTGCGGTGTTTCTTGCGGCCACCAACGGGTTCGCGGGCGGTTATGCGCGCACTGGTTCGTCAACATCCTGCGTGGCCATTGCCGGATCAGGAACCGGAATGGAACGCGATTATGACGGTGACATGCGTATATTCGCCTCCGACTTGCGCCCGGCCGCGGAAATCGGGGCACGCGCCGCTCAACGCGCGGTCGACCGGCTGTCCCCTCGAAAACCCGCCACTGGCAGCTACCCGGTCTTGTTCGACGAACGCATTTCCAGCTCGCTGATCGGGCATCTTTTGGCCGCGGCCAACGGATCTGCGATCGCGCGCGGTGCATCGTGGTTGAAAGAGTCACTGGACGAAGAAGTCTTGCCGACCAGTTTGAGCGTCATCGAAGATCCCCACCGCGTTCGAACAAGCGGCTCGCGACCCTTCGATGCCGAGGGGTTGGCGACCCAACGGCGCGTTGTCGTGGACAACGGCGTTTTGAAAGGTTGGACGTTGGACCTGTCCACAGCGCGCAAGTTGGGGTTGCAGTCAACCGCCAATGCGGCACGAGGGACGTCATCGCCGCCAAGTCCCAGCACATGGAACATCGCGATGACCCAAGGCGAACGGTCGCGCAGTGATCTGATGCGGGATATGGGAACCGGTCTGTTGGTCACATCCATGATCGGCAGCACGATCAACCCGAACACGGGCGACTACTCGCGAGGGGCATCGGGATTCTGGATCGAGGAGGGGCATATCGCCTACCCGGTCAATGAATGCACCATCGCGGGTAACTTGCGCGATATGTTGAAGCGGATCGTTCCCGCCAACGACGCACGCACGCACTTGTCGCGCGTTGTACCCTCGCTGCTTATTGACGGAATGACCCTTGCCGGATCCTGACCTATCCTTGCTGGTCCAAGCCGCGCTTGCGGCAGGGCAGGTCGCGGACAAGTTTGTTGGCAAGACGGCAAAGCGGTGGGACAAGCCGGATGGCGGCGGCCCAGTCACCGAGGCCGATCTGGCGGTCAATGCCTTCTTGGAAGACACCTTGCGATCTGCGCGCCCGGATTATGGCTGGTTGTCGGAAGAAAGCGCAGACACGGATGACCGCCTGCGCCATGACCGTGTCTTTGTCGTGGATCCCATTGATGGCACGCGCAGCTTTGCCGAAGGATCCCGCACATGGGCGCATGCGCTGGCTATTGTTGAAAACGGCAAGTCGGTTGCCGGCGTGGTGTACCTTCCGCAGCGCGATCTGATGTATACGGCCGCAATTGGCAAAGGCGCTTTCCTGAACAAAGACTTGATCCAGGTTTCGTCTCAATCCGATCTGAACGCCGGTGAAATGCTGGTCACCAGGCCCAACTTGAACCCAAAATTCTGGCAGGCCGCGGTGCCAACCTTCAGGCGGGCTTACCGACCATCTCTGGCCTACCGAATGGGTCTTGTTGCGCAGGGGCGGTTCGATGGGTTGCTGACATTTCGACCAGCATGGGAATGGGACATCGCGGCCGGTGATATCATCCTGCGCGAAGCGGGCGCGCGTTGCACCGATCGTTCCGGACAAGACCTGCGTTTCAACAATCCGCACCCCGCGCTGAATGGCGTGGTCGCCGCCAATGCAAGCTTGCACTCTGCGACCCTTGCCGCCATGCAAACAACAACTTGACGCCACGACGCCGTCGCGTACGGTTCGGCAGCATCCACAGCTTGTAGAACAAGGACCGCAAAAATGGCGCAGCGACTGCACCTTGTGTTCGGCGGCGAATTGATTGATCCGACACGCAATGCCTTCAAGAATGTCGATGATATCCATATCGTTGGCATGTTTCCCGACTACCAGTCGGCGTACAATGCGTGGAAAGCCGAAGCACAGCGCACGGTGGACAACGCTCACATGCGCTACTTCATCGCCCATATACACCGACTGCGCGACGAAGAAGCCGCGGCATCAGCAACCGAGGAACTGGGCTGACGGACGTCGGTCAAAAGTGCACCTTTGACTGAACAAAACGCCTCAAACCCACCTCGAAAGCAAACAGCGGACGAGCTGGTTTGGGCACATGCAACGTCTCCGTCGCGGCATGCGGTTTTGGTGGACATCGCGCGCCGCCTGACACATCTGCGGCCAACTGCGCGCGTTCTGATCACGCATGAGCCCAATGCGATCACAGGTCCCTTGGCGGAGATCGATGATGTTACATTCGAAAGCCTGCCGAAGGATACAAGCATAGAGGCGCGCGCATTCTTGCAAGAGCATAAGCCTGATCTGTGTATCTGGACAGGCGGGCATCTGCGGCAGCAGATCCTGAAGAACACCGCACAGGCCGACATTCCTTCGCTGTTGATTGATGCTGACGAAGATGGCTTTGCCGCCGTTCGCCGCACATGGTTCTATAACCCCGCACGCGCCAGTTTGCGGATGTTCTCGGCAATTCTGGCCAACGGCCCAAACGCCGCCGCCGCCTTGACCCGTTTGGGAGCACCTGCAGATCGCATCACTTTGACGGGGCGACTCAAGGAAAGCCAAAGCCCGCTGCAGTGCTCGGAATCCGATCTGGATGAATTGAACGCAGGCTTGTCTGGGCGCCCGGTTTGGTTGGCGTGCTATGTCCAGCGCGATGAAGTCGAACCCATTCTTAACGCGCATCGCAAAGCCACGCGCTTGTCCCACCGGCTTTTGCTGGTCATCGGCATGGACAAGGAAGAAGACATCAACGACGCACGCATCGCGATGGGCGGGTCCGGCTTTCGTTGGGCTCGGTGGGCCCCCGGACAACCCGTGGATGACAACACTCAGGTCGTGCTGGCCATCGAAAATGGGCATTTGCCGCTTTGGTTGCGCGTGGCGCCGGTGACTTTCATTGGTACCTCTCTGACGGACGGGTGCAAGGGACGCCACCCGTTCGACGCAGTCGCGCTTGGATCAGCGGTGCTCTTCGGACCAAATGTCAAGGATGCCCAATCCGCTTACACACGTCTTACTGACGCAGGTGCGGCGCGAATGGTCCGCAATGAGAGTGCTTTGGCCGACGGAGTTCTGGACCTGTCAGCCCCGGATGAAGCCGCGTCTATGGCGCTGGCCGGTTGGAATGTCCTGACCGAAAGCGCAAAGTTGACGGATCGCATTTTGGACTTGGTACAGGATATGCTGGACGCACGAGAGGCCTTGAATGCAAGCCCCTGAGTTCTGGACCCGATCACCTGATACGTTTGACATACGCCGCGCGGCGTTGTCCCCGCTGGGTGCGTTGTATGGCGCCGTCACGGCGCGTCGTGTCGCCCGCGCGCCCGAAGTGACACCAGCCTGCCCGGTGTTTTGTGTTGGCAACATAAACGTCGGCGGTACGGGCAAGACCCCAACCACCATCTGGCTGGTGGAACGGCTGCGCGACTTCGGACACACACCTCATGTCGTCACGCGCGGCTATGGCGGGCGCTTGAAGGGTCCGGTGGCCGTGGATCCCACCCGCCACTCGGCGGACGAGGTCGGTGACGAGCCCCTGTTGATGGCCGCGTTTGCAGATGTTTGGGTGGCCAAGGACCGCGCGCAAGGCGCGCGCGCGGCTGAAGCTGCCGGCGCCACCGCGATCGTTTTGGACGACGGCCTGCAAAACCCGTCTGTTGCCAAATCGTTCTCGTTGCTGGTGGTTGATGCAGAATACGGGTTCGGCAATGAAGCTTGCCTGCCAGCTGGTCCGTTGCGAGAACCTGTAGAGGCCGGGCTTGCGCGGGTCCATGCGATTGTGGCCTTGGGAAAGGATGATGCGACAACCGCGTTCCAAGCCGCTTGGGCGAACAAGACCCGGTTGCCAATCTACACTGGCTCTTTGCAGCCACTGCAAACGGGTATGAGCTGGGCGGACACCAAAGTACTGGCGTTCGCCGGGATCGGGAACCCGGGCAAATTCTTCAAAACGCTTCGCGACCTGGGCGCTGAACTCGTGCGGACAGAAGCGCTGGATGATCATCAAGCGCTGTCGAAAAAGTTGATGACACGGCTTGCAGCCGATGCGCGCAGCCTTGGAGCGCAGTTGGTTACGACGGAAAAGGATGCGGTGCGCTTGCCCAACGCGTTTCGAACCAAAGTGATCACGTTGCCCGTTCGACTTTCGATCGCCGATGAGGAACTCGTGCAATCGATCCGAAGGGTTGCCCCGCCCCCACCATAGGAAACTTGGTCCCATGGCGAAGTGTCATGTCTGGCGCGGTCAGCCGTTCAGTTCGCTTTCAATCAGGTCGCGAAACTCGCTGTACGACTGGTTGGCCACTTTCCGACCGTTGACCACGAAGCTGGGGGTGGAGTTGATGCCATCGGCCTCGGCATTTTGCTGGTACCACGTGACCAAGGTTTGCGCCTTGGTGGCGTCTTGCAGGCAGGCATCCAATTGCTCGGGCTCGATGCCGGCAAGCAGGCCAATTTTTCGCAACTCTCCGACAATGGCCACCGGATCGCCCGCGCGCGACCAAGTGTCCTGACCGGCGTACAAAAGATCAGTGATACCAAAGAACTTCTCGGAGCCGCCGCACCGGGCAATCATTGATGCCCACAACCCGAACCGGTCAAAGTACACTTCGCGATAGATGAACTTTACTTTGCCGGTATCAATAAACTCTTCCTTCAACTGCTTGTAAGGTCCCTCGTGGAAGGACCGGCAATGCGGACAAGTGTACGAGGCGTACTCGATGATCGTGACCGGCGCGTCTTCTGCGCCAAGGGTCATTTCCTGAATTGTACTGACGTCGATTTCTGCTTCTTGCGCATGGGCTGCGCCGAGTTGAATTGACGATGTGGCAGTCCGGTCGGACGTCATCAAAAAGCTACCACCCGCAACAAATGCGGCGGCGGTGCAGGCGATGGCAAGAACGCGTTTCATATTGTGTCCTTAGTCAGTTTCGGTTTTTCTGGAGAAGGTTTTGCGACAACCGTTCGATGGCGTGTCGCAAATCTGTGTCTTGAATGTCTTCAGCATCCGCAGCGGCCTGAGCCGAAATCTTTGGGCTTTGGTCAACCGGACGGTCAGGTTTGCGCGGGTTGAAAACAGCGGCTCCATCTGCAAATCCCGTGGCGGCTGACTGCGTGATGCGAATGCGGCTAATCGCATTATAGCCGTAGGTGGCGTTGACCTTTTGGCGCAGCCGCTCTTTTTGCATTTCAAGCTCCGGGGCACGGGCGCCAGTGGTCAAAAGTGTCAGCGTGGCGCCGAAACCGCCACGGTTGTATCCGACATCTACAGGTCGGCAGACCCCGGCCACATCCTCGCCCACGATTTCTGCCCAATGCGTGACCACGCGACTGACCGCAAAACCTCGCGATTCCGCGGCCGCGCGGATGCGCTTTTGCAGCAGCGACGACGTGCGTTTAAACCCGAAGGTCGATGTTTTCCGGTCTGGCTTCCTGCTCATGGTGCTTTACTCTAACCCGTCGAAGGGTTTGCACCAGCGAAACCGCAAAGGGGGCTCATAAAACTTGCGTGACGACACCCAACCCAAGGCCGCATCTGCTAACTCGCTTCTTGATTGGTACGACACGCACGCGCGGGTCCTGCCATGGCGCGTCGCGCCGGATGATAGTGCTCGGGGCCAGCGACAAGATCCTTATCGCGTTTGGCTGTCAGAAATCATGTTGCAACAAACAACAGTGGCCGCCGTAAAAGATTATTACCGCCGGTTCACGGATCGCTGGCCAACGGTCAATGACCTGGCCGCTGCGGAGGATGCCGCGGTCATGGGCGAATGGGCCGGTTTGGGCTACTATGCCCGGGCTCGCAACCTGCTGAAATGCGCACGGATCGTGGCGGCGAAAAACCGTGGAACATTCCCCAAGGACCACGATGCCCTGTTGGAACTGCCAGGCATTGGACCCTATACCGCAGCTGCCATTTCTGCGATTGCCTACGACCAGCCGCACACGGTGATGGATGGCAATGTGGAACGCGTGATGGCGCGCCTGTTTGACGTTCGGACGCCGCTGCCGAAAGCCAAGGCGGAACTAAAGGGGCATGCCGCTTCCCTTACGCCACAGATCCGCGCAGGCGACTATGCTCAGGCCGTCATGGACCTCGGCGCAACAATTTGCACACCGCGATCACCGGCCTGCGGAATATGCCCGTGGCGAGACCCTTGCCAAGCTCGCCAGTCCGGAACAGCGCCAGAGCTGCCCAGAAAGCAACCCAAGAAACCCAAACCAACCCGGTTTGGTGTTGTCTATGTTGGAGAACGGGAAGATGGTGCGATGCTGCTGGAACATCGGCCTGAAAGCGGCCTGCTGGGTGGCATGCTGGGCTGGCCTGGGTCTGATTGGGGCGATGAGCTGCACGAGCATCCGCCGTGTCCTGCCGAATGGGTCACGCTTGGGGGCGAAGTACGCCATACTTTTACCCATTTCCATCTGATACTTACGGTGAAACACGCGCGATTGCCATTGGCCGTACAACCAAAGGTCGGACAGTTCATTGCCAGATCAGAATTTCGCCCCAGCGATCTTCCAACAGCGATGCGCAAGGTTTATGACCTTTGGCGCGGACGTTAGGAAAGCTTTGTACCCGCGGGATTGCTGCGTAAAATATGATGCGTTGAGGGATTTTGGGAGCCAGTCATGATCACCTCGGATGAATTGGCCAAATGGCAATCTGTATTGCCGTTTTGGATGTCGGTTTTGCTGTTGCCGATCCTTTGGATCGGCGCTGTGTTCGGTAGTTTGTGGATACTCTTGATGCCCGTGGCCACATGGTACCTGTTCGCGTTCCTCGACGAGATCGTCGGTTTGAACACCGAGAATGCCGACCTGAACACAGAAGAGGCAGAACTGAACTGGTACATTCTGTTGACCAAGGTCTGGGTGCCATTGCAGGTGATCAACCTAGTCGCAATTCTATGGTATGTGACTGGCACATCGCATCTAAATGGGTTGGAAAAATTCGGCGTGTTTTTTGGCGTTGGCGTTTTGAACGGCACCATTGGGATCAATTACAGTCACGAATTGATGCACCAGAAGAACCGGTTGGAACGTCATTTGGCGGACGTGTTGCTGGCCAGCGTGCTGTATTCCCATTTTCGGTCCGAACATCTTTTGGTGCATCACCGGTACGTCGGTACACCGCGCGATCCCGTGACCGCACGGTATAACGAGAGCTTTTTTCGATTCTACCCCCGTGTTCTGGTCGAATGCTTCGTGTCAGCCTTCAATGCAGAAAAGGCAAAGCTGGCGCGCAAGAACCTACCCTGGACGGACCTAAGTAATCCGTTTTTCAAGTATTGGGCGCTGCAGGCTGGTTTTATTGTCTTGGCTTTCCTGATCGGTGGTTTTGCGGGCGTGGTGCTGTTTTTTATTCAGGCCGGGGTCGCGATCTGGCAACTCGAGCTGGTCAACTACGTGGAACATTATGGCCTGACCCGAAAACATCTGGGCGACGGCAAATACGAACATGTTCTGCCTCAACACTCGTGGAATGCGTCCCACAGGGCTTCGAACTGGCTACTGATCAATTTGCAGCGTCATTCCGATCACCACTATAAGCCCGATCGCCGTTTTCCCTTGCTGCAAAACCACACCGAAGATGCCGCACCGCAACTGCCCTATGGCTATCCGGTCATGACGATTGCCGCGATGATCCCGCCAGTATGGCGCCGCGTGATGAACCCACGGGTGCGGAAATGGCGCAACATGTACTACCCGGAAATCACCGACTGGACGGCGTACAACAAGTCGCTAAACCCGCTGCCCCGCTAGGTCAGCGACCAGACCGACACCGGTTTTTCCAAACCGCGAACATCCTGCGGTGGCATCCGCGTCAAGCCGGACAAAATTTCAACCTCTTCGCCCTCTTCTCGAGAGGCTTGTCGCAGGATGTCGTCGCTTGCCACAAGTCGCACGTCAAGGTCCCGGGTCAACGCTTCGAGCCGGCTGGCCACGTTCACCGTGTTTCCGATGACCGCGTATTCCAAACGGTTGGCGCCAATGTCGCCCAAAACGACGGGCCCGTAGTGCAGCCCGAAACTGGCACGGATTTCCGGCTCTCCGGCTTTGCGCCGGTCTTCGTTCAGCTCTTCGGTCACTGTGATCATCGATCTGACGCACGCCAATGCATTGACCGCATCCCGGTCCGTGGCAACCGGCGTGCCAAATGTCGCCATAAGCCCATCGCCCAAGTACTTGTCGAGCGTTCCGTGGTGGCGAAACACCTCTGTCTCCATATGCCCGTGAAAGGCCCGCAAGGTCGCAATCACCTCTGCCGGATGCCGATCCGCGGCATAATTTGTGAATCCGACGATATCGACGAAAAGCACCGCCACGTTGTGCGACTGGATTTCCTTGAGCGGATCGTCATTCTGCGACAGCTGTTCGACGACGTTCGGCGAAAAGTAACGCGACAGGTTTTCACGTTCCCGCTCAAGGGCTGCATTGCCCAGGATAAGTCGGTTGAACCGGCGCACACAGACGCCCAACGTGAAGGCGACGATCAGAAAAACCACGACCTCCTGAACACGTAATTCCCACGACACAAAGTTTGGATCCATCATGAAAGCGAATTCGTTTCCAGCGCCAAACACCTCTTCGAGCTTACGGGTTATTTCGGAATCCGTTCGACCAAACCAAGACATCAGGCCAGCACCACCCAGCCAAATCAATGCCGTCCATATGCCGATGGCAAATATCGTGCGCCATGAATAGGCCAACGTGCCGCCTGCCAGAATGATAAACAAATAGATGAAGTTTTCGTATTGGTAGACTGTGGCATCGGGCTGGGTGCGAGCATCGAACGGGTTTGGAAACACAAGCGCAAAGGTCATCAAGGACAGATCGATGAATAGCAACAGCAATTCGAGGCGTGATTTGCCAACACGACCATAGCGCCGTTGCAGCCATCCGTTGGCCGCCAGCACCGCCAGCAGACCATGATAATACAGGACAGAAGGATGTGCATTCAGAAATGGCAGCATGATGGCGACAACGGCCAGCGCCGCCCAACGCGCCTTGACGGCTAATTCCAGCCCTTCGCGCTTGTGCCGCTCCAAGGCTGCCTCGGTATATCGATTCTTGACCAAGTCTTCCTTGGTCATGCGGTCGGGCAAGTCGGCTTCGGTAAAGTCGGCTAGCGTGGTCGAGGCATCCGCCATGATGTGCACCCAGAAAAATGTTACGCCCCTTAACATAGGCGCGGAACAAGCAAGTTGAAGAAAAAAAAGCCCCGCCGTTGGGGCGGGGCAAGGTTTGTGCCGATGAACAGGCCACAGGCACAGGCGGTATTCTAAACTAAGCCCTTGAATTATTGCATTTCTGAGCGGATTTGCTGGCGCAAGACATCGATCGGCACTGTTTTGCCGTCGCGCTTGAACCGCCAATATGTCCACCCATTGCAGCTTGGCGCGCCTTCCAGATGGGCACCTACCTGATGAATGGAACCCGTTATTTCATGACCGACCAACGTGCCATCTGCGCGAACTTTGGCCAGGTCACCTCTTGGAGACACCAGCTCTTCCCCGGGCCGCAAAAGCCCGCGTTCGACCAATTGCCCAAACGGAACACGCGGTTCGTTTCTTTTGCCGGCAGAGACCTGCAATGCCGCTCGGTCAAACTTGCGCACTTTGGCAATGCGCTGCTCGGCCACGGTGCGATATGCCTCCTCACGCTCTATGCCAATGTATTCGCGTCCCAGCATTTTTGCGACGGCTCCCGTTGTACCGGTACCAAAAAAAGGATCCAGAACGACGTCGCCGGGGTTCGTGGCGCCCACCAGCACCCGGTGCAGCAAGGCTTCAGGCTTTTGTGTCGGATGCGCCTTGTCACCATTGGCATATTTCAGCCGCTCGTTTCCGGTGCAGATCGGCAGCACCCAGTCACTGCGCATTTGGATCCCTTCGTTCAGGGATTTCAACGCTTCGTAGTTGAACGTGTATTTGCCACCTTCGTTGCGCGACGCCCAAATCATTGTTTCATGCGCGTTCGTGAAGCGTTTGCCACGGAAATTGGGCATTGGGTTCGACTTGCGCCAAACCACGTCATTCAAAATCCAGTATCCGGCATCCTGCAAGGCTGCGCCAACGCGGAAAATATTGTGATAGCTACCGATGACCCATATCGCACCAGTGGGTTTCAGCAAGCGGCGCGCCGCTTGCAGCCAATCGCGCGTGAATGCGTCATAGGCCGCAAAAGACGAAAACTGGTCCCAATGATCATCCACAGCGTCAACCTGGCTGTGGTCCGGTCGATGCAATTGGTTCTTCAGCTGAAGGTTGTACGGCGGGTCCGCGAAAATCAGGTCGATCGACGCCTCTGGCAGACTGTTCATCACATCGATGCAGTCGCCGGGCAAAATCGTGTTCAAAGGAAGCGTACCCGCCCCTTTAGACTTGGTCATTGTCATTCTCTGCCTCTCACCCCGGCGCTTTTCGCGCTCATTTGGTTGCAGACAACATGAGTCAAAGGTGATTCGCGGTCAATTTCTTTTTTGAATCAGATGCTTACTTAATTTTCTTGATACAAGATATTGTGGACCGGCCGAAAGGAACGCCTATGATGTGGGGTCACACCCAAATCTTGCAGTGCCTTTTTGTGCGCAGGTGTTGGATATCCGCTGTTGTTTTCCCATCCGTACCCCGGATGCTGTTGCGCCAAATCCACCATCACCCGGTCGCGTGCATTTTTGGCCAGGATCGATGCCGCTGCAATCGATACGGACCGCGCATCGCCACCAACCACAGCCTGAGCGGGAACAGCCAGCTGACTTGGCAGTTTGTTGCCATCGACCAACGCAAAATCCGGACGGTTCGATAGCCCCTCAACGGCGCGCACCATCGCCAACAGACTGGCCTGCAAGATGTTCAACGCGTCAATCTCGGCGACGGTGGCGAAGGCGACAGACACAAGGGCAGTGGCACGAATGTCTTGCTCCAGCGCATATCGCCGCTGCGCGGACAGTTTCTTTGAGTCATCCAAGCCGTCAGGTACAGAAGCAGGATCAAGGATCACAGCGGCCGCAGTCACCGGACCGGCGATTGGACCGCGCCCTGCCTCATCGATTCCGGCGATCCGGGAGTTCCCGCTGCGCCGCAAAGCGCGTTCGAGCGTGTCGTTCGGTCCTGTCCTCATTGCAAGTTCCAGTTCTACGCCGCCAGTCGGCGTGGACAACAAAAAAGGGAAGAACCGAAGTTCTTCCCAAGTTTGGGTGGCTTTGATAAGCCGCCTTTTCAGCGGTCTTCGCTATTGCGACGCTCTGGGCGGTGGGGCTGATGGATATGTCCGTGCTTTCCGTGGACATGCCGTTTGACATCACGCGGCAGAGGCCGCGGGTGCACGTAAGGGCGGGGGCGGTGCGGTTGAACAACCCGCGGGGCATAATGATGGCGATGCGCATACAAACCACCGCGATGGTGATGATAGAAGCCACCCGCATGCTTCGGACCGCGATGGAAGTGACGGTTCGGATGAGGGGCAGGAACATGCCGGCGATGCACAACCGGGGCAGAGTGCTTTCGATCATCGTTGTGGTCGTCGATGGCTTTTGCCAAAGCTGCCAGTGCCGCTATTCCGAAAATGGCTTTGGCCAGATCTTCCGAGTCGGCGCGGGCGGGCGATGTGGCCAAGGTCAATACGGTGGCCGCCCCTGTAACGAGCGCGATGAACTTGCGATGCATGATAAATCTCCTTTCTTGAGACCGGGTTGGTGACGGACCCGGCCAAGGCAGCGCGGGCTGTGTCACAATCTTCCCGTCGACCGGCAAAGACAGGCAATATCGGCAGGATGTTATGGGATAACATCCACTGAACTGCCTGTTGTTATTGAATTTCCACGGCCCTCGACGCAGGCTGATCGCATGACACGACGCATCCTATACCCGCTGGTTTTGGCCGCATTCACCGCGTTGCCCGCGCACGCAAATGACTGCTACGTTGATTACAAGGCAAAGCAGAATGATCCTCTTCGCCTTCATTACGGTGTCGCCAAAGTACAGGGCGAATGTTCAGCGGCGAATGCGCAGGCAGAATTGCAACCCCGTCTTAACCGATCGGGTTGGACCCTGTTGAATGTGATGGGGGTTTTTGGTGCCGAAGGACTAGCGGAAAGGAAAGGCAATGCAGGCGCCTACTTCCTCCGTTTCTGAGACGCGGCAAACCGGATCGCGGATCGTCTGGATCGGGATTGCGGCGATCGTTGCCATTCTTGCGGCCACAGGCACGCTGCTTTTGCTGACGCTTCCAGACGCAAATGCCTTCAACGCCAAAGTTGAAAGGCTGTTCATCGAAAACGATGACCTGACGGCACAAGCCGACATCAAGCTGCTCGAAATTCTGGCCCAATCCGGTACGGCTTTTTCGGATGTGCTGGCCAGCTACAGGGTCGTGATTTTCGTGTTGATGGTGTTTGCAGCGGCGCTTTTGATCGCGGCGTTGGTGTTTTTGGTGATGCTGGTGGCCCTGAACAGGCGCATGGCTCAGATCGAGCGCGTGGGCATCCAGGTGAATTCGCTGTTGATCAGCCGCGAAGAAAACACCGTGTACATCAACAACCTTGATTTCAAACTGACAGCAGCCGCCATGGAAACTCTCTCGGTGCTGGCAGAGGCGCGGATGGATGACGAGGTGTTGTCCGGCGTGGAACTGGAAGCGATGGTGTCCGGCAAGAATGCATCGGAATGTGATGACGCTGCGGGAGCCACAAGGATCAAGCGCCTGCGCGATACATTGGGAAATCAGATTGTCAGCGAACTGTTGGTCAAGAACATCGCACGACGCGGATATATGTTGGCGATCGAGAAAGACGTCATCAAGATGATCTGATCCCTTGTGAAGCCATGCTGACAGTCGGGTGTCAGGAAGTTGACAGAGCACCCCTTGGATTGTCACTGTTGGTAGCCACATTAACTGACAACACTGACAGCTTCCGGGGATCCGATGAACATCGCAGCCGGTGAACTGGCCGATGCCTACCGCATCGACCTGAACAACATAGACGGAACCATCGTTGCGTATCATGGCGACACGATTGTCGCAGAAACCACGCGCGCGAAGGTGATGTATGAAACGCGGCTTGCGCCACAGATTTACATCCCGGTCGAGGACATACGCGTGCCGGTCATCGGCGTGTCTGACCTTCAGACGTTTTGTCCTTTCAAGGGCACAGCGTCATATCGCGACATCGAAATCGACGGCATTCGGTTCGACAAAGCCATCTGGTGTTACGACAACCCGCTGCCGGAAAGCCAGGGCCTGTCCGGGTATGTCGGGTTCATGCCCGGTGTCGTCACTCGATTTGATACGGGCGATGCAAACATAGGCGAGGCGCATGACCCAAACCTGTCCGGGCCTCTGATCGACTGGTTGCTGCGCGACGCACCCGCCTTGACCCAACCTGAGGCGCTGGTTTCCGCTTTTGCCGAACAACTGATCCAACAGGGTGTGTCGATTTCGCGTTTGAGCATCATGATCTGGTCCTTGCACCCGCTGATCGCAGGCAAGAACTATGTGTGGGACAAAAGCACCGGCGCCGTGAGCACATATGCACCCTCTTATGAAATCCACGCTCACCCCGCTTTTGAGAACAGCCCGCTTCGACATGTCAGCAACGGGCTTGGTGGTGTTCGTCATCGTTTGATCGACATCACCAAAGACAAAGACGAATTTCCCATCCTCACGGACCTGCGGAACAAGGGCGCGACGGATTACGTCGCCATGCCGTTGCCGTTCTCCGATGGCAGGATCAATGTTCTGACCCTGACATGTGATCATCCGCGCGGGTTCACGACAGCCAATTTGGGGCTGGTTTTCGAATGCAGTTCGCTGATCAGTCGGCTTTTTGAAGTCTTCATGCTGAAAGACAATGCACAATCCTTGCTGGAAACGTATGTCGGAAAACGCACGGGCGCACGCGTGTTGGGCGGCGACATCCGTCGCGGCGACGGGGATAACATCGATGCAGCAATCATGTTCTGTGACATGCGCGGATCGACGCGTCTGGAACAAGAGCTGGGGCGCGAGGCGTATATCAGCCTGCTGAACAGTTTCTTTGAAACCGTTTCGAACCTTGTGGAGTCACATGGCGGCGAAGTCCTGAAATTCATCGGTGACGCCGTTTTGGCTGTATTCCCAGCAGATGATGACGCCGTTGCCGCCTGCCAAAACGCCATACAGGCCGCGGTTCACATCGTCGATCACCTGAAAAGCGAAGCAGGTGCGAACCCGACCGGAAACCAATGCGAGTGCGCCATTGGCTTGGCATTTGGTGACGTCACGTATGGCAACATCGGGTCCCGCGAGCGGCTGGACTTCACGGTCATAGGCCAGGCGGCCAACATTGCGGCGCGGCTGGGCGATTTCGGTAAAGTCGCTAACCACCCCATCGTCGCCGCGCGCGACATGATGAGCGACGTTCCGGCCAGCCAGTATTTGGGCGCACTGAAACTGCATAACGTCTCCGACCCGATCGACGCCGTCGCAGTCAAAACCTAGGTGGCGACCCCGGCAGGATTCGAACCTGCAACCTGCCCCTTAGGAGGGGGCTGCTCTATCCAGTTGAGCCACGGGGCCGTGCCGCGGTGATATCCCGGGTCGCAATCGATGTCATCCGGTTTGAAGTGCAGTTGAAAAACGCCGAGGCTTCACGCTAAGATTCTGCCAACCAAATCAGAAAGGTTGAACGTGTCCCTCGATACCAAACGGCCGCTGACATTGCGCGATGTTTCCGAAGCTTCCGGCGTGTCAGAAATGACAGTCAGCCGCGTGCTGCGCAATCGGGGGGACGTGTCCGAAGCAACACGGGCCCGAGTTTTGAGCGCGGCAAAAGAATTGGGGTATGTTCCCAACAAGATCGCCGGGGCACTGGCATCCAGCCGAGTGAATCTTGTGGCCGTGATCATCCCGTCGCTTTCCAACATGGTGTTCCCCGAAGTTCTGACTGGCATCAATCAGGTTTTGGAAGATACCGATCTTCAACCGGTGGTGGGTGTGACGGATTACCTGCCGGAGAAAGAAGAAAAAGTTCTCTACGAAATGCTGTCGTGGCGGCCGTCCGGTGTGATCATTGCCGGCCTCGAGCACTCGGATGCGGCAAAGGCCATGCTGCACGCCTCTGGCATTCCGGTGGTC
>CAWUIW010000027.1:0-20564 GCA_963922515.1 uncultured Rhodobacterales bacterium | reverse complement strand
AGCGCGGTCAGCAAACGCGCGTCGGCGCCCAAGGCACGATCCGGTGGCGCGCGAGGCCGCTCCTCTGCTGGCGGTCGTAGGAGGTAACAGGATGAAACGCTTCTTTTTGATATCGGCGGTGACAGTCACAGGCTTTGCCGCCCAACCGCTGACCGCCCAGACGACTGCTCCGGCTGTCTACGCAACGCCGCAAGACGCGCTGGAAGCCATGATGGCTGAAATGAAACCGGACGGCGACATGATGGCCGTCTTTGGCAGCGACGCTGCGGACGTGGTCAGCACGGGCAATCCAGATCGTGACGCCGCGAACGAGGCGTCGATGCAGGCGCTTTATAGCGAAGGCTACCGGTTCGCGCCGGTGGAGGCCGGTGTTGAAATCCTGTTCGGAGCCGAAGGGTGGCCCTTTCCAATCCCGTTGCACAGGGTTTCGGGCGGTTGGGCTTTCGATCTCGAAACGGGACGAGACGAAGTGTATTTCCGTCGTATCGGCATCAACGAACTCAACGCGATCGAAGTACTGGCGGCCTATGTCGACATTCAGGCCGAGTATCGGCTGGTCGATCACGATGGCGATGGTGTCATGGAATTTGCAGACCATCTGTTGTCGTCTGACGGCGGGCGCGACGGATTATTCTGGGCGGAACCGGGCAGCCCGATGGGAGAACGGATTGCGCTGGCGTCGCTCGACGGGCACAACGACGGTACCGAAGACCGCGAAGCCGAACCGTTTGGCGGCTACTACTACCGTCTCCTGATGCGTCAGGGGCCAGATGCCCCCGGTGGGGCCATGCGCTATATGGTCAACGGCAACATGGTGGCCGGTCATGCCATGCTCGCCGTTCCGGCAGACTATGGGCACAGTGGAATCCACAGCTTTCTGGTCGGTGAGAACGGCGTGATTTACGAAGCCGATCTGGGTGAGAACACGTTGGACATTGCCGAGAGCTTTACAAACTTCAACCCTGGTGCGGGCTGGTCCCCGGTTGAGTGAGACAAAAAAGGCCCCGCGCAGGCGGGGCCTTTTTCCGGAATGGTGCGCGCGTCAGGCGGCGGCAGCCACCGCCCGCTTGGTCAACACCGCCACCAAATGCGCGCGATAGGCTTTGCTGCCATGCAAATCGGCAATCATGTTGTCCGCAGGCACGGTCATGCCGTCAATGGCGGACGCATCAAAATTGGCGGTCAACGCGTCTTCTGCGGCGGTCCAGCGATGAACGCCATCTTCGGACGCCCCGGTCACGGCAACGCGCACCCCATCGGCGTATTTCGCCACGAACACGCCCACAAGCGCAAAGCGCGACGCTGGCTGCACGAACTTTTGGTAGTTCGCCTTTTCCGGCACCGGGAACCGCACCTCGGTGACGATCTCGCCCTCTTCGAGAGCGGTCGTGAACATGCCTTGGAAATAGTCATCGGCCGCAATTTCGCGGCTGTTGGTGACAATGGTGGCACCGCTGCCCAGCGCCGCAGACGGATAGCAGGCCGCTGGATCATTGTTGGCCAGCGACCCCCCAATGGTGCCCCGGTTGCGAACAGCCGGATCGCCGATATGGTTCGCCATGTCCGCCAGCGCGGGGTACGTGGCCGCCGCTTCGGCTGCAACGGTGGCGTGGGTGGTGGCACCGCCCACACATAGCGCGCCGTCATCCGCCACGCACACGCCTTGCATTTCCGGAATACCGGTGAGGGACACCAGTTTCGACGGCATCGCCAAGCGCTGCTTGAGCGTCGGGATCAGTGTTTGACCGCCACTCAGCGGCTGTGCTTCTTCCGCGCCCAAGGCTGCAACCGCATCCGCGATGGTCGATGGTTTTTCAAACTCGAAATTGTACATCTCGTTTTTCCTTTCCGGGCTTCTTTTCCGAAACCCAAACATTCAGAACAGGCCCGGGTCGGGACCCGAGCCTGCGTGTTCCGATCACCCGTTCATTGCACCCCAGACGCGCGACGGCGACAGGGGCATATCGATATGCGTGACATCCTTGCCGGCCGATTGCAGCGCATCGACCACCGCGTTCACCACCGCGGGTGGCGAGCCGATGGCGCCAGCTTCGCCGCAACCTTTCACGCCCAGCGGATTGTGCGTGCACGGCGTTTGGCTGGAATGATCCACGGCATAAAACGGCACATCGTCCGCACGTGGCATTGCATAGTCCATGTAAGACGCGCTGAGCAGCTGGCCGTTTTCATCATACACGCAGTTTTCCAACATCGCCTGACCGATGCCTTGCGCGATGCCGCCATGCACCTGACCTGACACGATCATCGGATTGATGATGTTGCCAAAATCATCTGCGGCTGAGAACCGTTCGATGCTCACCTTGCCGGTGTCGGGGTCAACCTCGACCTCGCAGGCATAGGCGCCGGCGGGATATGTGAAGTTGGCCGGATCGTAGAACGCCGTTTCTTCAAGCCCCGGCTCAATGTCTTCGAGCGGATAGTTGTGCGGGACATAGGCCGCCAAGGTGACGTCCCCCCAGGCCACCGACTTGTCGGTCCCGGCCACGGTGAACTGACCATCTTTCAATTCGATATCCGCTTCCGATGCTTCCATCAGGTGTGCGGCGATCTTCTTGGTTTTGTTGATGATCTTTTCGGCCGCGCGCACCATGGCCGACCCGCCAACCGCAATCGAGCGGGACCCGTAAGTCCCCATGCCCATCGGCGTGTTGGCCGTGTCGCCATGGACGATCTCAACCATGCTTTCATCGACACCGATCATTTCGGCAATCACCTGCGGGAACGACGTTTCGTGCCCTTGCCCGTGGCTGTGCGACCCGGTCATCACAACAATGCCGCCGGTTGCGTTGACGCGCACGGTTGCACTTTCATAAAGCCCGGCGCGTGCGCCCAGCTGTCCCACAAGGTTGGATGGCGCGATGCCGCAAGCCTCGATGTAGCAATTCACGCCCAAACCACGCAGCTTGCCCTTGGCCTCGCTTTCCGCACGACGCGCTGCAAAACCGGACAGGTCCGCGATCTCTTCAAGCTTGTCCATCGTGCCGTTGTAATCGCCTGTGTCATAGGCGACGGCGACCGGTGTTTCGTAGGGGAACTCGGTGACAAAGTTCTGGCGGCGCAGGGCAATCGGATCAACACCCAATTCGCGCGCCGCTTTGTCGATCACACGTTCCAGCTGATACGTGGCCTCCGGACGGCCTGCACCGCGATAGGCGTCAACCGGCACCGTGTTGGTAAAGACCGCCTTGACGTTCACGTATATCACTGGCGTCTTGTAGTTCCCTGCCATAAGCGTGCCATGCAGCCATGTTGGAACCGACGGCGCAAAGGTCGACAGGTAGGCGCCCATGTTGGCGTAAGTTTCCGTGCGAACAGCGGTGAAGTTGTTGTCTGCGTCCAGTGCCAGCTCGATCTTTGTCACGTGGTCGCGACCATGTGCATCGGACATGAAGGCTTCAGAGCGGGTCGAGGTCCACTTGACTGGCCGATTGATCGCCTTGGCCGCAAAGGTACAGAACGCTTCTTCGGCATAGTGGAAAATCTTGGTGCCAAAACCGCCGCCAACATCCGGGGCGACCACGCGCAGCTTGTGTTCCGGGATGCCCAGAACGAATGCGCCCATAAGCAAGCGAATGACATGCGGGTTTTGGGACGTTGTATAAAGTGTGGAATCGCCCGTGGCGCGGTTGAAATCGCCGACCGCGACGCGGGGTTCCATCGGGTTTGCAACCAGACGGTTGTTCACCAGCTCCAGCGTTGTCACATGCGCGGCGTTCTTGATCGCCTCGTCCACTGCGCCCTTGTTTTCTTCGACAAAGCCCCAATCGTAGCAAAGGTTCGATGTCAGGTCGTCGTGAACCTTGGTCGACCCGTCGGCCACCGCAGCTTTCATGTCGATCACCGCCGGCAGTTCTTCGAGATCGAGCTCGATCGCCTCGGCTGCGTCGCGGGCTTGCTCATAGGTCTCGCCGACGACGGCGGCAACGATCTCACCCACATGGCGGATCTTGCCTTGCGCAATCACGGGGTGCGCAGGCTCTTGCATTGGTTCACCATGCCGGTCGGTGACTTGCCAACCGCAGGGCAGACCGCCCACGCCTTCGAAATCCGCACCGGTAAAGATTTTGACCACGCCCGGCATCGCGGCTGCGGCGCTGGTGTTCATGCCGTTTATCTTGGCATGCGCCACATCGGCCCGCAGAAAGGCGACATAGGTCTGTCCGTGCACATTGATGTCATCTGTATAGTTGCCGGTCCCTGTCAGAAACCGTACGTCTTCGCGCCGCTTCGTGCTGGCGCCAATGCCTGAATCCTTTGGCATGCTTTCCTCCCAAAAAGTCAGCGGTCCACACCATAGCGTACCGCTTTGGACCTGGGGCGCGTCTCCCTGAACGCCCCGGTCGGCATCACTCGGCGGCGATGGCCGCGACGTCCTGACCACTGGCGGCCATGATCGCCTTGACGATGTTGTGGTACCCCGTGCAGCGGCAGATATTGCCTTCTAGGTAGTCGCGGATTTCGGTCTCGGACGGCTTGGGGTTGTCTTTCAACAGCGCGGCTGCGGACATCACCATGCCCGGGGTGCAGAAACCGCACTGCAAGCCATGGTGGTCCTGAAACGCCTGTTGGATGACGTTCAAAGAGCCATCCGCATTGGCCTGACCCTCGATTGTGTCGACCGTCGCGCCATCGGCTTCCATCGCCAGCATGGTGCAGGCTTTGACCGCCACACCGTCGACATGGACCACGCAGGCGCCGCACTGGCTGGTGTCACAGCCAACATGCGTACCTGTCAGTCCGAGTTGTTCGCGCAGCACGGAGACCAGCAACGTACGACCTTCAACTTCGGCCGTTGCGTGGGTGCCGTTCACGGTCATTGAGACCTGTGTCATGAGTTCCTCCCAAAGTTATTCTCTTGATTGAACTGGAGTAAATCATGCCGATTGCCAGTTGAGAAGATTAAACTTTTCGCACAGCGGAACGGTGTTTCGATTCCGATTTTTCTAGTCAGGAATTTTGGCCCTGCCAGATCGCGGCTGCGGACGGCTCGGGATTTCCTTCAACAGCCCGCCGACGCCCATCATGGCGATGTCCCGGTCTCTAACGGGCACGCCGCAAATGATCCGCGACGACACCCAGTCTGCCCCGTTCAAGGCCGGCGACCGAGCGCATCCGGGCAGACCGATCACCGGTTTTTTGCCCATACTGCCAACGAACAAAAGGTTTCCGGGATCGACAGGCATGCCGTACCGGTCAATCACCCCACCCGCCTCGCGCACCGCTTGAGGGGCCACATCATCGATGTCGGATGTCGCCGAGGCGGTCAAAACAAAAACCACATCACCGGTCGCGTCTGCGACGGCATCGCGTGAGGGCGCTACCGCATGCGCAACCGTGCGCACTTCGCTAAGTTCAACGGTCAGCGCGTCCAGCCGGGCCGACATGGCCGCGATGGCCTTTTCGTTCGGCGGCCCGCCAGGTGCGTCAGAAAGTATCAGGCTGGCGGATAGCAAGACGGGACGGTGCAGGCGGATCGCGGCAGGTGCAGCATCGGCGGCGCTTTGCACGGCAGCCCCCGGAACCGCGTAAGAAATGATCTTGATCGTGGCCACCATGCCGCCCGGCTGCATCTGCTGATGCTGCGGAACCGTGGCCACCGTGATCATCGGGTGGACGGCATTGAACCGGTGTATGGCGGCCACGTCGAGTTCCACGATGCCCGGCCCGTTGGCCAGAACATTGACGCGGCCAGTGAATGGCGCGTTGATGCGCAGATTGGCTTCAGCGGGACCGGGAACCAGCGCGTCGGCCAGTCGCCGCGCCGCTTCATCCTCGTGCACATCCTCCGCGTCCAATCGCGCGACGGTGACACGATCAATCCCAGCCTCTTCCAGCGCCGCGATGTGATCGTTGTTCAGAACAATGCCTTTGCGCAGCTTGCCGTCCTTCACCGCAACCGAATGCGCCAGAATCGCACCGCCAGCTGAAGCGACAGGAACCGCACCGAACTTCACGGCGTTTTGCCACGCAAAACGGCCGTCATTTCTGCAATGATTGAAACGGCAATCTCGGCCGGGTCCGCGGCGCCAAGGTCAAGGCCGATCGGGCCATGGATCCGCGCGATGTCATCCGCCGAAAGGCCGGCCTGTTTCATCCGTTCCATCCGCTTGGCATGCGTGCGTGTGGATCCAAGTGCCCCGATGTAAAAGCAATCGGCTCGCAAGGCGGCCTCTAGCGCGGGGTCATCGAGCTTGGGATCGTGGGTGAGCAACACAACGGCCGTGCGCGCATCAAGCCCCAGCTGCGCCACGGCATCATCGGGCCAGTCATGCAAGACCGTTTCCCCCGGGAAACGGGTTTCAGATCCAAACGTTTCGCGTGGATCCACGATCGCGGGGTCATATCCCGCAATGCGCGCCATCGGCACCAGCGCTTGGGCGATGTGCACCGCGCCCACGACAATCAACCGCAACGGAGGGTTATGAATGGCAACAAATGTGCGGGCATCTTCTTCAAATCCGGACCGATCCATACGAAAGCGGGCTGGATATCCGTCTGAAGTCAAATACCGGGCGCCGGTTTCGGTATCGACAACGTAGGCCACCGCGCGGCGTTCCGTGCGTGCGGCAACGAGCTCTGACAGAACCGACTCTGGCAATGCCGAACCAACCGGTTCCACAAGAATGCGAATGGTCCCACCACAGGCCAGACCGACCGCAAACGCGTCATCGTCACTGACACCAAACTCCAGCACGCCGTGCGTCTGGGTATCCAACGCCTCCAGGGCTTCGACGATCACGGCCCCTTCCACGCAGCCGCCCGAGACCGACCCTTCGATCTCACCCGCTCCACTGATCGCCAATTGTGCCCCGGTGCGACGCGGCGCGCTGCCCCATGTTTCCAGCACAGTGGCCAGAACGGCGCCGGTTCCATCCTGATGCCAGCGCAAAGCGGTCTCGGGCGCGTTGTCGAACCGGTCAGTCATGGCAGTCAGCTCCTGTTGTTTGACGTGAGGCACGCAGTCCCGCTGAAGACCGCACCGCGCTGGGTTCGGGCTGCGGCCCGGCACCCAAGCGCCGGGCCACTGGACGCCACACCACTCACAAAGCAGCGTCCCAAGGGAGAGGACCGTCTCCCTATCTGGTCAGTATGATCAAAATTGCATAAATGAATGGGGCGCATATCGGCAGCTCGCGGTGGCCACCTATTCGCGTTCATTGCCACGAAACTGGCCAAGATTCCAGAAGTTTCCAAAAGTTCCGGTACTTGCCGTCGCGCCAAGCTGCCCATGAAATCCCCACTGCACTATCGTACCGCCAACAAGCGCTGTTTGTCGCCTGCATCATCCGGTTGCGAGATGACGCGGGCCAAATCCTCCAGCGCAGCAATGGAATGGCCCGCACGAAAGCTGTCGACATGGGGCAGCATCGCCACGATGCCGCGGGCCTTCGGCGCAAAGCCATCCCAGCGTAGGAGCGGGTTCAACCAGATCAGGCGACGGCTGGAAAGGTGCAGTCGGTCAATCTCTGCCGCCAACTGGTCGGGGTCGTCCCGATCAAGCCCATCGGTGATCAACAAGACGACGGCGCCCTGCCCCATGACCCGCCGCGACCAATCCCGGTTGAAGGCGTGCAGACACTGACCGATTCTGGTCCCGCCTTCCCAGTCTTGGGCTTCAGCGCCAGCCGCGGCCAAAGCTGCGTCCACATCCCGTTGCCGCAAGTGCCGGGTGATATTGGTGAGCCGGGTGCCAAACGTAAATGCATGCACCTTGGCCCAACCTGCGCCCTTGGCATTCGACACGGCATGGAGAAAATGCAAGATCACCCGACTATATTGACTCATCGAGCCCGAGATATCGCAAAGTGCCACCAAATTGGGCCAGCGTGGACGCGGGCTTTTGCGGGCGATGTCCTTAAGGTCTCCGCCATGGCGCAGTGCATTTTGCAGGGTCCGACGGGCGTCAATCGACGTGCCAGTCAAGCTGGCCATGCCACGGCGGGATGCCAGCGGTTTCACGGGCAACTCCAGCTTTGCCAGCATCCGCTTCGCCGCCGCCATCTCTTCGGTGCTCATTTGCTCGAAGTCGAGCGTGCGCAGCCGCTCTTCTTTTGACATCGTCAAAGAGGCGTCCATTTCAATTTCGGTGCCGTCCTCTTCGCGATCTGTCGGTTCCGGAAGATCTTGATTCACCCCATCCAGCAGCGCTTCGGCCGCGCGCTTTTCTGCGGCCTGCGTCTTGCGGTCCTCCTGCACGCCCCGCACCGCCGGGATCATATAGGACATCATGTGTTCAAGGTACCGCGGGTCCCGCCAATACAGCCGAAAAATCTGGGCGAACACGGCCCTGTGCTCCGGACGGTTCACGAAACAGGCGTGCAAAACCCAATAGAAGTCACGTTTTTCGGTGAACCCGGCCGCTTCGACCGCGGAAATGGCATCTAGAACCCGCCCGGGGCCAATGGGCAGGCCAGCCTTGCGCAAGGCCCGGGCGAAATGGATGATGTTCTGCGCCAGTTTCGGGTGTTCCGGCAGGTCAAGCGGGGCGTACTCGGGCATTGGCTCAGGCCGGTTCCAACCGGGCCTTGGCATCCTCTAGGATGCGCTTGGCCTCTGACCCTTCCAGTTTCTGGATATCGTCCTGATACTTCAGGATTGCCCCCAACGTGTCTGCAATCACTTCGGGGGACAGGTTGATGATATCCAGCGCCAGCAAGCACTTTGCCCAATCGATGGTCTCTGCAACGCCCGGTTTTTTAAACAAATCCTCTGTGCGCAGAGCCTGCACGAACGCCACTACCTCGCGGCTCAGACGATCGGCCGCCTCGGGCGCCCGGGCATGCAGGATTTCGACCTCACGTTCGAAATCCGGATAATCGACCCAATGGTACAAGCACCGTCGCTTCAAAGCATCATGTACTTCCCGGGTCCGGTTTGATGTCAGGATCACAATCGGCGGCTCTGGCGCCTTGATCGTGCCCAGTTCCGGCACCGTGACCTGAAAATCGCTCAATGCCTCCAGCAGGAACGCTTCAAACGGCTCGTCGGTGCGGTCCAGTTCGTCGATCAAAAGAACGGGCGCGCCGGCCGGATCCGGGCGCATCGCCTGCAACAGGGGGCGCTCGATCAAGTAGTCCTCGCTGAAGAGTTCCGTTTTAAGCGCCGATCGGTTCGCCCCGCCCGCCGCTTCGGCTGTGCGTATGGCAATCATCTGGGCCGGAAAGTTCCATTCGCAAACAGCAGAGGCCGCATCGAGCCCTTCGTAGCATTGCAGCCGGATCAATCGCCGCCCCAACGCCGCGGCGATCGCCTTGGCAATCTCGGTTTTGCCCACGCCGGCTTCCCCTTCGAGGAACAAGGGCCGCCCCAGCTTGAGCGCGAGAAACGTGACCGTCGCAAGCGCGCGACCGCAGACGTAATTCTGAGCGCCGAGCATCTGTTGCACCGCGTCGATCGAGCCGGGTCTTTGCATTTGGTCTCCTTCCCCCCTGCGCAATACGCGCAGTCTTGCCTTGGCGGGTGGATCGACATGTCGCCGACCTTCCGTTTCGCCCAATATAGGCTGAGATCGCCACGCGTCGAAACCCGCCGCTATCATTGACGTATCGGCTGCAATTTGTCATCATTTGCGAAACAATAACTTCGTGCTGGTAACAGCATGGCTGAGCGGATTAGGCAGGCAATTTCATGCGAAGATGTATTCGCAGGAAACGGTGGTGATCGATGCAAATCACGGCTGTGACATGCGTGAAAAACGAAGGCCCATTCCTGTTGGAATGGATTGCGTTCAACCGGGTGATCGGTGTCACCAATTTTCTATTCTATTCGAATGATTGCACGGACGCGACAGACCGTTTGCTGGACCGACTGGCTGAGGAATATGTCGTCAAGCACCGGCCCAACCCGGCCGAAGGCCGCAATTACCAGATGGAAGCACTGAAAAAGTCTCGGCGGCACGGAATCGTGCGCGACGCAGATTGGGTTTGGATCGCCGATGTCGACGAGTATCTCAACATTCATGTTGGCAACCACACGATTCCGGATTTGATCGAAGCCTGCGGCAACCCCCAGGCCATTTCGGTCAGCTTCCAGTTTTTTGCAAATTGCGGTGTGGAAACCTTCGAAGACAAACCGGTGATTTCGCAGTTTCTACATAGTCACAACCCGGACATTTGGTGCGATCAGACATCGGCAGAGGTCAAAACGCTGGTCCGGCATGGCTTTCCCTTGAATTACTACGGCGCGCATCGCCCTTTTCACGATGAGGACATGCCGCGCGACCAACAGCCCAAATGGACAGATGCCTCGGGCCGCGGCATTCCGGTGCAATTCCGCAAACGCGTCAACAAACGCCGGATCCGCGCCTTTCCCGCAGGTGGGGCGCGGAAGTTTGCGACACTGAACCATTACGCGTTGCGTTCATTGGACAGCTACTTGGTCAAGAACGACCGCGGCGACGTCAATCGGGAGTACCGCGAGTTCGACGACACCTATTGGCGTGAACGCAACGATGCCGCCTATTTCGACGACAGCATTCTCCGATATATGGAC
Organism: uncultured Rhodobacterales bacterium; assembly: GCA_963922515.1. Taxonomy (GTDB): domain Bacteria; phylum Pseudomonadota; class Alphaproteobacteria; order Rhodobacterales; family Rhodobacteraceae; genus JACOMT01. The sequence goes on along the minus strand of CAWUIW010000027.1, from coordinate 10,052 downwards.
CCGCTGCGAAAGGAAATGGACGCTCTGATGGCTTTGCCCGGGGTTACTGACCTGCATGAGGAAGCCGTTCACTTGCATCTCAAGAAACGCGACGAGTTGCTGGAAACCGAACATTACCAGAAAATGCGCGAAACACTCTTGAACGCGAGCCCCTACCCGCCGCAAGAGGAAGCGATTTTGAAAGAGATCGGCGCGATATGACCCGCTTGCGCATCGTCAATCTGGGTTTGCCGAAGACAGGAACCACGACGCTGTCACGCGCGCTGAGGCGGGCCAATTTCTCTGTTGCCGATTGGCGCATCCGTCCGCATCAGACCAAGGATAGCAGCCTGCATAACCAACATGTCGGATCCCTTTTGTACGAAGATTACTTCGAAGGCGGCGATCCACTGGCGCGGCTTGATGCATTTGACGCGATCAATGAAATGAGCGTGGTTCGGTTTGACCGCAATTTGTGGCCCCAGATGGATTGGGGGCTGTTATCTGCGATTCAGGACCATCACCCGGGCACAAAATTCCTGCTGTCGCATCGCGATGCCGCCGCCACGGCCAGTAGCATGAAACGCTGGCTCAACCTTGGGGACAAACGGTTGCCAAAACTGAATGTTCCGGGTCTACCCCGCCGCTTTGGCAAGTCCGAGGGCGAGCTCGAACGCTGGATCGATGGGCATTACAAGTTTTGCCGTCAGGTGTTTGCCGGGGCCGACAATTTTTTGGAATTCGACATTGCTGACGCCGAAGCGCCAGCAAAGATCGGCGCCTTTCTTGGCCGCCCCTTGCAATGGTGGGGCCATGTAAACAAAAACAAACCGGGTGCTGTGAAAGTCGCGGCAGAGGTGGAATAGCATGCAAATTCACTTACTCATCGGCCCGACAGAGGTGGGATCGGCGCGCTTCAGAACAATCCTGAAGAAAAAAGCGATGCTGCTGGAAAAGCACAGCATCTACAGTCCCGATTGGAACCATATTCGCGCCTACATGGCTTGTGCTGATCCTGACGCGATTGGGGTAATTCGTTTCAAACGCGGATTCATGGCGGAAAAAGCGCAGAAGGCGCTTTACGCCGAAATCGAGATGCAATTGTCCCGCGCGTTAGAGCGGGTGGATGCCAAGCACATGATCCTAAGCTCCGGCCAGTATGGAGCCATGCTGTCGAACCGCGAAGAGTTGCAGCGCCTTCGCGACCTGCTGAAATCCTTTTCTGACGACATTCGCATCACGGCGCATGTCGACGAACAAGCACGGCTTTTGGCAGAATACTACTGCAACCGCGTCATGGAAGGACGGCGGTACTCGCTGGATCTGGAACTGGAGCTGGCTCGCGGTGATGACTGGTGGGGGGATGCGCTGGCGATGCGCGGACAGAACGAGCCCTATTTCGGACTGTTCAACGACGTTCAGTATCCGCCGTTCTGGCTCGATTATGCGCGTTTGATCGATCACTGGGAAGGTGTGTTTGGCGCCGGTACGGTCACGCTGCGTCCCTTGCTGGAAAGCGGCATCATGGGCGAAGATGGTGCGAACGAGGTGAACAGCCTGCTGGGTGTCGACCTGCCCTTGGGCAAGCTGGACGCCGAGCGTCCGGACGAGGTTCAAAGTGCCGCCTCGGTTGCGCGGGTGCGGCAATTCAACGACCTGATTATCCGCTACATGCAAGCGCGCGACATTTTTTGCCCGCGTGACATCTGGCGCTTGCTGAAGGATGAATTGCTGATCCCGGGCTCTAACATTCCGCCCGGTTCATTGCATCCAGTGTCTGAACACTTTGCCGCGGACAATGCCCGCTTGATGACGCAGTTTCCGGCCTTGGCCGATGGCTGTCTGGCACCCGACGATCCACAGGCAACATGGGAAGAGGCCGACACCGAACGCGGGTTCCGCGCATCACAATATCTGGCGGCCTACTCGCATCGGATACGCACGAATTCAGAAAGCCTGACCGACAAGCTGGCCGAAGATGCTGCGGTTAAACAGACCGCTTCCAAATTCGACGGGATACTGGCTGAAGCCAGTGATACCGAAGCTGAGGCTGCAGCGCGGAAAAAGCTCGTCAACATGGTCGAGGTGAACCATCAGATCGTGTTGAGTACAGCGATCCGCCCGCATAACGACATGGGTGCTGTGCAAGAGGATGCACCCGCCGAACCATATGCGCAGATGCCGCTGCGCGACCTGCCCGATGGCAACAGCGGCAATGTCATCGTCGGCTGCATGAAAAATGAAGCCCCCTACATCATCGAATGGGTGGCCTATCATCGGGCGATCGGGGTCGATAACTTCCTGATATACACGAACGATTGTACCGACGGCACCGACGAAATCCTTGGGCGGCTGCAGGACATGGGGATCTTGCAGCACCGCAACAATGACAACTGGCGCGGCAACTCACCGCAACAACACGCATTGAACGAAGCCCTGAAAGAGCCCGTGATCCAGAACGCGGAATGGATCATTCATATCGACGTTGACGAGTTCATGAACGTGCGGACCGGAAACGGCACCTTGCAGGACCTGTTCGCGCGGGTGCCTGATGCCACCAACTTTGCGATGACGTGGCGGCTTTTCGGGCATAATGGCATAACCCAGCTGGAAGACCAGTTCGTGATCGACCAGTTTGACACCTGCGCCCCAAAATTCTGCCCCAAACCTCACACGGTCTGGGGCTTCAAAACGATGTTCAAGAACATCGGCGCCTATGGCAAGCTCAGCTGCCATCGTCCCAACAAGCTGTCCGAAGACTTCGAGCAGAAGGTGAAATGGGTCAATGGATCGGGTCGCGACATGACGCAAGAGGTTGCGCGAAATGGCTGGCGAAACTCAAAAAAATCAATTGGTTACGATCTGCTACAGCTCAATCACTACGCCTTGCGCAGCGCCGAAAGCTTCTTGATCAAGCGGCAACGCGGTCGCGCCTTGCACGTTGACCGGTCAATTGGTCTGAACTACTGGATCCGCATGGACTGGTCCGATTTCAAGGACGTTACCATCAAGCGCAATCTGCCCCGGCTCAAGGCCGAGTACGATCGCTTGATGGAAGACAGCCAGTTGCGTGCGCTGCACCAATCCGGGCTTGAGTGGCATCGCGCAAAAGTCTCGGAATTGCACGATACACCCGAGTTTGCCGAGCTTTATTCCAAGGCGCTTGGCATCAAGTTGAGCGAGAGCGAACGGGTCGCGTACGCGCTTGCGCTTGACATGGAAAGCTGAGGTTCGCCTTTCGATTGAAATTCCTCGCAGTTCTCACAGTCCGCAATGAGGCGCCTTTTCTTCTGGAATGGTTGGCGCATCATCGCGCCGTAGGGTTCAACCGATTTTTGATTTTCTCCAATGGGTGCGATGATGGCACCGACACCATGCTCGACCGATTGGACGAGTTGGGTCACATAAAGCACGTCCGCAATGACGGCCCTTATGAACAGGGTGGCATTCAGTTCACCGCCCTGAAACGCGCCGACAAGATGGGATACGTCAAGTCTGCCGACTGGATCCTGACGCTGGACGTTGATGAATTCGTCAACATTCATGTGGGGGACGGCACAGTAACCGATCTGCTGGAGGCGTTGCCCGAGGCCACGGCGATTACCCTGACTTGGCGCCTGTTCGGCAATGGCGGCCGCGACCGTTACTTGGATTTGCCGATGGTCGACACCTTTACGGAATGCGCGCCTGAAATCATGTTTTGGCCTTGGCGTGCCTTCATGTTCAAAACACTGTTTCGAAACGATGGCACGTACAAGAAGCTGGGTGTTCACCGCCCCCGCAGCCCGGACGAGAACCGGGTCGATGGCGCGCGCTGGTTCGACGGCGAAGGGCGGGAGCTGCCCGACCTCTTCAAGCGCCAACGCATCTTTTCCACCTTCGGCCAGCCGAACTACCGACTGGCACAGCTCAACCACTATGCGCTTGGCAGCAAGGAATCCTATGTTCTAAAGGCCGCAAGGGGGCGGGCCGTTCATGCCGACCAGATGTTGGATGTCGATTACTGGGTCGACCGGAACTTCAACACCGCCACAGACAGAACAATCCAACGCATGTCGCCGCGCAGCAGACCCTTACGTGCAGAGTTGCTGGCCGATCCCACACTGTCGCGACTGCACCGCGCCAGCGTGACATGGCGCAAGAACAGGTTCCTGCAGTTGCTGGAACAAGAGCCGTTTCGGGCGCTGTATGCGCGCTTGCTGGTCACCCCTGCCTCGATCCCGCTTCCGCGCAACAAGGCCGGGTTCCTGATTGCACAAGCGGCCCGCGCACGAGCCCGCGAAACCGGACCTGATTAGCGCGAAACCGGCGCAGATTTTTCGCATTTCTGCCCAGATTCGCCGATATCACGAACCTCAACAAACGCCACAAAAGATGGCTGATTGGTTGAGGAAGTGGGCAATGCAAGATGCGTTTGACGCAGCAAGCGTGAAGTTGTCGGGGTTGTCACCGGCAGAATGGCGCGCGCAGTTGGCTGAAATCGGGGATGATGCCGGGTTCTATCAGGATCTTGGCGAGCGCCATTTCGCGACCTTTCTGGATCGCGGAAAAACACTTCTTGTGACCTTCGAAACCCGCGATGGTATCCGCAGAGTGTCGAGCGACGAGCGCCCCCTTGGCTTTGAGGTGGTCAAAGCACTGAACTGGTCATTGCTCAGCGTTGTGGCCGATACCGACACCTGGTTCCGCGAAAACCGCGTTTACGGCTTTTTTGACCGCCTGATCGATGACGGTTTCTTCGAAGACTTTGATCGCGTTGTGTTTTATGGCGCCGGTTCATGCGGTTATGCCGCTTGTGCGTTCTCTGTCGCCGCGCCCGGTGCAACGGTGTTTGCCCTGCAACCCCAAGCCACGCTTGACCCGCGGATGTCGGAATGGGACGACCGGTTTCTGGACATGCGCCGTACCTCGTTCACGGACCGCTACGGCTACGCGCCCGACATGCTGGACGCGGCACAAAAGGCTTACGTCTTTTATGATCCGACGGAACAACTGGATGCCATGCACGCCGCCTTGTTCCGTCGCAGCAATGTTTCGCGACTGCGGCTGCCAAACATGGGGTCGCATTTGGAAACTGCGTTGTGGCGCATGCAGATTGTTCAACGCATGCTCACCATGGCGTGTCGCGGTCGATTTTCCGAGGAACGGTTTTTCCGCCAATACCGCTTGCGACGCGATCACTTGCCCTATTTGCGCCGCTTGATGGAGCATCTGGAACTGACCGATCGGCCCGGCCTGTCCCGATTGTTGTGCACGAACGTGGTTGGGCGCATGAAAGCCCCAAGGTTCCAGCGGAGGCTGGCAGCTTTGGATGAAGCCGGCGCCTAGACCGGCAGGGGCGAAAATGGCGGCGCCCGTGGTGTCGCCGCGTGTTGAAACATAGACGCGGGTTCCAGCCGTCGGCGCAATCCGCGTCTTCCTCTGGCGAGAGGCGAGTGGCTGTGTTAGCGGAACAGCATGATGGAAGAACTCTCGCTCAACCGCCCCGATGATTGGCACCTTCATTTGCGCGACGGCGCTGTTCTAAAGGCCGTGCTGCAGGAAACCGCACGCCATTTTAGTCGCGCGATCGTCATGCCAAATCTCGTGCCGCCTGTTGTGACCGGCACCGATGCTGCGGCCTATCGCGACCGGATCATGGCCGCCTTGCCGGATGGGTTTGCGTTCAAGCCGTTGATGACGCTCTACCTGACCGAAGACACCGATCCGGCAGATGTCGCGGCCGCGGCAGACAGCGGCCTTGTTTCGGCGGTCAAGATGTATCCTGCCGGGGCGACCACAAACTCTGCCAGTGGCGTGCGCGATTTCGACAAGGTGCGTCCGGTTCTGGAACGGATGGCGGAAATTGGATTGCCCTTGTGTGTGCACGGGGAAGTGACGGATGCCGAAATCGACATCTTTGACCGTGAAGCCGTGTTTATCGACCGGGTGCTGGACCCGATCCGGCAGGCCACCCCAGGCCTGCGCGTGGTCATGGAGCACATCACGACATTGGATGGCGTATCTTATGTCCAAAGCGCTCCACAGGACCTTGGGGCGACAATCACAACCCATCACCTTGTCATCAATCGCAATCACCTGTTGGTTGGCGGCATTCGCCCACACTATTACTGTTTGCCTGTGGCCAAGCGAGAAGAGCACCGACTGGCCTTGCGCGCCGCTGCAACATCAGGCGATGCGCGCTTTTTTCTGGGAACGGACAGTGCACCGCATGTCGACGCCCTGAAGGAAACTGGCTGCGGATGCGCCGGTTGTTTCACAGCCACCAACACCATGTCTGTTTTGGCCGAAGTGTTCGAGCAGGAAGGGGCGCTTGACCGGCTGAACGGGTTTGTCGCCGAGCACGGCGCGCAGTTCTACCGCCTGCCGGTCAATGCCGAAACACTCACGCTGCGCCGGGGTGATCCGGTGACGTACCCGTCAAAGATCGACACGGCAGATGGGCCCGTCACCGTGTTTGACCCAGGATTTGACCTGCATTGGCACGTGGTTGCCTGACACACGCAAGGAGCGCCCTTTTATGATCCCCAGTTCCTACCCGCCGGCCGACGAGATGGCGCGCCTGACGGCGCGGATGCTGTTGGAAATCAAAGCGGTTCACTTCAACACGGACGAGCCCTTTACGCTGGCGTCAGGACTGCCCAGCCCAACTTACATCGATTGCCGCAAGCTGATCAGCTACCCACGTATCCGCGCCACCTTGATGGATTTCCTGACGGTCACGGTGATGCGCAACGCCGGCTTCGAAGCGTTTGACAACATCACTGGGGGCGAAACAGCCGGCATCCCTTTTGCCGCTCTGGTCGCTGAACGCATGGCGTTGCCGATGACGTATGTCCGCAAGAAGCCCAAAGGTTACGGCAGAAACGCGCGGATCGAAGGCCAGATGACCGAAGGTGAGCGCGTGTTGCTGGTCGAGGATTTGACGACCGATGGCGGATCAAAACTGAGCTTCGTGGACGCCATCAGAGACACAGGCGCAACTTGCGGCCACACGGCAGTGATTTTCTACTACGGCATCTTTTCTGAAACCGAAAGGAAGCTCGGGGACCATGGCGTGCAGTTGCACTATTTGTGCACGTGGTGGGACGTACTGCGCGAAGCGCGCAGTGGGTCGACCTTTGACGCGGCCACGTTGGACAAGGTTGAGGCATTTCTCAGCGATCCGCGTAAGTGGCAGGAAGAAAACAAGAAATAACATTCGGGGACAGACTGTGGACAAGCCACGCATCGAATCGGCGAGGCAGTCCACATATTGGCGGTTTCCCTAAGGTTCACCACCTGATATTGTGTCACTCCGTGAAGCGACGCGACAAGAGCCGCATTTATACAGCGGCTTTTCCACAGATATTTCCAGATAGGAATAAATCTCAATTCGCGTAGAAACGATCGGACCAGAACGAGGGACGGCCACAGCCCGGCCGGACAAAACAAAAAAAGTACTGCACAGGTATGAACGAAATCACCGCCCTAAATCCGCTTTCTGCCGATGTGCAGGCGCAAGAAACGATGCCGCATTCGGTCGAAGCCGAGCAGCAGTTACTTGGGGCGATCCTGACCAACAATGAAACGTATGACCGGGTGGCCTCTATCATCCGAGCCAAGCATTTCTATGATCCCGTTCATGCCCGCATCTATGAGATTTCGGCCGGGCGTATCACCAAGAACGCGCTGGCTTCGCCTGTGACGATCAAGGCGTTCATGGAGGACGATGCCGGTCTGGCCGAGCTGGGCGGCCCTGCATACCTGGCCCGTCTGGCCGGAGCATCAGTGGGCGCCCATGCAGCGGCCGAATATGCGCGACTGGTGTATGATCTGGCCATCCGGCGCGAGCTGATCGGCCTTGGGCGGGAAATCAGCGCCAAGGCTTCGCAGATCGAGGTCGATAGTGAGCCCACGGAACAGATCGTCGAAGCCGAGCAAAAGCTGTATCAGCTGAGCGAACAGGGAAAAACGGAAACCGGTTTTCAAAGTTTTCTGAGCGCGGTCACCGAAGCGGTGAACGTGGCCAATGCCGCGTACCAGCGTGATGGTGGATTGGCTGGCGTATCGACTGGTTTGCACGATCTCGACAAAAAGCTGGGCGGCTTGCACCAGTCAGACCTGCTGATCCTTGCCGGTCGCCCGTCGATGGGCAAAACCTCACTGGCTACAAACATCGCCTTCAACGTGGCCAAGGCGTACCGCCGCGGCGAAAAACCCGACGGCTCGCACGGAGCGGTTCAAGGGGGCGTTGTGGGTTTCTTTTCTCTCGAGATGAGCGCCGAGCAGCTCGCCGCGCGGATCCTGTCAGAAGCATCTGAAGTGCCATCGGAACAGATCCGTCGCGGCGATATGACCGAAGCCGAGTTTCGGCGTTTTGTCGAAGCCGCTAAGACCTTGGAAAGCTGTCCACTTTTCATCGATGACACTCCGGCACTGCCCATCAGTCAGGTGGCGGCCCGGGCGCGCCGGTTGAAGCGGACGCATGGGCTGGACCTTTTGGTGGTCGACTACTTGCAGTTGTGTCGGGGATCCACGTCTGGGGATAACCGTGTGAACGAAATCTCCGAGATCACCATGGGGCTGAAAGCCATTGCCAAGGAACTGAACATTCCCGTGGTCGCGCTGTCGCAGTTGTCACGCCAGGTCGAAGCCCGGGACGACAAGCGCCCGCAGTTGTCCGATCTTCGGGAATCCGGGTCGATCGAACAGGACGCGGACGTGGTCATGTTCGTGTTCCGCGAAGAGTACTACGTCGAGCGTGAGAAGCCCTCGGATGACCGGCTAGAAGAAATGGCAGCTTGGCATGAACGGATGGAAAGGCTGCATGGCAAGGCCGAGGTGGTCATCGGCAAGCAGCGCCATGGCCCGATCGGTACCGTGGAATTGAGCTTCGAAGGCCGGTTCACACGCTTTGGCAATTTGGCCAAACCGTGGCAGCAAGTCGAAGACACCGGTTTCTAGCCCGTGATTCAGGCGCGCCGAGGAAACGCGCACGCGACGCGCTGCAAATCTGCATTATGTGATTAGACATCGAAGACTTGATGTGGCGCAATTCAAGAATGCGTACGTTTTTTGCCGCTTTGTGCCTGTGTCTGACCGCACCGGCCCTGCCCGCCCAAACCGAGGTAGATGTCGAGCTTTTTCTTGCCGTGGATGTGTCACGGTCGATGTCACCCTATGAATTGGAAATTCAGCGCTTGGGTTATGCCAGCGCGCTGGCAAGCGACGAGGTGGTCGGCGCCATCCTGAACGGCGCGATTGGGCGCATTGCCCTGACCTATGTGGAATGGGCGGGCACAGGGTCACAAGAAGTGATTGTGCCATGGACCATGATCGACAGCGCAGAGGACGCACGCGAAGTGGCGGCAGCCATCACTGCAAATTTCGACGACTCGATGCGCCGCACCTCGATCAGTCAGATCTTGCGCTACGCGGCTGATGATATTCTGAGCAACGAGTTTCTGGGGTTGCGCCGGGTCATCGACGTTTCGGGCGACGGTCCTAACAATCAGGGCGAGCGGGTCGATATCGTGCGCGACGCGGTGGTCGCCCGTGGTGTGATCATCAATGGACTTCCCCTGATGACCCAAGACGCGATGAGCGCGCAGTGGGGTATCGAGGATCTGGATGAATATTATCGCCGCTGCGTGATCGGTGGGCCCGGCGCCTTTGTGGTACCTGTACTGGAATGGGACCAGTTCGCATTGGCTGTGCGTCGCAAGTTGGTGCTGGAAATAGGCGGGCGTCTGCCCAAACCGCGGGTCATGCGGGCCCAGTGGAAACCCAAAGAGCCCTACAACTGCCTGATCGGCGAGCAGATTTGGGAAAGAAACCGCCGATATTTCGATCTGCCCTAGGCTATGCGGGCTTTTGCAAGCCTTGACGTGGGCGGGCATCCTGTCATGAACAACGCATGAGTACCGGGCACTTAACGATTGATTTGCGTGCGATGATCGCCAACTGGCGAGCCTTGGATGCGCGCACGAATTGCGAAACAGCCGCCGTCGTCAAAGCCGACGCCTACGGAATTGGCATTGAACGGGCCGCGCGCGCGTTTGCCGCCGCCGGCGTGCGGCGGTTTTTCGTGG
>CAWUIW010000026.1:0-20989 GCA_963922515.1 uncultured Rhodobacterales bacterium | reverse complement strand
TCGATCAGATGCTCTTTCAGGGCGCTGCCTTCTGCCATGCCGGCCGTGATCTGCTGCATCAGGAACAGCCCGATCGGCTCCACCTGTATCCAGAAGAACCAGATCATCATACCGCCCAGAACAGCCCCGAAATTGTTGCCTGATCCGCCCACGATGACCATCACCCAGATCAAGAAGGTGAACCGCAGCGGTTGGTAGCCGCCCGGGGTCAGCTGCCCGTCCAGCGTGGTCATCATCGCACCCGCCACACCGCATATCGCCGACCCCAGAACGAATATCTGCAGGTGCCGGCTGGTGACGTCCTTGCCCATGGCTTCTGCGGCCACCTCGTTGTCACGGATGGCGCGCATCATGCGTCCCCACGGGCTTTTGAGCGCCAGTTGTGCCAGCACAAGCATCACGATCAGCACGCATGTGAACAGAACCGAATACCCCAGTTTCACATACAGCGACGACGCGGTCACCGGGTCGATGCCAATGCTGGTCGCGCGTTCAACGAAGCCCGGGTCGTTCTGCAGATCGATCTCGTATGGTACGGGTCGTGGAAGACCGATGACGTTTTTCACACCGCGCGCCAACCAGTCTTCGTTCTTCATCACGGCGATGATGATCTCGGCGATGCCCAGCGTCGCGATCGCCAAGTAGTCAGACCGAAGGCCCAAGGCCGTCTTGCCGATCAACCAGGCGGCGCCCGCGGCCAACAATCCGCCCACCGGCCAAGCCACGAGAACCGGCAGGCTCAAGCCGCCAAGGTAACCTGTGCTGGCCGGGTTCACAGCCTCGATGGCCGAAGCGGCTGGATCAAAAACCGCCCGGTAGACAAAAAAGCCGACCACAAGAATACCCACGATCGCCAAGCTGCGCGTGCGGCCCGTCAGCCGCGCATGCGCCAATACGGCTGCAACCACCGTTGCGGCCCCCAACACCAAGGACAACAATATGCCGACGCCGCCTGCGGCCCAGGCCTCTGTTGTCGGCGGCATGGATATGATCACGGCCGCCAAACCGCCAAGGGCGACAAAGCCCATGACGCCAACGTTGAACAGCCCGGCAAAACCCCATTGCAGGTTCACCCCGATGGCCATGATTGCTGAAATGAGGCCCATGTTCAGGATCAGCAGCGCCGAGTTCCAGCTTTGCCAAAACCCGGTAATCGCGATCAGGATCGCGACGATCAAGAACAGGCCAACATTACGGACAGGTTCGCTCATACCGATTTCCCCGCGAATAGACCCGTGGGCCGGAACAGAAGCACGATCAGCAGAATGACAAAACTCACCGCGAACTTGTAGTCTGTGCTCAGCAGCTGAACGAGCCCCGACGGCGCCAGCGCATCGGGCAAGATATAGCCCGCCACCTTTTTCCATGCATAGGTGATCGTCACTTCCGAAAAGGCGATGACAAAACCGCCTGCGATGGCGCCAATCGGGTTGCCCAGACCACCGACAATGGCAGCGGCAAAGATTGGCAGAAGCAGCTGAAAATAAACGAAGGGTTTGAACGATTTATCCAACCCATACAGGGTGCCGGCCACCGTTGCGAGCGCGGCCACGATCAACCACGTGTACATGACCACGCGTTCCGGATTGATCCCGGACAACAGCGCCAAGTCCTCGTTGTCGGAATAGGCCCGCATCGATTTGCCGGTCCGGGTGCGATTAAGGAACCAAAAGAGCAGCGCAACAGCAATGATCGCCACCACCACGGTAATGCCTTGGGTGGTTTTGATCGCCAGACCTTCGCGCAAACTGGTCATTTGCTTGAATTCGCGGGCCGAGATGATGAACCGTTCCCCATCCGAGAACCGCTGATCGTTTGGCCCGATGATAAAGCGCACCAACCCGTTCATGATGAACATGACGCCCATCGACACAATCACCAGGATCACCGGCTTGGCCTTTTGGGCTCGATAAAACCGATAAACGGCGCGATCGGTGACCAACAACAGTGCCATGCAGCCGAGGATGCCAAAGGGCAGGGCAAGCAACGCTGTTGGCAGCGGACCAAAATTGATCCCCCAGCTTTGAAAAAGCCAGGTGATGAGGATTGTCACCATGGTTCCAAACGCCATCGTGTCGCCGTGGGCAAAGTTGGAAAACCGCAAGATCCCATAGATCAATGTCACCCCCAAGGCGCCAAGCGCCAACTGGCTGCCATAGGCGATGGCCGGGACAAGGACGAAGTTGGAGAGCGCCACAATGGCGTTCAGGAAATCCATCAGCTTTCTTCCAAAGTTGTTTTGCACTGACCGCGGAAAAATTGACCAGATCCGGGGTTGGCCCAGTATTGCAGCGCGTAGATCGCGCCACCGCCGTCAAAGATTGTCAGGTGACTGGCCACGGCTTCTTCCATCGGCATTACGATTTGCCGCGCTTCCGATCGCTTTTCCCAGCGTCGGTCAAGGAACAGGTGCCCCCGACGCAGGCGGCCATCTTCAAACTCACGGTACGCGATCCCGGTTGCATCATTCAGGAACCAGCGGCTTTCCCGCCAGGCCCGCTCGCACGGGGTGTCAATCACACACCGCTCTGTGAACAGACACTCTACGGCCCGGTAGCCCTGCTGTTCCAGATCGCTGCGATCCAACGCGGCAACCGCGCCAGCCGACAGGATCCAAAGCACCAACGCACCACGCACCCGATCAACCCCCAAGAAACGATTTGCGGACTTCAGGATCGGCCAGTAGCTCTTTCCCTGTTCCGGTATAGGCGTTGCGCCCCTGAACAAGGACATAACCTTTATCCGCAATCTCAAGCGCTTGCCGGGCGTTTTGTTCGACCATCAGGATTGGGATGCCGGTGCGCGACACCTCGATGATCCGGTCGAACAGTTCATCCATCACGATGGGCGATACACCCGCTGTGGGTTCATCCAGCATCAAGACCTTTGGCTGGGTCATCAGAGCGCGGCCTACGGCGACCTGCTGCCGCTGCCCGCCCGAAAGCTCCCCCGCGGGTTGGTCGCGTTTCTCCTTCAGGATCGGGAACAGGTCATAAACCTGCGTCATGGTATCCGAGAAATCGTCTTGCCGGATAAAAGCGCCCATTTCGAGGTTTTCCTCGACCGTCATCGACGTGAAAATGTTCTGCGTTTGCGGAACGAAGCCCATGCCCTTGACCACGCGGGCTTGCGGTGTCAGGCCGGTGATGTCCTCGCCATCCAGCCGGACGGATCCTTGCCGCACGTCAAGCATGCCGAAAACGGCCTTCATCGCGGTGGATTTGCCCGCGCCATTGGGTCCCACGATCACGGCGATTTCGCCGGGGTTCACTGCAATCGTGCAGTCATGCAAGATGTCAGGACCCGCTCCGTAGCCGCCGGTCATCGTATCGCCAATCAAAAACGCGTCTGACGTGTCCATCGGCTGGCCTGTTCCCGGACGCTCTGTCAATGTGCCCCGGCCTTTCATGTTCGTGATCGACGCGTCCTTGTTGCCACGGTCGTCCTGATACGGGTTTTCAGTCATGGCGCGCATCCTGTCCCGGGCTGGACCCGGGACCTCGATGTTGCGCGACACGCGATCGATGGCCAGAGGCCCCGGATCAAGTCCGGGGCAGGTGCCGCCCCTGTCATGCGCCCACCTTGTCTCTGTTTTTCAGCCCAGTACCCAGATACGCCTCGATCACCTGTTCGTTGGCCTTTATTTCGGCCAGCGTGCCCTCGGCCAGGACCTTGCCTTCGGCCATGCAGATAACCGGATCACAGATCTTCCCGATGAAATCCATGTCGTGTTCAATCACAACGAAGGTATAATCGCGCTCCTTGTTCAAGCGCAGGATCGCGTCAGCGATCGTGTTCAGCAGGGTCCGGTTCACGCCTGCGCCCACCTCGTCCAGAAACACGATCTTGGCATCGACCATCATCGTGCGCCCGAGTTCCAGCAGTTTTTTCTGACCGCCGGACACCTGCCCGGCCTTATGATCCGCCAGGTGAGAAATTGTCAGAAACTCCAGCACTTCGTCTGCCTTGGCGCGCAGGGCGCGCTCCTCGTCGGCGATCCGTTTGCGCCCGAACCACGTGTTCCACAGCGTTTCGCCCGATTGCCCGCTGGGCACCATCATCAGGTTTTCGCGGCAGGTCATGGAACTGAATTCATGGGCAATCTGGAAGGTGCGCAGAAGACCCTTGTGGAACAGGGTGTGGGGCGGAAGGCCTGTGATGTCTTCTCCGGCCATGATCACCCGGCCAGCGGTGGGGGGCAGGACCCCGGCGATGACATTGAAGAGCGTGGTTTTGCCGGCCCCGTTCGGACCGATCAGCCCCGTGATGGACTTTTCGGCAATCTGCAGTGACGCGCCGTCCACGGCGTGAAACCCGCCAAAATGCTTGTGTACGTCTTCGACGACGATCATGCGTTCGTCTTACCCCCAATGCCCCACTTTGGCGCGGGGTCATGTCATTGAAACAGCCCGGGCGCAAGGCCCGGGCTGGTCACATCGTTACAGGACCGTCCCGATCAACGATACTTTGCAGTGGTGATTTTGCCGCCATCAACGACGATTTGGCGATAGTTGCCCGCGCTTTCACCAGGGCCGATCAGTTCGACCGCGGTGGCACCGACGTAATCCACTTCGCCCCCATCAGCGATGATTTGCAGCGCTTTGGCCAATTGACCCGGGAAGATCTGTTCACCCGGCGCGTTGGCCACATCCATGACATGCTCTTTGTATTCGGCCGGATCAGAAGATCCCGCAGCTTGCATCGCCATCATGATCAGCGCGGCAGCGTCATAGCTTTCAGGTGTGAATGGCGACGTTGCATCAAACGCGTCACCAACCATTTCGGCGAACATTGCCGCACCTTCGCTGTCGGTGCCGGGGTGCTGACCGGTGGAGCCGTCGATTTCGTCACCAAAGTTTTCTTCCAGCTTGGTGCCGATCATGCCATCGGGGAAGTGGAAGGTGTCAAATGCACCGGTATCAAGCGCGGCGCGCACAATGCCGGAGCCGCCCTGGTCAACATAGCCTGCGACGACCAGACGCTCTCCACCGGCAGCGGCCAGAGCGCCGACTTCAGCCGAGTAATCCGCCTTGCCGTCTTCATGCGCCGTGTTGATGGTCACGGTGCCGCCCGCCGCTTCAAATGCCGCCTGGAAGCTGTCGGCCAATCCCTTGCCGTAGTCGTTATTTGTATAGGTCACCGCCACTTCGGTGATGCCTTCTTCCATCAAAACCTCGGTCATCACAACGCCTTGGCGTGCATCCGACGGGGCGGTGCGGAAGAACAGACCGTTGTCTTCGTTATTGTTGTGCGACAGGCCCGGCGATGTTGCCGACGGCGAGATCATCACGACTCCGTTCGCCAGAGCCACGTTGTTGAGGATCGCGCCGGTCACGCCCGAGCAATCCGCGCCCATGATGCCCTTCACACCGTCCGACGTGATCAAACGTTCGGCGGCGGCCGTGGCTGCAGCTGCATCGATGCAGGTCGAGTCTGCCCGCACAGCGGAAACGGTCGAACCGCCCAGCAGAAGGCCGCTGTCGGTGACTTCTTTCATCGCCAGCTCAGCGCCGTCGCCCATTTGAGGTGTCAGCGATTCAATCGGGCCCGTGAAGCCCAGAATGACGCCCAGTTTGATGTCTTCAGCATGGGCCGCACCCGCAATCAATGCGCAGGCTGCCGTTGCAGTCAGCAGTTTTTTCATGTGTCCACTCCCTGTTTGGAACATTTGTTCTGGCGAAAACCTAGGCACAGTCTGTGGAAAAGAAAAGCAGAATTGCACGCGCATGTGAGGTGTCACATGATGGTTTGACCCCTATTTCTGGAACAGTGGCTAAAGGGGAAGCACATGCGAAAATTGGCAGGTTTTGTTTTGGCTGTCGGACTGGCGGCGCCAGTGACCGCAGATATCGACAGCAGCGCCGGGTCCATACGGGTGACGCCCTTGGTCACCGGTCTGGATCAGCCTTGGGGTGTCGCCCCGCTGCCAGATGGGCGTTTTCTTGTGACCGAGCGCGACGGCCGTCTGATCCTGATTGATGACGGTCGCGCGACCGAGCTGCGCGGCGTTCCAACGGTGGCCGCACGCGGGCAGGGCGGACTGTTGGACGTCACGGTCCCGCGTGATTTCGACCAAACCGGCGATGTTTTTCTGACCTACTCAAAACCGCAGGGGTCCGGCAGCGGCACCGCATTGGCCGTGGGCACGTTGAACGCGGCTGGCACGCGGTTGGATGATGTAAGAGACCTTTTTGAAAGCGCGCGCGGTGGGTCGACGGGGCGGCATTTCGGGTCGCGGGTTGTCGAGGCCGACGATGGCACGTTGTTTGTGACCATCGGAGACCGCGGCGATCGCCCCAGTGCGCAGGACCGGACCAATCACAACGGGGCCATTGTCCGCATAAACCGGGACGGGACCGTGCCATCCGACAATCCTTTTGTTGGGCAGGCCGGGATCCTGCCAGAGATTTGGTCCTACGGCCATCGCAACCCGCAAGGCGCGGGTCTGGATGCCCGCGGTCGCCTATGGACAGCGGAGCACGGCGCCAAGGGAGGCGATGAAGTGAACCTGGTTAAACGGGGTTCAAATTACGGCTGGCCGGTGATTTCCTATGGCACGCATTACTCTGGCGCTGACATCGGCGAAGGCACGGAAAAGGCCGGTATGGAACAGCCAGAGTTTTACTGGGATCCTTCGATCGCGCCATCGGGGCTTTTGGTCTATTCCGGCAAGCTCTGGCCCGAATGGCGCGGCGATCTTTTGGTGGGCTCGCTAAAGTTCGATTACATCTCGCGCCTGGACGGGCAAACGGTGCGTGAAGTCGAAAAACTGGAGTCCGATGAAACGCTGCGGGTGCGCGACATCGTCGAAGCGCCCGATGGTTCGATCTGGTTCATCTCGGTGGGTGAAGGCGCAGTGTACCGCATGACCCCCGGGCCGCAAACCTAAGGCCCGCGGCAGATTTACACCGAGAGCCGGCTGGCCTGCGCCCCTCGTTCTCGATAGGGTGTCGTGTTGTAATGCGCGCGGTAACACTTAGAAAAATGTGACGGCGAGGCAAAGCCGCAGGCCAGCGCCACGTTGATCACGCTCATATCCGTCTGCATCAGCAGGTTGCGGGCCTTTTGCAGGCGCAATTCCATGTAATAGCGCTTGGGCGAGCGGTTCAGATACCGCCGGAACAATCGTTCCAGCTGTCGCGTCGACATGCCCACGTCCTTGGCAAGGATCGACGGGCTGATCGGCTCTTCGATATTCGTTTCCATCATCTGGATCACTTGGCTCAGCTTGGGGTGACGCACGCCAATCCGTGTTGGCACACTTAAACGCTGAGTGTCCTGATCGGTGCGGATCGACGAATAGATCAACTGATCCGCGACCGAGTTCGCCAGCTCTTCTCCGTGATCTTCTGCGACGATCTTGAGCATCAGGTCAATCGAAGAGGTGCCGCCCGCCGTCGTCATCCGATTGCCGTCGACCACAAAAACCGACTTCGTGAGTTCAACTTCATCGAACTCCTCTTGGAAACTGTCCTGATTTTCCCAGTGGATCGTGGCGCGCTTTCCGTCAAGCAAGCCTGCCTTGGCCAGTGCAAAAGCCGCGGTGCACAGCCCGCCCACGGTCAATCCCTTGCGCGCCTCGCGGCGCAGCCAGCCCAGCAACTTCTTGGTGGTTGACGCGTGAATGTCGATCCCGCCGCAGATGATCACCGTGTCATCGCGACCCAAATCTTCCAGATCGCCATCAAGTTTGAACGTGGAGCCGGCGGAACACCGGACCAAATCGCCGCCTTCTCCGATCAGCCGCCACGCATAGACCTGGCGTCCGGCCATACGATTGGCGATGCGCAGGCTTTCCACGGCCGAGGCAAAGGACAGCATCGTAAAGTTCTCAAGTAAAACAAAGACAAACCGTTTCGGACGCGCTGTTTCAGCGGTGGAAACTCGGGTCGAGAAGGGCTCGCGCATTGTACTTTGTCCTGTTTGCCATTTGGCGGGCTGAGCATGTCGCGCCGAAACGGGTTGATCCGCACCTTGCTCAGAGAGTGAATGCCGCGTCAAGCGGGGGTGAAAACAGATATGGCCAGTGCGCAAGGGCTTTTGTATAACCCGCCTCCGAACAGCCTCTAGCGGAGTGAGAAAGATGACCGAGTGGCAGAAATCGAACTGGCGTGCAAAGCCGCGGGTTCAGATGCCCGATTACCTGGACCCGGCGGCGCTAAACGCCGTGGAGTCACAGCTTTCCAATTATCCGCCCTTGGTATTTGCCGGCGAAGCGCGCCGGTTGAAAAAACAGCTGGGCCAGGCGTCGCGCGGCGAGGCCTTTTTGCTGCAGGGTGGGGACTGCGCCGAATCGTTTGACCAGTTCAGCGCTGACGGCATTCGCGACACGTTCAAGGTGATGCTGCAAATGGCGATGGTGCTAACCTTTGGCGCCAAGGTTCCGGTGGTAAAAGTAGGCCGTATGGCAGGCCAGTTTGCCAAGCCGCGCAGTGCGCCGACGGAAACGCAAGACGGCGTCGAATTGCCCAGCTACCGTGGCGACATCATCAACGAGCTTGCGTTCACCCCAGAAGCGCGGATCCCCGATCCGAAAAAGATGCTGCAAGGGTACACACAAGCTGCGGCCACGCTGAACCTGCTGCGGGCGTTCTCGACCGGCGGGTACGCCGACGTGCACCAGGTGCATCGCTGGACACTGGGGTTCACCGAAAGCGAAAAAGCGGAAGCTTATCGCGAAATGGCCAACCGCATCACCGATACGCTTGATTTCATCAAGGCGGCCGGTGTGAACCAAGACACGGCGCACACGTTGCAAACGGTCGAGTTTTACACCAGCCACGAAGGGTTGCTGCTGGAGTATGAAGAGGCGTTGACGCGTCTCGATTCCACGTCGGGCAACTGGTTGGCCGGGTCGGGACACATGATCTGGATCGGTGATCGGACGCGCCAGCCAGACGGGGCGCATGTGGAATTCTGCAGCGGCGTGCTCAACCCCATCGGGCTGAAATGCGGCCCGACGACCACGGCCGAGGACCTCAAAGTCCTGATGGCCAAATTGAATCCGGAAAACGAGGCTGGCAAGCTTACGCTGATCGCGCGGTTCGGAGCGAACAAGGCGGGTGACAACCTGCCCCGATTGGTACAAGCCGTGAAAGAAGAAGGCGCGAATGTTGTCTGGGTTTGTGACCCCATGCATGGCAACACGGTCAAAACCAACTCGGGATACAAAACCCGCTTCTTCAACTCGATCCTGCAGGAAGTGCGTGACTTCTTTGCCGTACACGCGGCCGAAGGCACCGTGCCAGGCGGGGTGCATTTCGAGATGACAGGCCAAGACGTGACAGAGTGCACGGGCGGCCTGAGGGATGTGACCGAAGAAGATCTGAGCGATCGGTATCACACAGCATGCGACCCGCGCCTGAATGCCAGCCAATCGCTGGAACTGGCGTTTCTTGTTGCGGAAGAGCTGACGCGGTTTCGTGAAAACCTCCCCGCGCGCAAGGCAGTTTGAGAATGCGCGCGAGGCGCCTCGTGGCGGCGTCTCGTGCGTCTACTTGACGACCCTTAGATAAGGTATGCCCGTGTCATAGGCCGCTGTTGGCTCGGCAAACCCGGGCACGGGCTCTTTGGTGCGGATGTCGCCAAATCTTTCATGACTGACGTGGCGCACGGTCAGGCGCCGGGGCGTCTGACCAATCGTCCCGTCGTGGACAATGGCGCCCAACGCCCGGTTCACTTCCCCGAAGTCGCTGAGCAAAGGCAGCAGGATCATCCGCAAATCCAGAGTTGGCTGAGCCGGTTCAGTCTGACCACACAGTGAAAGCTTGGCGATTGCGGTGTCGCTGAACACTTTTTCCAGATGCAATGCCACGTTGGATTTGGCCGGTGCGACAAAAATTGAACTGAATGGCATACCGCGCACTTCCATACCCATCAGGTTGCTGACAACGCGGCCTGCGAGCCGAAAGCGGGCCACACCCGGCGCGATCCTTTCCAGCACAAACGTATGGTTCAGCGCGTTTTCTAAAGCCCGAGGATCAACTTCGGAACGCATCGGAACCGTACCGCCCGAGCACAGATCACGCCAATAAGCTTCGATTTGCGTCAGCGGGCTCAGGCCTTTGCCACTTCGAAACCGTTCCATGTGGGTCACCTTGCCATCGTGGACATGGGGGAGGTGCGGAAACCGGTGCATTGGCGTGTTCTCATCAACTGTAAACAAATCTGTAATAGTTTTCGCATGATACTTCGAAAAATCAGAGAATTTCCTTAACCGTTGGTTAATGGATGGATGTCGCCGCAACTGGACTTGCTCCTTAGTCGGAGTTTCGCGTATCTGCGTCGAAACATGACGCCAAGGACTGCCCCTATGATCACGTCTATGACCGGCTTCGCTTCTGGCCGCGGCACTTTTGAAAGCTATGCCTGGCAATGGGAAATGCGCAGCGTCAATGGCCGAGGCTTAGACGTGCGGATGCGCGTGCCCGACTGGATACAAGGGCTGGAAACATCCCTGCGCGGCCAAGTGGCTTCAGTTGCAAAAAGGGGCAACGTTACCTTGTCTTTGCGCGTAACGCGCACCGACGACGTGTCCGAGTTGACCTTGAATGCCACCAACCTGGCCGCCGTCCTGGCTGCGGTCGAACAGGTCGAAGCCGAAGCCATGCAACAGGGTGTCAGCCTTGCGCCGTCGCGCGCCACGGATGTTCTGGCGGTGCGCGGCGTTTTGGATGCCGGGGGGCAGGACACAGACACCGGGCCGTTGCTGGCCGCCCTGCAGGCAGATTTTCGAGCGATCGCAACGTCATTCGCGGACATGCGCGCCAAGGAAGGGCGCGCGCTGGTGCACATCTTAAACCAGCAGCTGAACGATGTGGCGCAAATGGTCGAAACCGCCGCCGAACTCGCTGCGGCCCGCAAACCGAAGGTTGCCGAAACGTTAAATGCAAATCTGGAAAAGGTTCTGGGAACCATCGATCAAGTCGATCCGGACCGTTTGGCGCAGGAACTTGCCATGCTGGCGGTCAAAGCGGACGTAACGGAAGAAATAGATCGGCTCAAGGCTCATGTCGGGTCTGCGCGGGCACTGCTTGACGCAGGTGGGCCTGTCGGCCGTAAGCTGGACTTCCTGATGCAGGAGTTTAATCGCGAAGCGAACACTTTATGCTCCAAGTCGCAGTCGACGGAACTCACCGCCGTCGGGCTGGATCTCAAAGCGGTGATTGACCAGATGCGCGAGCAGGTCCAAAACGTTGAATAACTCGGTAAAGGGGCGCGACCATGGCTGATCGACGCGGTCTACTGATCATTCTGTCTTCGCCTTCCGGGGCAGGCAAGTCGACCCTTGCGCGCCGGTTGCGTGAATGGGATCCGTCGATCCGCTTTTCTGTTTCGGCCACAACGCGTGCGCCGCGCGACGGCGAAGTGGATGGCGAGGATTACTACTTTCTGACCGAAGATGCGTTCAAACGCCAAGTGGCCGAAGGCCAAATGCTCGAACATGCGTATGTGTTCGGCAACTACTACGGATCGCCAAAGGGACCGGTGCAAGAGGCGATCAATCGGGGCGAAGACGTGTTGTTCGATGTGGACTGGCAAGGCGAGGTGCAAATCCGGAATTCCGACCTTGCCCCACATGCGCTGTCGATCTTCCTGTTGCCGCCCTCGATCCTAGAGCTGCGGCGTCGTTTGATCTCGCGCGGGAAGGACAGCGACGCGACCATTTCAGGCCGCATGGAAAAAAGCTGGGCCGAAATCAGCCACTGGGGCTATTACGACTTCGTGCTCGTCAATGACAATCTGGATGCCACCGAGTTGGAATTGCGCAGCATTATCACGGCGACCCGGCTGCGGCGCACCCAGCAACCTGGTTTGATGACCCATGTCCGCCAGCTTCAGGCAGAGTTCGAGGAGTTTTCATGACACTGTATGCACTTGGTGGCGTTCAACCAGAGTTGGACGCCGACACATGGGTTGCGCCTGATGCCAACGTGATCGGCAAAGTCACCCTAGAGCCGGGCGCTTCGGTCTGGTTTGGCAGCACATTGCGAGGCGACAACGAACGCATCACCATTGGTGCAGGATCGAATGTGCAGGAAAACTGCGTTTTCCATACCGATATGGGTTTTCCACTGACGATCGGCGCGAATTGCACGATCGGTCACAAGGTCATGCTGCATGGGTGCACCATTGGCACCAACACATTGATCGGCATGGGCGCTATCATCTTGAACGGTGCCGAGATCGGCGACAATTGCCTGATTGGTGCGGGTGCATTGATCACCGAGGGCAAGAAAATACCCGATGGCAGCCTTGTTATGGGCGCGCCGGGCAAGATCGTGCGGCAGTTGGACATGGCCGCCTTCGCCGGATTGACCGCCAGCGCGGTGCATTATCAGGACCGTATGCGGATGTTCCGTGACAGCCTGACGCCGGTGTCCGAATGAAAAACAGCAAAGGTTCGTTGGTGCGGCCGCACCCTTTGCCGGAAGGCGCGTCTTATCCGGTCGTCACACCGCTCAGCCCCAGCGTGGTTTATGCCACGGACACACCAGATACGCTGGACGCGCAATACGAAGGCAAACTGCAGGGCTATACTTATTCCCGCGAAGGCCATGCCAACGCGGATGTCGTGGCGGCCCGGCTGGATGAAATGGAAAATGCGAGCGGCGGTGTCGTGACGGGGTCCGGCATGGCCGCGGTCACGGCCTGCCTGATGGGATTGGTCAAGGCGGGTGAGCACATCATCGGAGGCAATCAGCTATATGGCCGGTCGCTGCGCCTGATGAACGAGGATCTGCCGCGACTTGGGATCGCAACCAGTCTTGTCGATCCAGGTGACGTGGCCGCCGTGCGCGCTGCGATCCGGCCCAACACGCGCATGATCCTGGTAGAGGTTGTGTCAAATCCCACCTTGCGTGTCGCAGATATAGCGGGACTTGTGGCGCTGTGTCAGGAAACAGGTGTTTTGTTGGCCGTTGACAACACGTTCACAACCCCGCGGGCGTACCAACCTTTGGTCGCCGGCGCCGACATTGTCATTCATTCGATCACCAAGTTACTGGCGGGTCACTCGGATGTCATGTTGGGCTATGTCGCGGCTCGGGATCTTGCCTTGACCGAACAAATGCGGGTGTTTGCGGTGACCACAGGCATGACCCCCAGCCCGTTCGATTGCTGGCTGGCCGAACGCGGCATGCTGTCTTTTGATCTGCGCTTTGAGCGCGCGCAAAACTCGGCGCGGCTGCTGGCGGATCACCTTGCGCATCTGCAAGGCGTGACGCGAGTGATCTATCCGTTGCGTTCTGATCATCCGGACCATGATCGCAGCGTGCAGCTTTTGGGTTCGCAAGGCTGCAACATGGTCAGCTTCGAAATGCCAGGTGGCCGCAGTGCGGCCAACGCGTTTGCCCGGGCTGCCGACGGGTTGAGCTTTGCACCTACACTGGGTGATGTCGGCACGACGTTGTCTCATCCGGCGTCGTCGTCGCATCGAGCGTTGACCTCAGACGCGCGCGCGAAAATCGGGATAACCGAAGGGTTCTTTCGTGTTTCCGTCGGGCTTGAAGACCCCGATCATTTGCGCGACATCTTCACTCGGGCCGTGGCAGCCGCGCAGGATTCGGAACGTTCGACCCGTTAGTTTTTCCCGCCAGGGTAGGGCGCGGCGATGACCGAAGACGTGATTTCAGAATTTCTGGCCGCGATACCCGTCGCGGCATTGCTTGTGGATCAAACGGAACGCATTATTCACGCAAACGCCGATGCGCGGACGCTTCTGGGCCAGCAAATTGTGGGCCGACACTTTGCAACCATTCTCCGGCAGCCGGACGTCTTGGATGCCATCGAGGCCTGCCTGAAGACGCGCAACCCGCGCACCACAAAGCTGATGTCGAATGACGGCGCGCAAGATACGATGTACGAAGCCAATTGTCGGTATGTCGCGCAGGTGGGGGCCGTAGATGCTGGCGGCGTGCTGGTTTCGTTCCAAGACGTGACGCATCTGGAACAAGCTGGACAGATGCGGCGCGACTTCGTGGCGAATGTCAGCCACGAACTTCGGACACCTTTGACCGCACTCATGGGCTTTATTGAAACACTGCGGGGCCCTGCCAAAGATGACGAGGCGGCGCGTGACCGGTTTTTGACCATTATGGACGAAGAAGCGCACCGGATGAATCGGCTTGTGGGTGATCTTTTGTCCTTGAGCCGGGTCGAAAGCGAAGAGCGTGTTCGCCCGACGGACGAAGTTGATCTGGTTGCACAATTGAAAAGCATGGCAAAATCCTTGTCGCCCCTTGGTGCAGATGCTGGTGTGAAGATCACCATCGCCGCGCCACCCCAGCCTGTGATGGTGACCGGTGATGCGGATCAATTGCAGCAAGTGTTCACCAACCTTGTCGAGAATGGCATCAAGTACGGTGGCAGTGGTGGGATTGTTCAGGTTGTTGTTTCGGTATCCAACAGGGACCCTGCAGTTCGTGCTGCCGCGGCCCGAGTCCAAGTGATCGACAAGGGGCCGGGAATCGATCCGGTGCATTTGCCGCGTCTGACAGAGAGATTCTATCGCGCTGACAATCATCGAAGCCGGGAATTGGGCGGAACCGGGCTTGGGCTGGCGATCGTCAAACACATAATCAACCGACACCGCGGTCGTTTGCGCGTGGAAAGTGATCTGGGTCAAGGTGCTGTTTTTACGGTTATTTTACCGCTCTAATGGCAAAAAGTTGGAATTGCCGCCAACATCGACGCAAAAGTTGACCCTAGGGAATTTGTCTATTTTTTATATTAGGCTGTCTAGTGTCACGTCACTGTTACAAAGCCGTCACAAAAGGCACACGCGCGCTCAATACGACGAGCGGCAAGATCATCATGGGGGTGATCAAAATTTCTACGTATCAGGAGACTCACATGTCCTTTGTGAAACTGTCTGCATCGGCTCTGGCCATTGCTGCCGTTTCGGCGACCACAGCCGCTGCACGTGACCAAGTGCAGGTTGCAGGTTCTTCGACTGTTCTGCCGTATGCATCGATCGTTGCAGAAGCATTTGGCGAAAACACCGACTTCCCGACACCCGTTGTTGAATCAGGTGGTTCTTCGGGTGGCCTTAAGCGCTTCTGCGAAGGCGTTGGTGAAAACACCATCGACGTTGCAAACGCATCGCGCGCCATCCGCGAAAAAGAGATCAAGGCTTGTGCGGAAGCCGGTGTGACCGACATCATCGAAGTTCGCATCGGTTATGACGGCATCGTGTTCGCGTCGCAAATCGACGGTCCTGCCTACACCGCGTTCACACCTTCGGACATCTTCAACGGTCTGGCACCAAAGGTCATGGTTGACGGCGCACTGGTCGACAACCCGCACACCAAATGGTCGGACTTCAATGCCGATCTGCCTGACGCGGAAATCCTTGCGTTCATCCCGGGCACCAAGCACGGCACCCGTGAAGTGTTCGAAGAAAAAGTTGTGGCAGCTGGCTGTGAAGCAACCGGTGCGTTCGAAGCCATGATGGCAGCGGGCATGTCGGAAGATGACGCAGAAGACGCGTGCCTGGCGGTTCGCACCGACGGTCGTTCGGTCGACATCGACGGTGACTACACCGAGACTCTGGCGCGCATCGATGCAAACGCGAACGGCATTGGTGTTTTCGGTCTGTCGTTCTACGAGAACAACACAGACAAGCTGAAAGTTGCCACCATGTCGGGTGTCGCTCCATCGACAGACACAATCGCATCTGGCGAATACCCTGTGTCGCGTCCGCTGTTCTTCTACATCAAGAAAGCACATATCGGCGTTATCCCAGGCCTGAAAGAATACGCATCGTTCTTCGTTTCTGATGCGATTGCAGGCCCAGGTGGTCCTTTGGCGACCTATGGTCTGGTTTCGGATCCAGAACTGGCCGACACACAAGCGGGTGTTGCAGCCGAGCAAACAATGGGTTCGGGTTCCTAAACCTTTTCAAAACCCGACCGGGGCGAGTTGCGCCCCGGTCAAACCATTCAAATCCGATCCCACGGAGCCATCATGCCTTTACACTGGCTAGTCATTATTCTGCTCGCAATGGCTGCGGTTGGATTTTTCGCGGGCCGGGCGCGCGCATTCCAATCTGCCGGCGGCGACGCCCGAGGGCTGCATTCCCTTCCCGTTTACTATGGTATGAACGTTGCGCTCAGCGCAATCGTTCCGGCCCTTTTGCTTTTGATTGGCTGGCTTTTGGTCCAGCCCATTGTGGTCAACAACACGATATCGGGCATCATCCCTGACAGTGCGATCCCAGACGGATCGACTCGAGGATTGCTGATGAGTGAGGTGCGCCGTGTAGCCGAAGGCCTTGACGGTGCCATTGAAGCCGGCGCGATGACGGAAGAGTTCGCGCGGAACGCCCGCGCCGACTTTTCGGACGTGACAACACGGTTGCGCGAAGCCGGCCAAATCATCACCCAGAACGTCACTGTGCCTGTGTTGCGCGCCGCGCAGCGGTATCGCGAGTTGCATGACACCGGCAATATGTTGATGGCGATCGCCGTTTTGGCGGTGGCAGCTGCCGGTCTTGCCTATGCTTATGTCAGCACCAATCAGGATTTCCGAGCGCGCAACGTGGTTGAGAAAGTGGTTTTGGCGCTGTTGATCATGGCGGCCTCGCTGGCAATCTTGACGACGATCGGGATCGTCCTGTCGTTGATCTTCAACACGATCAACTTCTTCGGGTTATACCCGGCCGGTAACTTCTTTTTCGGCACGACGTGGTCGCCCAGTTTCTCGGGCCGGGGTCAGACATCTCAGCTCGGTGTTCTGCCGTTGCTTTGGGGCACGCTCTACATCTCTTTCGTTGCCCTTTTGGTGGCTGTCCCCGTAGGACTATTGTCGGCAATTTATCTTTCGGAATACGCACCCCCGGCCGTGCGGTCCTTTGCCAAGCCACTGCTCGAGGTTCTGGCGGGTATCCCAACGATTGTTTACGGTCTGTTTGCCTTGCTGACGGTCGGGCCCTTTCTGGTTGGAATTTTTGGGCAGGGCGGTGCTTTGGGCGTCACGTGGATGGGCGGTGGCACCGCCGTGATGACAGCCGGTCTTGTTATGGGTATCATGCTGATCCCGTTCGTGAGCTCACTGTCCGACGACATCATCAACGCTGTGCCACAGGCAATGCGCGATGGCTCGCTTGGGCTGGGCGCGACACAGTCGGAAACGATCAAGCAAGTCGTTCTGCCCGCCGCCCTTCCCGGGATTGTCGGGGCGGTGCTGCTTGCGGCCTCCCGGGCCATTGGTGAAACAATGATCGTGGTCATGGGGGCAGGGGCCGCGGCCCGGCTGAGCCTCAACCCGTTTGAAGCCATGACAACGGTCACAGCCAAAATCGTGTCACAGCTGACCGGCGACAGTGACTTTGCCAGCCCAGAAGCGCTGGTGGCTTTCGCACTAGGCATGACCCTGTTCGTGATCACACTCGGCCTTAACGTCTTCGCGCTGTACATCGTGCGCAAATATCGGGAGCAGTACGAATGACCGACGCATCCGCACCGCAAAGTCGGCACAGCAGCTCGCTTTTGGCGGAAGACGCGCGCACGCGCAGCCGCAACGCCGCCGAGACCCGGTTCAAAATGCTGGGTGTCGCCGCTGTATCGATTGGCTTGATCTTCCTGGTGATCTTGGTGACTGCAATCTTGCGCAATGGCGTGCCCGCATTCACGCGGACTGTCGTGCAAGTCGACTTTGTGTTGACGCAGGAACAGTTTGACCAGGCCGAAGCCGCCATTCTGAAAACATCCGAATACACCAAGTTGTTCTCAGGCTTCGTTGCTGATTACGCGTCAGAGCGCGGGGTCGAAGCCGAAGTCACTGGTGCCAGCCTTGAACGTATTCTGGGCAAGGTGGGCAGCGACATTCGCACGTACTACCGGGCCAATCCCGAAGACGTAGGGCAGCCTGTGCCGTTTGAACTCGCCGCGGCTTCGCGCGCCGATGCATACGCAAACGGCGATATCACCCGCGAAGGGTTCACCAGCAGCCGATTTCTTGAAACTGGTGATCTTGATGTGATCGATGGCTTGATGGACGCCGGGATCATGACCCGAGGGCTTGATACAACGTTCCTGTTCGGGGCCGACTCCGGCGTGGACAACCCAGCCGGCGCCGGGATCGGTGCGTCGGTCGTCGGCTCCTTCTTCATGATGATTGTTGTGCTTGTCCTGTCATTGCCGATTTCGGTGGCTGCCTCGATCTACCTAGAAGAATTTGCGCCGAAAAACCGGTTCACGGATCTGATCGAGGTGAACATTTCGAACCTCGCTGCCGTGCCATCGATCGTGTTCGGCATCTTGGGCTTGGCGGTCTTCATCCAGTTCATGCATTTGCCGCAATCTGCACCTTTGGTGGGGGGGCTCGTGTTGACGCTTATGACCCTGCCCACGATCATCATCGCCACGCGGGCATCGCTAAAGGCCGTGCCGCCGTCCATCCGAGATGCAGCTTTGGGCGTGGGCGCATCGAAAATGCAAACCGTGTTCCACCACGTGCTGCCACTGGCCGCCCCAGGTATCCTGACCGGCACCATCATTGGTCTGGCGCAAGCACTTGGAGAGACGGCCCCGCTGTTGCTGATCGGTATGGTGGGTTTCGTTGCGCGCGGATATCCGGACTCGTTCCTGGGTGGCTTCACCGAAGCAAACTCTGCCATGCCCGCCCAGATCTATACGTGGGCCGCGCGGGCGGACCCGGGCTTTTATGAAAAAGCTTGGGGCGGGATCATCATTCTTCTGGTATTCCTCGTCACGATGAACACCTTGGCCGTTATTTTGCGCCGGCGCTTTGAACGCCGCTGGTAATGAGGGATCATACAATGAACGATATGAGAGTTGTGGAACGCGACGTGGATAGCAAAGCAATCAAGATCGCCGCGCGGAAGGTTCAGGTCTATTACGGTGACACCCATGCCATCAAAGACGTGGATGTCGACCTTGAAGACAAGACAGTAACGGCCTTTATCGGTCCGTCGGGCTGCGGAAAGTCGACATTTCTGCGCTGTTTGAACCGTATGAACGACACCATTGATGTCGCCCGCGTTGAAGGCGAAATCAAAATCGATGGTGAAGACATTTATGACAAACGCGTGGACCCGGTTCAGTTGCGCGCCAAAGTCGGGATGGTTTTCCAAAAACCGAACCCATTCCCGAAGTCTATTTATGACAATATCGCGTACGGTCCCCGGATCCACGGGCTTGCGAAGAACAAGGCCGAGATGGACGACATCGTGGAGAAAGCACTGCGGCGCGGCGCCATCTGGGACGAAGTGAAGGATCGCTTGCAATCGCCTGGCACCGGATTGTCCGGCGGGCAGCAACAACGGTTGTGCATCGCACGTGCGGTTGCAACGGAACCAGAAGTTTTGTTGATGGACGAGCCGTGTTCTGCGCTTGATCCGATTGCAACAAGTCAGGTTGAAGAACTGATCGACGAGTTGAGAGAGAACTATTCGGTCGTCATCGTTACGCACTCGATGCAGCAGGCGGCGCGTGTAAGTCAGAAAACAGCCTTCTTCCACCTGGGCAACCTCGTAGAGTTCGGTGAAACCGGCCAGATCTTTACCAATCCTGAAGACCCTCGGACCGAGAGCTACATCACCGGCCGGATCGGCTAAGCCAAAGGTGGCAATGTCCATGTCGGATCAACATATCGTCTCTTCCTTTGATCGGGATCTAGAGGCGGTCCAGGCACAAATCATGAAAATGGGCGGCCTTGTCGAGGCATCCATCATGAAGGCAGCCCGGGCGCTGGAAACGCGCGATGAAGAGCTGGCCATGGAAGTTCGCAAAGCAGATCAGGCCATTGATGAAATGGAAGATCTGATCAACCGCGAATGCATTCGGCTGCTTGCCTTGCGGGCACCGACGGCTATTGATTTGCGAGTTGTTCTGACCGTGATGCGGATCAGTGCCAACCTCGAACGGATCGGCGATTACTCCAAGAACCTGGCAAAGCGCATGTCGGTTTTGGTTCAGATGGCTCCGGTGAGTGACAGTGCCGGGTCGCTGCGGCGCATGGCGCGCGAAGTGGAACTGATGCTCAAGGATGCATTGGATGCCTATGTTCAGCGAGACGCGGAGCTGGCGACCGACATCATCGAGCGCGACCGCGAAGTCGACCAGATGTACAACGCCCTGTTCCGCGAATTCCTCACTTTCATGATGGAGGATCCGCGCAACATCACGCCCTGCATGCATCTGCACTTCATTGCGAAGAACGTGGAACGCATGGGGGATCACGTGACGGCGATCGCCGAACAGGTGGTTTATCTGGTCACGGGATTGCGGCCCGAGGAACAACGCCCGAAAGCCGACAAAACATCTGAAGTGATTTAGGAGACAGAAAGATGTCTGCCGACCAGCCGACTGTTCTCGTGGTCGAGGATGAATTGGCACAGCGCGAAGTGCTGGCATACAACTTGGAGGCGGAAGGTTTTCGTGTCTTTAAGGCCGAAAATGGGGATGAGGCCCTATTGGTGGTGGATGAAACTATGCCAGACATTATCGTCTTGGACTGGATGATGCCCAACCTGAGCGGGATCGAAGTGTGCCGCAGGCTCAAAACCAAGCCGGAAACCCGTCTTATCCCCATCATCATGCTCTCCGCACGGTCCGAAGAGGTGGACAAGGTGCGCGGACTTGAAACGGGCGCCGACGATTACGTGGTCAAACCCTATTCGGTGATCGAGCTTATGGCCCGTGTGCGGTCGCAGTTGCGCCGTGTGCGCCCATCGACCGTCGGTCTGCGCCTGGAGTTTGACGATATCGTTCTGGATGCCGAGACGCACAAGGTCAGCCGGTCTGACAAGCCGTTGAAGCTGGGGCCAACCGAGTTTCGGTTGCTCAGCACCTTCATGGAAAAGCCGGGCCGCGTCTGGAGCCGCGAACAGTTGTTGGACCGCGTTTGGGGCAGGGACATCTATGTTGATACCCGAACGGTTGATGTGCATATCGGGCGCTTGCGCAAAGCGCTGACCCAGCATGGCGGCGAAGACCCTGTGCGGACGGTCCGAGGCGCAGGGTAC
>CAWUIW010000025.1:0-21354 GCA_963922515.1 uncultured Rhodobacterales bacterium | reverse complement strand
GTTGTCCAACGCATAGCGCACTCCAACAAGGATCTGGCTGATGCCGTCGTGCAGTTCGCGGGCCACGCGGCCCCGTTCTTCTTCCTGGGCATCAAACACACGCTGCGTCAGCTCTTTGAGCTTTGCGTCAGCAAGGCGCCGTTCACGGATGTTGATGGCCATGCCCGAAACAAACACGATCAAAAGCGCGGCCAGCGTGATGATCCCAATATAGACGAAAGTGCGCTGGACCCGCTTTTGGACATCGGCCCGCGCCGCGGCCACCGACGCGATCACGTCGTCAATAAAGACGCCGGTGCCGACCGCCCATTGCCAGCTGGGAAAGGATGTCACATATGTGATCATCTCGGCTTCTTCACCAGTCGAAGGCTTTGGCCAGAGATAGGTGTGATAACCTGCACCTTGGCGGGCGATGCGGATCAATTCGTCCACGATTGGCGTGCCCATGCTGTCTGTCAGCCCGGACCAATCACCGTTGATCAACTCGGTCTGGCGCGGGCTGACCAGGTTGGTGCCGTCGTAGTCATAGACAAAAAAGAACCCTTCATCGCCGTAGATCATCGCCGACAGGATCTGCATAACCTGATCCTTGGCCTGTTGGTCGTCCGGTGCGGCGCTGCCGTAGATGAAGTAGAAACCGTTGCGCGCCTGCGTGACGTAGTTTCGCAACTCGGCTTTCTTGGCTTCCAGCAGTTGGTGCTCGAGCGCCTGAATTTCCCGCTCGGCCAGCGCGCGCGACTGCACGGCCACCAAGACGGCAATGGCGGCAACCGCCGCAATAAGCGGCACTGTCGCCAGCAACGACAGTTTTTGGGCATAATTGGGCCGAAAAAGGGCGGCGAGCGATCGCATGCCATGTGGATAAAGCGATTTTCCGCCGAATCAAATAGGGCAGTTGTGTCTGCTGCTCGGCGCGCCGCATGTTCCACTCACCCGCTGTTTCGGGCCGCAATTGGGAAAAAAAACTTACCGATTTCCACAATTTGTTGTCGGATGGCACCCGTCCTACGCAGTACTAGGTATTCACAAACAAGGCTGCGTCACTAGGGTGGCGCCACTGTAACGATCCGCCGACGTGTGTCTCGCGTTGGCCGAAAAAACGGGAGGAGTGAACTCTATGGATCGTCGTTCTTTTCTAAAAACGTCTGCTCTGGGTGGTGGTGCTGCCGCTGCAACGTCGTTGGCCGTACCGGCTATCGCACAAGGCACGCGCACTTTGACAATGGTCACATCGTGGCCACGCGGCTTTGCCGTTCTGGATGACGCGGCCAGCTACTTCGCACAAATGGTTGGCGAAATGTCGGGTGGCTCGCTGGTTATCGACAAGAAAGCCCCGGGCGAACTGGTCGGCGCGTTTGAAGTGTTTGACGCGGTGTCGTCGGGTCAGGCTGACCTGTACCACTCGGCGGATTACTACTTCATCTCGCAACACCCCGGCTACGCATATTTCACGGCTGTGCCGTTTGGCGGCACCGCGCAAGAAGTCACCAACTGGTACTACCATGGTGGCGGTGAGCAACTGCACGACACGCTGGGCGAAATCTTTAACCTCAAAGGCATGCTGGCCGGTAACTCCGGTTCGCAGTCGGGTGGTTGGTTCCGCAAAGAGATCGCATCGGCAGATGACTTCAACGGTCTGAAGTTCCGTATGCCCGGTCTGGGCGGCCAGGTGCTGGGTAAAATGGGTGCATCGGTTCAGAACATCCCAGGCGGCGAACTCTACCAAGCTCTGTCTTCGGGTGCTCTGGACGGTCTGGAGTGGGTTGGCCCGATGGCCGACGAACGCGCCGGCTTCCAAGAAGTTGCGAAAGTCTACTACACCGCGGGTTTCCACGAGCCAGGTTCTGCGCTTGCCGCCAACGTCAACCTTGACGTCTGGAACGACCTGAGCCCGCAGCACCAAGCGATCCTGCGCTACTCGTCGATGGCCACAACCCAGCTGCAGCTGTCGGAAACACTGTCGAACAACGGTGCGGCTCTGGCGCGTCTGCAAGCGCAAGGCGTCAAGACCCTGCAATTCTCGGACGATGTCTGGGATGCGTTCGGTGCAGCTTCGGCGGAAGTCATGGACGAAAACATGGACGATCCGATCTTTGCCGAAATCCGCGCCAGCTTCGAAGCGTCCTTGGCCAACTCGGCCGCTTGGATCCAAAAGTCGGACGGTTACTACGTGGAACAACGCGTCCGCGTGCTAGGCGGCTAAGCCATTCAAAAGAACGTGTGCATCGGGGTTCGCCCCGGTGCACTCAAATGACCCTGAAAAGGGTGTCGTCTGGTCAGACTTCGACCAAGTGGGGGAACCATGGAAGACGCGGCAGGCAGCGGTTTTTTCGCCATGCTTTTGGATGGTATCATCTGGTTTTTCAGCAATATCGGCTTGGCGTTCTACAACACGGCCTACGCCATCACCAACCCCGGCCTTTGGCTGGATTGGCTCAGCTGGGCCGGTACGCCTGAAGACAAACAGTCGGTCATGCGGCTGGTCTACTATGGCGGATCTGTAGAGTTCTTCTTCTTCATTTTCGCGGTTTTCCTTGTGATCACCGCCATTGGCATGTGGCGAAACGAATTCCTTTGGGGTGTCGTTCGCGGGCTCGAAGGATTTGCCAACAGCGTTGGCCGCTTTTTTGCATGGGCCGGGCTGCTCATGGTGCTGCAACAGATCATCATCGTCTTCATGCAGCGAATTTTCACACGGCCCGATATCTCGATCGGGTTCGGCATCCCGCTGCAATATGACATCAGTTGGTTTGCCGAAGAGCTGAAACTCTACAACGCGATGATTGTGTGCCTGTGTGCCGCATACACGTTCGTCCAAGGCGGGCATGTGCGCGTCGACTTGGTTTACTCAGCGGTCAAGTTCCGCACTAAGAAGGTCATCGACATGTTTGGTGCCCTTTTCTTCATGATGCCCGCCATGATCCTGACGTGGATGTACGGCTGGTACTTTCTGTGGCGGCACCTGATCGTGCCGAAGCCATCCGCTTCGGACACGCTCGATCGGTTGCTGCTGAAGTCGCGTGCCATGCGGTGGAATGTTGAAACCATCGGGTTCAGCCCGAACGGGTTCACCGCCTACTTCCTGTTCAAGGTCCTTTTGTGTGCGTTCTGCGCCATGATCTTCCTACAGGCGATGGCTGTCTTTTACCGGTCTTACCTTGAGTGGAAAGAAGGCGAAGACAGCGAAAACAAATACCTTGATCGCGATAATCTCGGCGACGAAGAAGCCGAACTTGTCCACGCGATCGAAGAAAAACACTAAGGGGGCAGGAGCATGCTGTTCGGTCTTGATGGCGTCGAGATTGGCCTGATCATCGTCTTTGTGACGCTCTTTTCCGCGATCCTGTCCGGCTTTCCGGTGGCGTTTGCAATCGGGGGCGCAGGGGTCATTTCGTTTGCGATCATCGCGGCGCTGGATAGCGCTGGCCTGTTGATTCACGAAGCCATCGACACAGGCAGCACGGCCTACCGGGCCTTGGTAGACAGTGGCGTTGCGTCGGAAACGATTTCGCTGTTCCGCTATCCTGAATTACCAAGAATAGAAGAGCCGGTTTTCCCAAGCGGTTGGGAAACGGCACTGGATCGCAACGTTTCTTTCATCGTGAACCGCATGAACGAGCGGGTGTTGGCCGGTCAGTCCATCGAAACCTTGCTGGCGGTGCTGATGTTCGTGCTGATGGGCATTACGCTGGAACGGTCGAAGATTGCGAATGACCTGTTGACCACGATGGCGCGCGTGTTTGGCCCGCTTCCGGGTGGTCTTGCGGTATCCATCGTTGTGGTGGGGGCGTTCCTTGCGGCATCGACCGGCATCGTTGGCGCGACTGTGGTCACGATGGGTCTGTTGGCGCTGCCGACCATGTTGCGCAACAACTATTCACCCGAACTCGCGACCGGGGTGATTGCCGCGTCTGGCACGTTGGGCCAGATCATTCCACCGTCGATCGTGATCGTTCTGCTCGGGACTTTGGCCGGTGACCTGTATTCCGGCGCAC
The DNA here is from genome assembly GCA_963922515.1 of uncultured Rhodobacterales bacterium. Classification (GTDB taxonomy): domain Bacteria; phylum Pseudomonadota; class Alphaproteobacteria; order Rhodobacterales; family Rhodobacteraceae; genus JACOMT01. The sequence continues at coordinate 17,359 of CAWUIW010000025.1, read as the reverse complement.
AAGAGGCGCGGGCGCAGGCGGCCGGATGCACCGATGCACTGACTTACTTGGGACAGCCTGCGGTTGTGTCGGTCGGAACACTGTTCCAGGCGGCCTTGTTGCCTGGGATCCTGCTGGCCGGACTATATGCTTCCTACGCGTTCGGCTACGCGATGTTGAACCCCGACAAGGCGCCAGCCGTCGAAATGGGCGCGGCCAATGGCGAACCCATCACCCGTAATGAAGCCTTTACTTGGTTCCTGATCGTCCCGGTCGGTCTGATTGTGGCCGTCGTCGGACTGAGCAGCGTCAACATCATTGGAAGCCAGGATCCCACTGTTTCGGCGTTTTCGGATATCGGTGAAGGCGCCAGCCTACGCACCAATGTCTCAGAGCAGTGTCAGGCGTCGATGATCGAACTTCATGGTCAGGACGCGTGGGACACCGCCGTTGCAGAACAATCGGCCATCGACGCTTCTGGCGGCGTGACACAAAGCGAGCGCCTGTCTGATGACGAACTCGCTGATGCCGTGGCGGCCAAGGTGGCGTCGGCAGCGCCGATTGGCACCGGGCTTGCAGTGCTGGTGGTGCTGCTGGGCTTGATGCTGAGTGTGGCACGCGGCGTATCGCCGTCATCCGAGCCCTTGCCGCTGGTCATCGGGGCCGGTGGCCTTGTGCTTGCGTTGCTGGTTGATGTCATGCTGATTTCGCCCCTGACATCCTCTGGGACATCATGGGTTCTGCTGGCGATACCGATTGCCATTGCGCTTTACGGGTGCCGGGAAGCCGCGGCACGCCTCGCACAAAACGAGCTGATCCGGGTTGTGTTCCCGCCGCTTGTTCTGATTGTCGCGGTGCTTGGATCTATCCTGGGGGGCATCACGAACCCGACACCGGCCGCGGCTCTTGGTGCAGGTGGGGCGATCATGCTGGCCGCCTACCGCAAGCTCCAGGACGAGGGCCGATCCGGTCAGCCCATCATATGGTCCACCTTTGCGATCATCATTTGTATCCTGATCGGGATCAACTTTGACCTGCGGATCAACGTTGAGAGCGTGAGCGCTGAAAGCTGGATCGCGTTCCTTTTGGCCTATGGCGCCTACCTGTATTCCGTCTTTGGACTGCTGTTTGCCTGCTACGTCTTGCTGACCACCGGTGTGTTGAGCCCAGTTGTGCGCGAAACGGCCAAGGTGACATCCATGGTGTTCACGATCCTGATCGGATCGCAGCTGTTGAACCTCGTCGTGATCTCGTTTGGTGGCGAACACTATATCCAGCAATTCTTGCGCAGCTTTGACAATGAATTCACGGTCTTCCTAATCGTGATGCTGGTGCTTTTCGTTCTGGGCTTCGTGCTCGATTTCCTTGAAATCATCTATATCGTGATCCCGATTGTCGGGCCGGTCATCTATGGCGGCTCGTTCGATCCGAAATGGGTTACGATCATGGTGGCGGTCAACCTGCAGACATCGTTCCTGACACCGCCGTTCGGTTTTGCGCTGTTTTATTTACGCGGTGTGGCGCCCAAAGAGGTGACAACAGGGCATATCTACCGCGGTATTCTGCCCTTTGTACTTATACAGGTGGCCGGTCTTGCCTTGTTGTGGACATTCCCCGGGATCGTCACGATCATACCCGATCTGATACCAAACTAGCGGATCGAAAAAACAGGGCCCACGCGGCCCTGTTTTCTTATCGGGCCTTCAACTGAAGCAAGTCCCACCGGTTGCCAAACGGGTCCCGAAACACCGCCACGGTTCCATATGGCTCGTGCCGCGGCGCTTCTTCAAACGCGACCCCGATTTCACGCATGGCTTCGTAATCCTGCGCGAAATCGTCCGTATGCAGAAAGAAGCCGACACGCCCGCCGGTCTGCGCACCAATGGCGGCCGCTTGTTCCCGCCCGACGGCCTTGGCCAAAACCAATGATCCGTGGCTGGCCCCTGGCGGCGTGACTCGCACCCAGCGCTTGTCCGGGCCCATGGCCACGTCTTCGTCCAGCGAAAAGCCCAGGTCACCGACATAGAAGCGAATGGCCTCGTCATAGTCTGGCACAACCAGAGTGACCGCATGCAGGTTTTGCATGCCGGTCAGCCGGTTGGACGGCGATCGGGCAGGTGGATATTTGCAACTTGCTCGGCAATCGGATCGGTCGACAAAGGATGGGTGTCGACCGGATATGTCTCCGGATCCACCATTTTCTGCCACTCGCCGCCTGCGTAAACCTCAAGCCCCGAAAACCGGGCTTTGTATCCCATCTTCTGACTGCCGGGCACCCAGTAGCCCAAATACACATAAGGCAACCCGTTCTCTCGAGCGATATTGATATGGTCGAGGATCATATAAGTCCCCAAGCCGTTCCGCGGGCGATCCGGTGCATAGAACGAATAGACCATGCTCAGACCATCTTCGAGCACGTCCGTCAGACTGACGGCGATCAGCGAGGAGGTGTCGGGATCTACATACTCGATCACGCGGGATCTAATCGGAGTTTCCTCGATCATGGCCGCGAATTCGAACACGTCCATATCCGCCATTCCACCGTCGGCGTGACGTGCATCCAGGTAATGACGAAATAGCGTATACTGGTCTTCCGTAGCCCAGGGCGATGTGGCGCGTCGTTCAATTCGGGTGTTGCGTCGTATATTCCGCCGCTGGCTTTTGCTGGGCTCAAACGCCGACACGTCGATGCGGGCGGACAAGCAGGCCGAGCATTCGGCGCAAGAAGGGCGGTACAGCACGTTTTGAGACCGGCGAAAACCCTGTTGCGACAGACTGTTGTTCAGACGTTCCGCGTTTTCGCCCTGCAACGCCGTGAACAACTTCCGCTCCATCCGGCCCTCCAGATAGGGGCAGGGTTGCGGAGCCGTCACATAAAACTGCGGGGCAATGGGAAGCGTGTGGCGCATCTAAAATCCTGAACAGGTGCAGGTGGATGATAGCAACCGTGTTCCGGGCCGCCAAGGGGCCAAAAGCCCCGACGGGCACGTGGGGTGATGCGGTGTTCAGATAACCGCGCGGCGTGCCAGTGCAACAGTTCCCAACACGTGATCGGTCAAACCTTGGGCGCGGGCATTCGTGAGCATCAACACGACGGAAATGACTTGCAGGATCGGAAACGCGAAAGAGATCGAATAGCCCAGCGTATGCAGGAACGCATTGGACAAATCAAAACGCTCGCCGTGCTGCGTGCGGAACTCGATGGCTGCAAATCTCATGCCCGGCGTGGCTGATCCGCCGGTCAAGGTCACCACGCGATATGCAAAGCCAACCACTAAAACCAGAAGGGGAAAGAAAAACAGTCCAGTAAACGCGGTGAATGGAACGATCAAGGCACAGATCAGCACGATAAGGACAGTATCGATCACCCACGCCAAAAGGCGTTTGGATGGGATGCCGCTGTAGAACTGCGGCTGGCGATCTGGGTCGGGTAGGGCGTGCATGATGGGGATCTCTAGTTGAAACAGGTGTGACCCGCGCCCCCCGGAGGAAAAAGGGGCGCGGAGCAGTCAAGCCGATTATGCGGCCTCGTCGTCGGTTTTGTCAGGATCCGGCTTTGCGTTTTTCACACGCTCGTCCATGAACTGGTCAAACTCGGCCTTGTCCTTGGCTTCGCGCAGACGCTCTAGGAAACTCTCAAAGTCGTGTTGTTCCTGTTCGAGGCGGCGCAGTGTGTCAGCCTTGTAAGCATCGAATGCAGAGTTGCCGGTCGATTTCATCGCGGTCATGCCATGTTTGGTCCAGGATTTACGGGCGGGGCTGCATTTGCCACTGAACATGCGTTTGCTCCAGATCATGTAGAAAAGAAAGGCAAGGCCGATCGGCCAAAAGAAGACGAAGCCAAGAACCATGGCAGCAATCCAGGCGCCTTTGCCTTTGCTGTCGAGCCAGGCCTCGCTTTTTTCCAGCCAGCTGGGTTCGCGTGGCAGGGGGTCGGAAAGGGTCGTCATGGTTGGGTTCTCCTGAAGGATCGATGGATGTGAAGCCTTTTCACATTACAGGAGATGAGGGCCATCAGAGAGCATTTCAATGCTTTATGTGAATGTTTTTTACATTCACTTAAAACCCTCAATAAAATCAGATGGTTTTGCAGCAGAAATTTTTTGAAGGTCCATTGGCGAGACGCTGAATACATGGTTTGGAGTGCCCGCTGCAGCCCATAGTTGGTCAAATTGAAACAGTGTTTGATCCATGAATGCGCGTGTTTCTGCGATGTGACCGACGGGTGACACGCCCCCGATCGCAAATCCGGTTTGCGCGCGGACGGTTGCTGCATCCGCGCGGCCCAGCGGCTCTCTGGCCAGCAATTGTGCGCGTTCAAGGCTGACCTGCTGCCCGCCGGCCGTCAAAAACAGCACGGCGCGACCACTGTCTTGACCCACAAAGATGATCGATTTGGCGATCTGGTCGATTTTGCAGCCAATCACCGCCGCCGCCTCCGCCGCCGTCCGCGCGTTTGATGTCTCTTGGATCGTGGTTTCGATGCCGGCCGCGTCCAGTGCGGCGCGAACCCGTTTTAGACTTTTGCTCATACCGTTACCTGTGCTGATCACCGGCGCGATTTCAACCCATTGACCCGCCTGTTGCTTGCAATCACTTTGCAGGCATGTCGTTCGAGCGCAGACAAATGCAGGCACCCAGAGCGTTTTTGCCCGATGCTGGTGCCGATGCCTTGGCACTGATGCCGGGCTTGTCGTCTGGCTTACGGGACTTGATTGCCGGTGCGGCCGGGTCCAGTCCGTTTCTGGCGGGCTTAATCCGGCGAGAGACGGCATGGCTTGCCACAGCTTTCGACGATCCAGAAGCGGCAGCAGAAACCGTTCTGGACAGCGTCGTGCTCGCCGAAGACGGGGCGCTGGCCAGCGTTTTGCGAGAAGCCAAAAGGCGCCTTGCCCTGTTGATTGCTTTGGCCGATCTCGCCGGTGTCTGGTCACTGACCGAGGTCACAGGATGGCTGACACGGTTGGCGGACGTGTCCTGCGATACCGCATTGCGCGCTGAAATGAAGGCCACGTTGCGCCGCGGCAAGCTGCCAGGTTTGAGCGACGCCGATATGGGCGTTGCGGGCGGCTATGTCGTGATTGCCATGGGTAAGATGGGCGCCGCTGAACTGAACTACTCGTCGGATATCGATATCATCTGCCTCTTTGACGAAACCCGGTTTGACCCAAAAGACTATGCCGTGGTCCGACAGGAGTTCGTTCGGATCACGCGACGCATGACGGCACTGCTCAGCGACAAGACAGAGGATGGATATGTTTTTCGCACCGATCTCCGGCTGCGGCCTGACCCTTCCGTCACCCCGATCTGTATCGGTCTGCAGGCGGCGCAACGATACTACGAAAGTGTCGGTCGCACATGGGAGCGTGCGGCGTATATCAAGGCTCGGTCGGCGGCGGGCGATATCGCCGCTGGTCGCGCGTTCCTCAAGGATATGGCCCCGTTCGTGTGGCGCAGGCATCTGGATTTCGCGGCTATCCAGGATGCGCATGACATTCGATTGCGGATCCGCGACAGCAAAGGCACGCATGGCGATGTGAAAGTGCCCGGTCATGACGTGAAGCTGGGCCGCGGTGGCATTCGCGAGATCGAGCTATTCGCCCAGACCCGGCAATTGATTGCCGGGGGCAGGGACACGTCCTTGCGGATGTCCGGGACCGGGTCCGCACTTGCAGAATTGGCCCGGAAAGGATGGATTGCCGAAGATACCGCGCAAGAGCTGACGTCACACTACGCCTACCTGCGCATGGTCGAGCACCGGATCCAAATGGTGAACGACGCGCAAACGCACAAGGTGCCGGCATCGGACGAGGGGATCGCCCGCGTGGCCTGTCTGATGGATGTTGATCCGCCTAAATTGCACCAAGAGCTGCTGTCGCGGCTGAACACGGTCCACCAAAGGACCGAGGGGTTCTTTTCCCCCGCCCGTCTATCCGAACCGCCAGAGGTGGAGATCGATGACACCATCACGCGTCGTTGGCGCAGCTACCCGGCGTTTCGTTCGGACCGGGCGCAGCGCATTTTCAAAAGGTTTCAGCCCGATCTGATGGCGCGCTTGTCGCGTGTGGCCAAACCGGACGAAGCGTTGGCCGCGCTTGATGGATTCCTGGCGGGTTTGCCTGCGGGGGTGCAGCTGTTTTCCCTGTTTGAAGCGAACCCGCAGCTGCTGGACCTGTTGATCGATGTCGTCGGCACGTCGCCAGCCTTGGCCAGCTACCTTGCGCGCAACGCATCGGTGTTCGATGCCGTGATCGGGGGGCAGTTTTTTTCACCATGGCCCGGGGCCAAGTCCCTGACCACACAATTGAGCGCGATCCTTGGCGAAGAAGCAGACTATGAGCGGCAGCTGGACGCGGCTCGCGCTTGGGCCAAGGAGTGGCATTTTCGCGTTGGGGTGCATCATTTGCGTGGGCTTGTTCCGGCACATGTGGCGGGGGCCCAGTATGCCGATTTGGCAGATGCGGTCATAGGCGCGCTATGGCCAAGTGTGCAGGCCGAATTCGCCCGGCGTCACGGGCCTGCCCCCGGGCGCGGCGCGGCCATTGTCGGTATGGGGTCATTGGGGGCGCAAAGGCTGAACGCCTTGTCGGATCTTGACATCATCGTGATTTATGACGCCCAAGGGATCGAAAGTTCGGATGGCCCGCGCCCTCTTGCAGCCCGGCAGTATTACGCGCGGCTAACGCAGGCGATGATCACGGCGCTGACGGCTCCGATGGCACAAGGGCGCCTGTACGAGGTGGATATGCGTTTGCGACCCTCCGGCAACCAGGGCCCCGTCGCAACCAGTTGGACGGCGTTTCAGCATTATCAGGAAAACCAAGCCTGGGTGTGGGAACACCTTGCCCTGACCCGGGCCCGCGTGATTTGCGGCCCACAGGCGTTTCGGGATGACATCGAAGCGTTCCGCGTCAACGTTCTGCAGTCCTCGAGGGAACGCCAAGACACGTTGCAAGAGGTACGGAACATGCGGGATCGCATCGCGTCGGCCAAGATGCCGTCCGGTCCGTGGGACATCAAAACAGGGCCGGGGCGCATGCTGGACATTGAGCTTTTGGGCCAAACAGCGGCCTTGCTGTCGGGCAGCCGCGACCGCGCAACAGCCGATGGTTTGGCCGCCGGCGTGGCATGCGGCATGATGGGTCCAGACGAAGCCCGCCAGCTGGATACGGCTTATCAGCTGATGTCGGCCACGCAAATGGCCATGCGTCTGATTTCAGGGAAGGTGGGAGATGCGCAGCCGAGCGGCGAAGCTGCGGCACAGTTTTTGTGTCGCAACAGTGACTTGCCGGACGTGAACGGACTAGAAACCGCCTTGTCAGAGGCGTATCTCCGCGCTGACACTATCATCACCGAGGCGGTTTCGGAGCGGGGTGCGACATGAAAAAAGGCAGCGCAGAAGATCCAAAGGGCCTGATTGAAGAGGCCTATCGCATCGACGGTATCTCGGAAGCAGAGTGCCGCAGCATTTTTCTGGATTGGGCGCTGAGCCTGCCATCAGAGCTGGACACCAGAACAGCGCTTAAGACTTTGGTGGACCGCCATTCGACACGAGACGCAGCCCATCCCATGACAGGTGTGTTGCGGGCGGGTCTGGGCACGATGTCGGCGCCGCGCCGACGAGGGGGATGGCGGTCTCGCTTGCGCAACTAGGCCCAAAAACTGTTGAATGTCTTCAAAATGAGGTGGTTTACCCCCGAAAACCCGCGTTTCAACTTATGTTTGTCTAAAATTGGCCCCAATTCAAAGGCACCTCTCTGGGCAGCGAAAGACCAATTGCTCCGTGAAAACACGGGCTCGCCCAAGGAGAATGACAATGAAAGCCATGCGGATTATCGCGCTTTTGGGGCTCGGGCTCACTGTGTCGGCCTGTGCGACCATTGATACGCCAACCCGGAACGCGCCCTTCGAAGAACTTCCAACCACCGCCGTCACCGTGCCGGCCGGATACCTGACCGAGCCTGCAGTGACACCGCAGCCATTGGTGCAATCGGCGGCCGTGGTTGCGCAGCAAGCCACGCGCGCCGTTGCCGCGCCCGTTCAGCCGCAATTGGTGCAAAGCCCAGTTCGGATTTCTTCGGTTATCGTACGTGTACCGCGGTCGTTGAAAGTGTCGGAAGCGAACCGGTACCTGCCGGGCGGCGACATTGTGTGGCGCGAAGACCCAATCGGGGATCGTCATGCACAAGTTCAGAAGATTTTTGAAACGGCCTTCCTGCGGACGGCAGAGCAACTGAATGGTCCGGTGCCGATTCAAGTGGATGTGCAAGTGCGCAAGTTCCACGCACTGACCGAAAAAGCGCGCTACACAGTGGGCGGCGTTCATGCGATCACGTTTGATCTGGCCATCAAGGATGAAGCCACAGGGCAGCTTTTGACCCCGATCCGCACGATTCGTGCAGATCTTGATGCCTTTGGCGGACAGCAGGCGCTGCAGGCTGAAGCACGGGGATTGACGCAGAAAGTGCGCATCACTGGTCATCTGAGCGAAGTGCTGCGCCAAGAGTTGACCGATCCCTCGGGCTACCAGAATGCGTCGCTTGGGCTCATCCAGGTGTTGAACCAGATGTAAGGGTTTCACCACCCGCACGATCCGATTAAGAGGGCGCCATGACAGCGCCCTCTTTGCTTTCCGATCGGCCGCGTGCGCGGTTGAAACCTAAAACATCCGCCGTTGCGCGCGGTGTGCGACATGGGTTCCCGTGGGTCTACGCCAGCGATATCGTGACGGATCGGCGTACCAAGGCGATCGCCCCCGGTGCGCTCGCTGTACTGGAAGACGAGGCGCGTGTACCTCTGGCTCTTGCAGCCATCAATCCGAATTCCAAGATCATCGCTCGCATCATCGATCCAGACCCCGCCGCAAGCGTTGATGTCGCATGGTTCCGTGCGCGTCTGACACGCGCCTTCGAGTTGCGTGAAGCGCTGTACGAGGCACCCTATTATCGCCTGGTCCATGCAGAGGCTGATGCATTGCCCGGTGTTGTGATCGACAGGTTTGGTGACACCTGTGTTGTGCAGCCCAACGCCGCCTGGGCCGAACGTTTGCTTGCGCCCATGACCGAGGCGCTGATGGCTGTGACCGGTGTTGAAAACGTGCTCAAAAGCGCCAGCGGCCGGGCCAGAACCCTGGAAGGGCTGGATGATCAATCGGGCGTTCTTGCAGGACAGGCCCCGCCTGCACCGCTGCCGGTGCACATGAATGGAGCGGCTTACCTTGCGGACCTTACAGGAGGGCAAAAAACGGGCCTGTTCTTCGATCAGCGGGCCAATCACGTATTTGCCGCCCGCCTTACAAAACCCGGTGACCAAGTGCTGGACGTGTTCTCACATGGCGGAGGTTTCGGATTGGCCATGCTGGCTCATGGCGCGGTGCGGGCCGTCGCGGTCGATGGATCTGCGGCCGCGCTGGAACTGGCCCAGCAAGGCGCAGCGTTGAGCGGTGTTGGCGACCGGTTCGAGGTACAACAGGGTGACGCCTTTGACAAAATGACGGAACTGGCCGAGGCGCGGCAGACCTTCGATGTCGTGGTTTGCGACCCGCCAGCTTTTGCACCTTCAAAACAGGCGCTGGATGCCGGGCTACGGGCCTATGAACGGGTGGCGCGTTTGGCCAGCGCACTTGTAAAGCCCGGCGGATATCTGGGTTTGTGTTCCTGTTCCCATGCGGCCGACCTGCCCAAGTTTCGCACCGCATGCACCCGGGGGATCGGACGGGCGGGGCGTCAGGCACAGCTTCTATTCACGGGCTACGCGGGCCCGGACCATCCGCAAATGCCGATGCTCGCCGAAAGCGGTTACCTGAAGGCTTTGTTTTTCCGGCTATGAAGATCGTTCTTGACGCTTGTGTTCTTTACCCGACCGTGATGCGCGAAGTGATCCTTGGTGTTGCGGCCCAGCGGGTGTTTGTCCCGGCATGGTCGCTGCGGATTCTCGAAGAATGGGCCCGTGCAGCGCGCAAGCATGGGGCCGTTCAGGAAATGCAGGCGAGGGGTGAGATTGCTTTGGCGCGGGCGGCCTTTCCAGATGCGGTTGTTGCACCGGCGCCCGGCATCGAAGCCCGGCTGTGGCTGCCGGATGCCGCGGACATCCATGTTTTGGCCACAGCTGTGGCGGGGTCGGCCGACGCGATCATGACATTGAACGCCAAGGACTTTCCAAAAGGTGCCTTGGCAGAAGAAGGTTTGACGCGAATTGAACCCGATGGCTACCTGCACGCGGTTTGGCAAGCATCGCCTTCGGTTATGGAAGAGGTGTGTGGCCACGTTCTGCAAAATGCCCGGGCCATGTCGCAGGATGACTGGGATATGCGCCGTCTTTTGAAAAAAGCGCGTTTGCCGCGGCTGGCCAAGGCCTTAGGATGACTGTGTGGTCCAGCGGGCTTCCAGTTTTTCCAATGCCTCGATCCGCTGCTCTGTCTTCGGATGGCTGAGCAGCCAAGCTGGCGCAACACCCGCTCTTTGCTCGGTCAGCGCTTCGAGTTTCCGGAACAGGGACTTTTGCGGCGCAACGCCGATGCCTGCCTTCGTCAAAAGTGCGGCAGCATAAGCATCGGCTTCGTATTCGTCAGACCGGGACAGGCCAGCGGCCAACAACGAGGCCAGCACATTGGCGATCCAGACACCTACAATTGGAATGAAGCGGCTCAGAACCATGGCAAGTGCGGTGCGCAAAGCGTTTTGGCCCGAAAAGTCGATCATGCGCCGACGGGCGTGCCCCAGTGCAACATGCCCAAGTTCATGGGCAATCACGCTGGCCATTTCGTCGCCGGTGACCTCGCCATTCTGGAATTTGCGGTAAAATCCCCGGGTGATGAAAATGCGTCCATCCGGCGCGGCCAGACCGTTCACGGGGTCGATCTCGTAAATGAACACGCGAATGCGTGGCAAGTCCAGCGACGCGGCCATGCGATCGGTCAGCGTTTTGAGGATCGGATCCATCAACTCTGTCGATTTCGCATCCAGCTCACCCTTGGTCCGCCAGACCGAAAAGCGGTACATGACCAGCGCATAGATGATCGCAAGTAGAATGGGTGTGGCTTTCAACATACCCGGAATATGGGGCTCCTTGCGCCCACCGACAAGCGATGCAGGATCGCGAAAGCGTCAGCTGTCCCAGGCAACGGGCATTGTTGTCGGCCCACGAAACGCCCAGCCTTGAAACGGGACCGCGCCGGTCAGCCGAAGGTTGGGCAAGGCCGCAAAGGCACGCGGCAAGGCAACGTCTGCGATCAGGCAACGGGCCGCAGCTGCGCCCGCGCAAAAATGCGGGCCCGCGCCAAAGCTGATAGCCGGTTGCGTGTTGCGCATGATGTCAAAGGCATCTGGGTCGGCGAAATGTGCCTCGTCCCGACCAGCGGACCCAAACATGAAAAAGACGCGGTCTTCCGGTTCAAATGTCACCCCGTTTACCTTGTCCGACCGGGCGACCCGCCGCGGCGACATCCCGATCGGCGACATCCAGCGTGCGTATTCGGCAAAGGCCTGCGTCCACGTGGCATCACCGGCCGCGATCCTGCGCAATTGGGCAGGATGCTGCATCACGGCCCAGGCTGTTCCCGCGATGGCGTCCCGGGGTTCGTTCTGGCCGCCGGAAATGATCAGCTTGATATTGGCCCGCGTGTTGCGCAGCGGCAGCCCCGCTTGCAGTTGCACGGAAAGTGCATCGGGCCCAGAGATTGCAGCCGCTGCAGTCCTGCGCGCATCTATATGCGCATCGATAAGGGCTGTTGCGGCATGGCAGCGGGCCTCTATCTCAGGGTCTCCGACATAATTGGCGCAGCCATCGATCATGGATTGACTGACCTGATCCATTTCAGCGGCCGACATCGACCCAAGGCCCGTGATCGCCTTCAATGCTTCGGCGGATGCCGGCATGGCGTAGTCCGTCACAAAGTCACACCGGCCCATGGGCCTGATATCCTGCAAGATGCGGTCCACCGCGGCTTCGAATATCGGCCGCCAGTGCGCCTGAACAGTTTTGGGGCTGAGCGCTGGAAACAGGATGCGCCGTTCAGCAAGATGGGCCGCGCCATCCTTACGCATCATGTTTTCTCCCATGAGCCGGGTCATCAACCCATCTGGTTGGTGGGACGAAAAGACATCTATGCGCTTTTCATGCACGTGAATGTCGTCGCGGCGTGTGAACAGGGTCGCGCCCAATTGCGGAACAAACGTGATCGGCGCGTTCGCGCGCATGGCCTTCAAAGCAGGGTAGGGGTCCGCTGCAAAGCTCGCCGGATCGATATCAGTGACAGGCGCTGTTGACATGACACCAGGCTAGGCGTGAGACCACCCTGCGACAAGCGGTCAAACGCGGTGCCGATCGCAGATTTCGCCTTATCGCGTCAGTTCCCGCATACCAGATTCCAACCCCGCGAGCGTCATCGGGACCATGCGATCTTCGAAGATTTCGCGGATCATCTGGATGGAATGCGTATAGTCCCAGTACTTTTTTGGTACCGGGTTGATCCACAGGTTTGACGCCCACTGTTCGCGTGCCCGCGCCAACCACACCTGACCAGCTTCAGCGTTCCAGTGTTCGTTGGCACCGCCCGGATAGGCAATCTCGTAGGGCGACATGCTGGCATCGCCGACAAAGATGCATTTGTAGTCCGGACCGTAAGTGCGAAGGACTTCATGCGTGGGTGTCTGGGCATCCCATCTGCGCCGGTTGTCCCGCCACACGCCCTCGTACAAACAGTTGTGAAAATAGTAATATTCCAAGTGCTTGAACTCGGCGCGCGCAGCCGAAAATAGCTCTTCCACCACCTTGACATGGGGGTCCATGCTGCCGCCCACATCCAGAAACAAAACCACTTTTACTGCGTTGTGCCGTTCTGGGCGCGTTTTGACATCGAGATAGCCGTTTTCCGCCGTCGAGCGTATCGTTCCATCCAGATCCAGCTCTTCGACGGCGCCCTCGCGGGCCCAACGCCGCAGGCGTTTGAGGGCAACCTTGATGTTGCGCGTGCCCAGTTCAACGGTGTCATCAAAATTGCGGAATTCACGCTTGTCCCAAACCTTGGTCGCGCGTTGGTGGCGGCTTTCTTTCTGGCCGATGCGGACCCCTTCGGGATTGTAGCCGTAGGCCCCAAATGGCGAGGTTCCTGCCGTGCCGATCCACTTGTTGCCGCCCTGATGCCGCCCCTTTTGTTCCTCGAGCCGCTTTTTCAGCGTTTCCATCAGCTTCTCAAAGCCACCCGCCGCCTCGATTTCGGCGCGTTCTTCTTCTGACAGGTGTTTTTCGGCCAGTTTTTCCAGCCAGTCAGCAGGAATATCAACAGCTTCGATGACCTCGTCGAAACTGATTTCTTCAAGGCCCTTGAACGTTGCGGCAAAGGCTTGGTCAAACTTGTCGATGTTGCGTTCGTCCTTCACCATCGCCGTGCGGGCGAGGTAGTAGAAGGCTTCAACATCATAGGTGCTCAGACCGGCTTTGACCCCTTCGAGAAAGGTCAGGTATTCGCGCAAGGATACGGGAACGCGCGCCTTTCGCAGGTTTTCGAAGAAGGGTAGAAACATGGTCTCACACCATCGCCCGATGAACGAGAACTGTCACGACCATACCCAAAAGCACAAAGGCAATTCCGTAGCCTGCCGCATATTGCGCCATGTCCCACCGCTTTCCGCCGCGTTTGCGGGCAGTGTACCATCCTAGGACGACGCCAATCGCCCCGCATGCTATTACGATCATCTATTTCAGCCGCGTTGTTGCGCAGGACCGTACGCCGACATGCTGCGCATCTTGGCTTGAACGGCCCAATCCGTGCCGAACCCGTATCGTGCCCAACCCAAGCTGTCCAGCCTGACAGCAGCAGCTTCATTTTTCTGCCCTGCCATGAACAAGGCTTCGGACTTCAGCAGCAAAAGCGTTGATAGCAACGCCGCGTTTTCAGACGTTTTGGCCGCGGGCAGGCTGGCGTTGATTTGGCCAAGTGCGTCGTTGCCTTGCCCTTGGCTGAGCGCGAAGGCTGCAGTTTGCGTTGTCACATAGGCTTTGTGCAGGCGCGTTCGGGGATCGGTCGATAGGTACTGCTGCGCCGCCTGAAAGTGGCCCTGCGCTGCCACCGGATTGTCGGCAACCGCCATGCGACCGATCATGTAGTGACTGAATGCACGGCGGTGATCGGACCAGCCTTCTGCAATCGCAATGTCCAACGCCTTTTGCGCGGCTACGGCCCGGGACCTCATCGGGGCGCCGGTGCCCAAAGCGGTTTGTACTGCATCCACCCACGCCCTTGGCGTTGGTCGAATGGGGTATGTGGCCAATCCAACGCCCGATGGATTGAGGCGCGCCAGAATGTTCGGCAACCTGGCGGCGACCTGGTCCCTGGTCATGCCGGTCTGCAATTCGGGCGCATAGGTTGCCCGCAGGATCAGCATGTCAAAACCCGTCAGAACGGTGTGCACATTATCATCGTTAAACACCGAATCTGGCAGGCGATACAGGTCGTTCAGGGGGCCAATGGCCTGCGCGACTTCCTCGTGCAAACAATCGCGCGCGTCCTGGGGGCTGGTGTCATATGGAATAAAAATGCCGAGTTTCGTGCGGTTGCGCAGCAGCGCCCAGTTTGTATGGGCCTTGCGACGGTCACGTCGATATTCTGCGAGGCTTTCGACATTGGGTACGACGAAACACGCAGCTTGCGGCAATACGCGGCGCACGGCATCGCGGCTGACCGCCTCAATGGTGATGTTGGCCGGGCTTCCAGCGGACACGCGGCTGATGCGCAGACCCGCCTCGGACCGCAGGCGCGCCAACAACTTGTCCAGATCCCGACTCATTTGCGAGGTCGGTTTGCCGGTCATTCGAACTGTGATCGGGCCTTCGAAACGGGTCAGTACCGGCAGGGTACGGCCGCTTTCCAAGGCAAAGTGAAGATCAAGGAAATCGGCGGCGATATTGGCATTTGAAACGCCCGGTGCCTGGGGGCGCGCGGTATCAAACAGCTTCATCGGCGGCAGCGTCACATTTTGCGGAGACGCGGCGCGTGTCGCGGTGTCTTCGTAAGGCACGGCGCCACAAGCGGCCAAGCCAGCCAACGCGATGAAAGCAAGGATGCGGATCATAAGGGTCGATTATACCTGATAAAAGGAGTGAGCACGCCCACGCGATCGTACAACAGCCGCGCGGATTCGTTAAAGTCCTGAGTCAACCAATATACAGAGGGTGCCCCAACTGCATCAGCGGCCTTGTAAACCGCTTCGATCAAGGCCCGGCCCACACCCATTCCGCGGCTTTCCGGCTTGGCGAACAGGTCCTGCAAATAGCAGACGTTTTCGACTTTCCAGGCATGACGATGGAACAGGAAATGCGTCAGGCCCTGTGGCACGCCGTCGACGTCTGCAATCAGGCAGGAAAAATCCTGTGGGTCAGGTCCCAAAAGCCGCTCGAACGTGCTGTCATACACAGTCTCGTCGACCTCTGTTTCGTAAAACGCCAGGTAATCGCGCCACATCATGGCCCAGTCCGGGCGATCGGCGGCACGCAACGGGCGTACGGAAATCAAGGGGGTGGCGGCAGGCATGTTAATCAGATTGGCGGTTTCTGGGCAGCGTCGCCACATTTCTGGCATATTGTGTCGCGATCGTGTCTGGATCGTGTCCAAAAAGCGGCGATCACACCACACTGTTTTCAAAACGGACACAACGACGGGTCTGGTCCTTGGACCGTAACCAATCCAAAAACCAGGCGTCTTTCTAATGAGCTGCGAGTCGTATCGAGGTTCTAGCGCTGGCTGCGCGCCATGAATGCCAGCCGTTCAAACAAATGAACGTCTTGTTCGTTTTTCAAAAGCGCACCGTGCAGCTTGGGCAGCGCATTGACACCGTCGCGCTTGAGGTCTTCGGCAGTCAGGTCTTCGGCCAGTAGCAGCTTCAGCCAATCCAACACCTCGGATGTCGATGGCTTTTTCTTGAGGCCCGAGGTTTCGCGCAGTTCGTAGAACTGTGTGAGCGCGGTCGCCAAGAGGGTTTCCTTTATCCCGGGATGATGTACTTCGACGATTTTGCGCATGGTCGCTTCGTCCGGGAAGCGGATGTAGTGGAAAAAGCACCGGCGCAGAAAGGCGTCCGGCAGTTCTTTTTCATTGTTCGAGGTGATGATCACGATCGGTCGTTGCACCGCGCGTATCGTCTCACCGGTTTCGTAAACGTGAAATTCCATCTTATCGAGTTCCTGAAGCAAGTCGTTCGGAAACTCGATATCTGCCTTGTCGATTTCGTCGATCAGCAAGACAACTTTCTGTTCCGCCTCAAAAGCCTGCCAAAGCTTGCCTTTCTTGATGTAATTGCCGACATCATGCACACGCTCTTCGCCCAGTTGGCTGTCGCGCAAACGGCTGACGGCGTCATATTCGTACAAACCTTGCTGGGCACGGGTGGTGGATTTGATGTTCCATTCGATCATGGACAACCCAAGTGACGACGCAACTTGGCGCGCAAGTTCCGTTTTGCCGGTGCCTGGTTCACCCTTCACCAAAAGCGGACGTTCCAGCGTGACAGCCGCATTTACCGCAATTGTCAGGTCTTCTGTCGCGACATAATCTTGCGTACCTTGAAATTTCATTTTTTTCCAATCCCTTGCCCAGCATGTGTTCGGCTATTTGGTCGCGGACTCGTTTACCCGATGTGGCGCACTATTGTGTAGTGACAATCTTTTTTGGGTCAGATAAACGCTGCGGCAGAGGGGAGCCATATGTCTAAGGATCTGACTTTGACGGGCACACATGGCCAAACCGAGGGAGCCGAAATGAAGCAGGAAGTGTTTCTGCCTGACGACTACCGTCCGGCCGAAGATGAGCCGTTTATGAACGAACGGCAACTTGAGTATTTCCGCCGCAAATTGCTGAACTGGAAAAATGAACTGTTGGCCGGCAGTCGCGACACGATTGAGGGTCTGCAAGACAATACACGGAACATTCCCGATGTCGCCGACCGGGCCAGTGAAGAAACCGATCGTGCGCTGGAACTGCGCACCCGGGATCGTCAGCGAAAGCTTGTTGCCAAAATTGACAGTGCACTGCGCCGGATCGACGAAGGCGAATATGGATATTGCGATGTGACGGGCGAGCCTATTTCGCTGAAGCGGCTGGATGCGCGGCCGATTGCGACCATGAGCCTGGAAGCCCAAGAGCGTCACGAGCGTCGCGAAAAAGTACACCGCGACGACTGAGCGCGATCTGTACCGCCAAGATTTCTAAGCCGCCGGGGTTGAGGCCCCGGCGGTTTTGCGTTTCTAGAGGGGTATGTATGCCAAGAACCGCCATGTTCTGATCACCGGCGCTGGAATCGGAGGGCTGTCGGCAGCGATCGCACTCCGGCAGCGCGGGGCATCGGTGACGGTTCTGGAACAGGCCGACGCGATCCGCGAAGTCGGG
>CAWUIW010000024.1:0-21397 GCA_963922515.1 uncultured Rhodobacterales bacterium | reverse complement strand
GACCGCGATTTGCGTGTCCGAGAATGAACCAAAGTCGAAGGTATCTTCGTTGACGTTGAAACCAGCAATCGTCGTTGTTGAACCATAGCTCCACCCGATTGTGTAAGTTTCGGCTGTCCCGTCGTTGAAATCTATGGTGTCGCCGTCGCCAGGCGTTTCGCCAGACGGATCATCGGTTCCGCCGTCGTCACTGCCACCGTTGTCTGAGCCGCCATTGTCACTTCCGGCATAGATCGACCCGGTCAAGTCACCAGTCCGGGTTTGGAACCCGTCCGTGGTGGCCCCTACAGGTGCCTCTGGTGTCAGCAGCATCGTACGGTCCACCAAGGTCACGTCATTTTGGTCGAAATCGAAAGCCGCTTCCAGGTTGTCTTCCATCACTTGATCGAAGTGAAACTCGACCAAGCCCGGGATCAGATCTGCCTTGGCCACACCGGTGAAGGTGAAACTCTGTCCAGATGGCAACGAGGAAATGACCAAGCCTGCTTCACTGTCTTCCACACTCAGGCGTTCGCGCGTCCCGAAATACAAGAAGTTCAGCTTCATCGACGTTGGATCGAACCCGTCGATGACCTCGTGCACGCCGTATTCGTGGCTGCGCAGGTAAACCGTATCTGCCGCACGCGGACCAACACCTTGTTCCCAGGAAATGACGCCACCCATGTCTTGGCGAAAATGCTCGTTCCCGACGACGCCGAAATTATCGATGGAGACGTCTTGATAGGTGACACCCTGAACAATCTGCGCCGCATCCGACCAAGGGCTGTCGATGACGATTTCGCCCGCTTCAGACTTGGTGACGATCATCCCATGCACAGACGTGCCGCCAAAATCCAGTTCGTCGGTCGCTGGGTCAAAACCAACAATATCGTCGGCATTCGCGTCAGCCCTATACCTTGCGCCTCCGGCATCGGTGGCACCAACAATGTCTGCCGGGTTTGAGCCGTCGTTATCGTAGGCCAGCGTGTAGCCGTCACCTTCACCGGGCATCACGACAACTGAGCCCAATGCCGAGGCAATCTCGTTCTGCACACCGTTATTGACGGCCGAAATGTTGGCGAGCGTCAGAGTGTCGAGACCAAAGCCAGTAAAGACAATCTGCGAGGTGGCGCCGCCCGAGATGATTTCGATGCGCACCGTTTGACCAAGGGCGTCGCCCGTTTCCTCGAAGATGTTGAAAGCGTCAGCGGTGACATCGCCTTCGATCTCGATCATATCGCCCATGCTCGGCATGAACCCATCGATCACTTGCGCCGGGGTCGATAGGTTGATGTAAACGTGTTGGTGCACATGGCCTTCACCTGTGTCGTCGTCCCCTTGGCCCCCGGTTTCATCGGTGTCCCCGTCATCTGGGCCATTGCCTTCATCCTCGTTGTCAGGGTTGCCATCACTGGAACCATCGCCCTCGTCCTGCGCGATCAAACCCATGACTTCTGCAGCCGCCGTATCATCAAGGATCGTGAAATTGGCGGCGCTCAGGTCGCTCAGCAACACGCCTTGCAACGTCGTGGACTGATCGTTGGAGGGAACGAAGAATGTAACGCCAAACGTGCCGCCTTCGTCGGCAGAGAATTCCACAATCTCAAGTGCATCGGCGCCTATCCAGTCGATGAAAATCGTATCTGTCCCAGGATCAAAGTCAGTGACAACAGTGTCGCTGCCCCAATTCCAGGTTATGACAACATCGGCTGTCTCTTTGGTGACATTGGCTGTTCCATTTCCGGCGGGTCCTTCGGCCGGGGCGTCGTTGGTCCCGTCGTTCCCCCCGCCGCCACCGGTTTCGTCACCCGGTGTCCCGACCCCCTCGTCACCTGTGCGGCGGTCCAGGAAATAGGCGATGGCATCATCCACGCTTGGGCTGTCGTAACCTCCGTATTCCTCGATATACCGTAGAATGGACGTGCCGTTTTCGTCGGTGGACGCGCCCCCGCCCAAAAGCAGGTTGACGGTTCCGTAAGCACCGCGCAGGTGCGATGCCGCCATAAGCCCCGTGACGGTGATTTCCACCGAAACAATGGACCCGTCGACATCGGTGTAGGTGAAAGTTTCGCCAATGAAATCATCAAGCGAATAGCCTTGATAGCCCAACTGCTGTTCGATGATTTGAAGATTGAACCCAAAGGCTTCCTGGATGGCGACCTCTTGCGCCTCGGCTGTCATAAAGTCGTCCAGTGAAGTGACGCCGCCCTTACCGGTCCAGGTCCCGTCCCAGCGATTGATCGTATCGCCGCCCAGATAGTAAACGTCATCATCGTAATAGCCGAGGTCAATGAGCAGAGCCTCGCCAAACTGATACCCGACGAACCCCAACGAATTGGTTGAGCGATAAGACATAGCCTCCCATTCGGCATCCGTCAGATCGCCCCAACTGTTGTACTCAGGGTAAAAGTCGGTGACCGGGCCACCGGCCCACGCATCCAGCTGTGCATCAATTATGATGCCGTCGTTGTATCTGTCGCGATCCCAACCTGACTCAAACGCACGCAACGCATCGCGAAACTCTTCATAGGTCCCTTTGGACATAGTCTTCCTTTCTGCAATCTACTTGGACCGCCCGACAGGATCGGGCGATCAGGCTCAAATTGCATCAGGGTGACTTTGTCGCTTGCGCTGGCGCGCCAAAGGCTTGGTCTAACTCGCCGTTGGGCTTGCCTCGGCGGAAACATGCCGCGGCATCCGGGCACTGATTGGTGGACGGCCGGTCCAGCGCCGGTACGCGTTGCTGAAACTACTGGGATCGGAAAACCCGAGAAGGTAGCTGATCTCGGTCAAGGAAAGACTGGGATCGTCCAGCAGCGCCGCAGCCATGGTTTCCCGCGTTTCGTCGATCAGGGCGCGATACGTTGTGCCTTCGGTGGCCAGCTTGCGCGACAATGTCCGATCCGACAAACCAAGCGTTCGGGCAGCGTCTTCAAGTTTGGGCAAGCCTGCAGGCAGTTGGCGCAGCAAGAAGCGGAACACGCGTTCCCGCGTGCTGGTTGGGTGCGGCCGACGCTGCTGCAGAACCATGCGCCCATACTCTGTAAGGTGCAGCAACAAATGCTCGTCGCTCGAACGGATGGGCAGGTCAAGCGAAGACGAACGCAGCACAATTGCCGTATACCCATGAGAGTCCTCGACCGGACAATGCAGAGCGCTGGAAATAGTACGGGTTCGGTGCCCGATCGGCGCAGCAACGAACACACTGTGCGGGCGGATTTGGCTTTGAGTGGCAACGCTCCAACTGTTCAGGATCGTGCCTAGTACGAATTCCCGGTAGTGAAAGGCCTTTTGCACGTTGGGGTCCGGATGCCCCATGCGAAACTCGGTGGTGTCTGAAGACGTTATGACTTCAACATGGCTGCGTGGTCGCGTGAGTTGAATGAACTCTTCGATAAGCTCCAAAGCTGCCTTCAAAGTCGGCGAGGCAAACAAAATATAGGACAGAACAGAACCCGTGTTTGCATTTGCCGACTGGCCGAGTTTCAACGCAAACAACGGATCGTCACTTTGACGCGCTAGTGTTTCAACAACCTCAATCTCTTTTTGCAGAGGCACCATGACGCCGGGCGTTTCAACGTCATCGCGCGACAGGTCCGCAGACCGCAATGCATGATCCAGCGATCCACTGTCGAGGTTGGACGCATCTCGCAGGCTTTTCAGCCAGTAGTTGGGCACGAGTTCTTCAGAGTGATCAGCGACTGGGACTGCGCGCTTCATTCTTTGTTTCCAAAAACCTCTGTGGACCGGACCAAAAGAACCAACGTCCGTCACCGAACGCTACCGAGCGCACGACCCTGCTGCAAGTCCCGCCCCCGGGGCGCTATGCACACCACTGCGGCGCAAGACGGCGTATGTTACATGGGACCAAATCCGGGTGTCGGAGGACGCGCGATGGGCGAACCATTACCCTACTACGCCTATTGCGATCCAGAATTGGATCAGAACATCATACAGTCCGCCCCGGGCGGCAACGGGGCTGCATCCGGCGGCAGTGTCGGAACGTAGTCGAACGTGACGATCTGTGCGCCGCCATCAAATGCGATGAACAATTGGTTCGAACCTGGACGAATAGCAATGCCTTCGGGATCTACGCCGTACTCCAGCAAACTCGCCTGTGCGAGCAGGTCACCTGTTTCCGAAAACTCGTACAGGCTGTTCGACCCTTCCCAGTCATCCACGATCAGCATGTGACCGGTTCGCGGATCGATCGCGATGCCTTGGGCTTCGCTGATTGGTGGGGTTAGCTCCATCGTGTTGATCCGAGCCTTCAGACCACCGGTCGGGCTGAACCAAGACAACCGCTCGGGATCGTCCTCGACTGTCACGATGTCTCCATTGGCGGAAATCGCGAGCCCTTCGGTGTCAGCAAATCCGCCTTCCAGCGTAAACGGCGCTGCAAGGATTTCGCCGTCTTTTGTCAAACGTTGAAGTTTGCCAAAGCCATCTCCGACCAGCAGATGGTCGCCTTCCAGCGCGATGGCTTTGATCCGGAACAGATCGCTGGTCACGCGCCGCAGTTCGTCACCTTGCAAGGTGACCAACACGGCGTCTGGCCCCTCGTTGGCAATCCAGAGCCCACAAAATGTCGGATCATAGTCAAGGCTTGCGGGCCGGTTCAGATCGTACCGGCCCGTTTCCGTCAATTCCAACGCATTGCCGGATTGGGTAATCGTTACTGCAAAAACAAATGCGGCTGCGCTTCGCATGATTGCCACCCTTCGTCGATCCAACGCACCTGATTGCATTTAAATCTGTTGTGATTCACTCGCCAATCAACGTCCCTTTGAAACGGCGCCACGATTCAAGGGGGCGGAGGTGCAAGGCGCCAAGGCCCCTGAACGAAGCGGTCAACCGTTCACGCAGCGACACGGCTCAGTCTTCGACTGGCGGAAACCAGGTCAGAGAAGAATGGTGAAGTGAGATCAGCACACGGCCATTCAGCTTGTGATAGGCAAACGTGTAGTCTGCGCGTGTTGCATTGCCCGCGCCGTCGACAAACGAGTAATGTCCCATGTCCTTGTAACCTAAACCACCGGCTTTCAGGATAGGTCCCACAGCACTCTGAAATTCGACCTTTTTCCATCCACGTTTGAGAAAACCTGTATCCTGCGGATAGTCGGTGTCGCCTCCAACAAAATAGGCACGGGCACCTTTTTCATCGAGGCGGATCACATCGGCCAGCGTGGGTTTAAACAACAACGGTTCGTCTGGATCGCCGAAATCATAAAGCTCTAACAACCCATCCACGTCTTGATCGGTTACACATTTTGCCCAAGCACGTTGCGCGGTAACGACTTCGGCTTTGGTCATTGGCTCAAATTTTCGGTCGGTCATAGTCTCTGTTCTTACCAGTCTGGCTGTCTTTGCGTGACAGCTGCATATCGTAATATCCTATGTCGCGAAACACCTCTTGCGCTGTTGCTGGCACCGACAAATGGCCGGAAAGAATATGACCTTGGCGTTCGAAGACGGACAGGCAGTCAAACACGTCCCTTACGCCCACGCCGCTGTCAGCAGAAACGTGAGAGGACTTGTGACAGCACGTTTGTTCATGCTTGCGGCGGTCTTCCTGCGGTGAGGTGACAAGTCATCGCTTGCCGAGCACCAAAACATGGGTCTCTCGAAAGAACAGAACCTCGGGGTCAACGTGTTCTTTGCTTTCGTCTTCTTGATTTTCGGGTTCCACAGCCTCTTTTGGACTTGGAAGAAAGAAGCGGACCGCCCGGCATCGATCGTTGTTTCGGACGACAGCATCATTCCACCAAATCAGCGCGCATTCGGTCAAAAAGTCGAAAACCGTTTCGCGGGCATTGCTCTGCTGAAAAGCTGTCTGTTGATTGTGTGGGAGCGTCACGTCGCGTGATGTTCTGGCTCGGGCTATTCGGCGACGGGCGACGCGCAAAAAGCGGCGGAAATGCAACTTCTTGTTCACGCTCCATCTCTTGGCAATCGGGTGATCTCTGAGTTGGGGCAAGCCCTTGTTCAATTCGATCGGGTCAGGCGTTAGGTAAAGTCGTTGTTGCGCGCCAAGAAAGAAGGCATCAGCGGCTGCCAATCCTAGCCCAGCGAAACCCACTCCTTGCGACATGCACTCGCGTTAAACTAGTATTCTTCACGCCAACCTCACGCAGATCGAGAAAGCAACAATGATTCCGGGACCACCATGTTCGACGAGACGTCGAAAATGATCGAGGCATCGTAGCTTTGCTTCATGTGCTGAGCTTTTCTCGGCGGGTATGACGCAGCATTGGGCGACACAGGCTGCCAGATTACCCGCCAAGCCGCTTTGCAGAGGCCGATTTGGCTGCGGAGTTAATTCTAAAATACGAAACATATAGACTGGAGAGAAGATCAAGATGACTTACTACAGACTACCTTTGACCGTCGGCCTTGTGGCGTTCATGGCCCATGCGGCAAATGCGGACTACACGGAATGCACGGATCCCGACTTCTCGGCAACTTGGGATCCGGTGTACACCCACCTCAACTATCCGGAAGAGAGCTACGACACGATCTCGTTCTGTGACGGCTCGATCATCTCAAAGATCGAGATCTGGACAGGAACAACCCATATCGGCGGTCTTCGCTTCACCGTAACGTATTATCCCGCTGACGAAATCGACTCATCACCCGGGGCCTATAAAGGGCAGTTTGTCGTTGGGACTCCGGGCAGCGATGCATCTGCGCAGATCCTGGATCTGCAGAATGGAACAATCGAGAAAACCACCCTTTTAAAATCGGATGGTGGCAACGTCGTCTCTGGCTTTGTTGTCACGTGGACGGATAAAGATGGAATGGAGCAAACAAATACGCTGTCGGCAAAAGAGAAAAACGGCACTCCCGCAATCGCGACTCCGACCTTGGGAAAGCTTGTCGGAGTAAAGACCATCTATGACCCAAATAAGGGGTGGTTAAACGACATGGGTTTTATCTTTATGCATGAGCCCGACAGCGTGGTCACGACAAGCGAGAGTCCTCTCAATTACTTGGACGACTCGATGATCGAGACAGTCTACAATTCGGCATTGTGCCAGCGAATTGAAAATGTCGCGTTCAGTCAGAACATAAAGGAGACATTCTCTGAGGTCAGCGAACAGACATGGACTGAAGAGCAATCCGTGACATCTGTCGTAGGCAACAGCCAAACCGTTGATGTGAGCGTTGAGGCTGGCATTCAGGGTAGCTCGACCACAACTAGTGCATCTTACACGTTTTATTCAGAGACAGAGCAGTCGTCATCGAGTGGAAGTTCCGAAACGTACACGGAAGAGTTCTCAAGAGAAGTCGACGAAACAGTCTCTTGGTCAGAGGGAAAGTATTCTGAATTAGTGGAACAGTATACGAGTGATGGCACCATCGGCTCGTTTCAGCAAGACGCGGAAGGGGACTATGTCTTTTGCTACAATGTATTTGTTCAATGGGGAGAGGCTGAAGTCGGTGACATCACGCTCGCTGGTGAGTCAACCTTCTACTATGGTGACCGCGCACCTTACTCCGTGGAAGTGACAAATGACTATTCCGGCGTAATTCGGTCAGACATCAGCGCTCCAGCTGATGACATTGCCGCTATATGCTATGACAGCGCGGCGCTCGTGAATTGCGCAGGCCTGCCGCAGACCCTTCCCTAGGGATTACGCCTCTGTCTGTGTGTGACTGGCACGCCCGTCGATACCGTGCGTATCGGCGGTCACTGCGCCTGACCTCCGGGCTATCATTGATGCTTGGAGTGCTTTAGATGCGCAAGTCCACTTGCTTTCAAGCGGCTCAAAAGCTTCCGCCATACGCATGGCTTTCGTATTCCGTGCCTTCGAGGGAAGGCTTGGCCATTGTGGTTCCGTACGTGCGCACGGTGTTCGTCCAAACGGCGCGGGTGATCCTGATGCGCTCCGATCGATGGGAAGGCTTCAGCTTTGGCGCTTGGCTCGCCAGTGCTGCGGAGCGAATGCACTTGAACCAAAGTTCGCCAGGCTGCTCAATGTTCATGTCGCTGCATCTGTCACCGAAGGGCTCTGCGCCTTGGGTTGTTGGGCGCGGTGCACAGCGCTGAACTATTTGGACTCTAACCAGACTTGCAACGGTGCAGAGCCCTCTTAAGCTTGAGTAACGTCTTTGCGGAGTTTGCTGCTGTTCCCGCTTTCAATATCCTGCTCAAGACATGGGAGTTGATGTTGTGACTGAAGAAACTCAAATCGTGGCATTTGAACTTAGGCGGCGGATTGATGGCCTTGTTTATCGCTTTGAAAAGGCCACTGATCCTGTTGGGAGAGTTGGCTTCAAGAGAAGTGACGGGGATTATTGGATTATCTGGCATGAGCAGCTTCGCTGGATTGCGGGTTCATGGGGCGACGCAGAAGTATTTGGACGACCATGGGACCAGCTCGGCAGGCAATGTGAAACTTCGCCCCCCGAGGGAGTTTGGGTCAGCCGCAAAGGTTCAAAGTCTTATGTTTATGACCTGATCTATCTCGAAACCCCTTAAACTTCGGCGGAAGGTCTGGGCTACAAGCCGATATTCACTTCACTTAACTTGAGTGTCCGAACTCGTTCGCTTTTAACGCGAAGCGCAACTCGGCCAATGAACGGTCGCAAGGCCCGCCCCACTGCATAGGGCTTCCATTAGGAAAGATGCTGTCCTGCCTTGGTCTTGGCACGACCGCACGACCAGGTTGGAGCGCTGTTCCAAATAGGGAAAGTGGCGGACCGAGGAGGATTCGAACCCCCGACCCCTTGATTCGTAGTCAAGTACTCTATCCAGCTGAGCTATCGGTCCACTTGAGGCTTGGGATGTACGCTCGGTGCCAGAGCTTTGCAACCCCAAAAACGGTCAAATGGTCCCATCGCCCTTGGGCAGGCAAATCTCGAACGACGTACCGTCCGACCCGGTTTTTTTCAGGGTCAGAGTCCCTCCGTGACCGCGCACGAGGTCCGATGAAATTGCAAGCCCCAAACCAGAGCCACCCTTGCGCGCACCGCCCTGAAACGGGGTAAAAAGATGCTCCTGCGCCTTGGGGGGCAACCCCGGCCCGGTATCAGAAACTTCAATCCACCAATTGTCGATGTCTTCGCGCGCCGAAACCGTGACGGAGCCGGGCTTTCCCGTCGCCATAATCGCTTGACGCGCGTTGCGAACAAGATTTGCCAGAACCCGGAACAGCTGCTCTGGATCTGCGCGGACAGACATCAGCGGCGGCACTTCGTCGGAAATAAAGACTTGCTCTGGCGTCACGGCCAATCGCTCGCTGTCGACCACGTCGGCGACCACATCGGCCAATTGAAACAACGTAAGCGTCGGGGCGGCCTCCTCGGCCTTTCCAAAGGCCAGCGTGCTTTCGCACAAAGAGACAGCGCGGCGGATCGAATTGACGAGTTTAGGCGCCATACGCCTGACCAGAGGATCTTCGCTGGTTTCGATCCGGTCCGTGAACAGCTGTGCACTGGTCAAGATATTCCGAAGATCGTGGCTGACCTTGGCAACGGCACCACCCAGCTGGGCCAGGCGTTCCTTTTGCTTCAGCGCTTGCGTCAGTTCGGTCTGCAGGCTTTGCAATGCCTCTTCCGCTTCGCGCAATTCCAGCACTCCGGCCCGCGGTTGAATGATTTGGCGCGCGTCTTCGGGCGCGGCCGCATAACGTTGCATGTAGTCGACAACGCCCTTGATAGGACGCACCAGGAACGCCCGAACTGCGAGAAATAGCAAAACAGCGGTAAAGACCGAAATCACTGCGGACAAAAGCAGAATGCGCAACCCGTAATCCAGCATGGCATCGCGCATTGCCTGTGTTTCCATCGTGATCTCAATCAGCAAACCGGCCTGGCGCACAGGCGATCCGATGACCCGGATCACATCGTTCTCGGGGTTCGCGAGGCGTGCAATGGCGTCGCGGATCAGAACAAAGGCGTTCGCTTCGCGCAAATCAAACGTCGCCACGATCGACCGGGGCATGGGCGAGGACAAAATCAACTGGCGCACTTCATCGCGCCGCAAAGCGACGTTGAACACTTCGGCGTTCTTCAGCAGCTCTTCTTCAAGTTCGGTTGAAATCATGTCGTCGGCCAGCAACGCCAATGATGCAATCTGTGCGCGTTCCAGCCGGGTCAGCAGATAGTCTTCGCGAAAGCGCGCCACCGAAGGCACGAAGATCAAAATCTCTGCCAACATCACGAAGACCGTTGTCAGGATCAGAAATCGCCCGGACAGCGAGTTGATCATTTACCTTCTCTTCCTGGTCAGGGCAGCCATGCCTGAACGAACCTGACCACACGCTTGACCCTTGGGCTGTCGAATAGTTTGGGCGAGAAATAGGCACCCGCCGCGCGTTTGTTAACCTCGCCGATGGTGGGGTAAGGTGCAACCATTGCCGCGATTTGGCTCATCTTGAGGCCATTCGCGATCGCCAGCGACCACGTCGATATCAATTCTCCGGCCTGATGTCCGACAATCGAAGCGCCAACCGGCCGGCCTTTTACAACCATGACCTTGATCAAGCCCTTTGTTTTGCGATCGGTTATGGCCCTATCGTTATGGCAATACTCGAAACGGGCGATGTCGACCTGTGCGCCATGCGCGGCGCGTGCTTCGGCTTCTGCCAGCCCAACCTGCGCCAATTCGGGGTCCGTGTATGTCGTACGCGGCACATGGTCCGTGCGCGCCTTGGCAGGCAGACCGAACAACAAGGACCGTATGATGACACCTGCATGGTAGCCGGCGAGATGGGTGAATTGCATGCCGCCCGCTGCATCGCCGATCGCATAAACACGACGATTGGTGGTGCGCAGGCTGGTATCCGTCTGAATGCCCGTTTTCGTCGTTTTGATGCCCGCAGCGTCCAGGTTCAGTGCATCTGTGTTGACCTTGCGCCCCACAGCCACCAGCAAATGTGATCCCCGGAAAACACGGCCGTCTTGAGCTTCGACTTCGATGGCGCCCTTTTCACCGGTCACTTTGGCTGCCATGGCGTCTTGTTCGATCACAACGCCTTCGGCAAGAAGGCTCTCGGTGACGATTTCGACAAGTTCGGGGTCGTCCTTTGGCAGGGCCTTGGCCCCCTCAATGACCGTGACTTTGCACCCGAGCCGAACATGCGCTTGCGCCATTTCAAGCCCGATCGGCCCACCGCCAATGATCAAAAGATCATCCGGCTTTTCACGCAGATCAAACAGTGTTTCGTTGGTTTCGTAGGGCACTGTGTCCAAACCCGGAATCGGCGGCACGAACGGGCGTGAACCGGTTGCAATGACGATGCGGCGCGCCTTGATCGTGTGGTCGCCCGCCTGCACCGTATCCGGCCCCGTGAAGTGCCCAAACGCTCGGATCACGCGCACACCGAACCCCTCGAAGCGTTCTTGGCTGTCCACCGGTGCAATCTGAGCAATGATGTCGGCGACGTGATCCTTGGCAGCCCCATAGTCGACTTGCGGCGCGACGCTGGCGACGCCGAACGCATCCGAATGGGCCTGCGCATAAGCCGCTTTGCCACTCGCCAACAAAGCCTTCGACGGAACACATCCAAAGTTCAGGCAATCGCCCCCCATCTTGTGCCCCTCCAACAGGACAACATCCGCCCCCATCTGACTGGCTCCTGCCGCGACCGACAAGCCGCCGGACCCGGCACCGATCACCAGGATGTCTGTCTTGATATCTGTCATGACTAGATCGCCCTTCGACCGCGGATCGCTTTGATGGCAATAGGCAGAGCTGACAGCGCCGCGAGGCCAAGCATTGGGCCTATGATATGCGGCTCCCACAGCAAGGTCAGGTCGGGGCTTTCCCCGCGGTCAAACACTTCGCCAAGACCCACGCCGATCCAAGTGAAGACCACAGCGCCGGGAATGATGCCCAATGCAGTGGTGAACACAAAGTTGCGGAATTTAACTCCAACCAAGGCGGGAACCAGATTGGCAACAAAAAACGGCACTACGGGAACAAGACGCAGCAGGAACAAGACGCTGACTTCGTTTTCGTGCAGGCTTGTCTTGAGGTTCTTTACCGAGCCCTCTGACGCGTCCATGCGCGCCGACAAAGCCGCACCAAGCCCCCATCTGGCGGCCAGGAATATGCCCATGGCGCCGATTGTGGCCGCAGTGACATTCAGGACAACCCCGGCCCCGAGCCCGAACAAAAACCCGCCGGTCACTGAAAACACGGCGGCCCCAGGCAAGCACAACACAACAATTGCGATGTACGACGCGACAAAGAGCAAGGCGAGGAGCACATAATTTTGGTCGCGGAACCCCAGCAACAGCTCTCGGTTTTCCCGAAGCGTTTCGAACGTCAGGAAATCTCCGAATGATACGGCACCCAACACGGCGATTACCGCTATGGCCAACAGTGGAATATGCTTGGCGAAGCCGCGTCGCGGTGCAGTCTGAGTCGAGTCTGGTGTTTGAGTCATGGCAAAATGGGTCCGTCATGCGGTTGACGTGAACATGCGCTTTTCCGGGTCGATTAGACAGGGCGTTCACAACGGGTTGATCCACGGTGACAGAACGTTCGGTGATTCGTGTGTCATTGGGGCTGGCTTGAAACAGTCACCGGGCAAACGTTGGGTTTTGGCCCAGATTGTTTCAAATCAAGGGAAATGGTTTAACAGGGTTTGACTTTCTTCAGCCTCGCCAGTACACGCCGGGCTTCGATGATATTTTTCGGGTGCCGAATCCGCGGTGCGCCCGACCGATAAGTGGAGTTGGAGCGATGAAACGCACCTATCAACCGTCTAACCTGGTTCGCAAGCGCCGCCATGGCTTTCGCTCGCGCATGGCAACCAAGTCGGGTCGGAAAATCCTGAATGCGCGCCGGGCACGCGGCCGCAAGTCGCTGAGCGCCTAAGCAGCGCTCGGCACCAAACTGTTTTGACAGACATGACGCCGCCGGAGGCCCCTCTGACATCAGAGGCACCGCCCCCGGCGGCGTCAGTACGTTTGCAGGTTCTGAAAAAACGCGGTGACTTTGTGCGTGCGGCTCGTGCACGGCGTCAAGCAACTCATGGGTTTTTATTACAAGCTAGACAACGGCACCCGGACGAGGCGCATGGCATTCGCGTGGGCTATACCTGTTCGAAAAAGGTTGGCAACGCCGTGCAACGCAACCGCGCCAAACGGCGCCTGCGGTCAATCGCGGCACAGGTACTGCCGGAAGCAGGATGCGAGGGCTGGGACTATGTCCTGATCGGGCGTGCGCAATCTACCGCCAAACGGGCATATCAGGACCTTGTTGCAGACTTGCGCTACGCACTGCGCAGAATACATTCCTAGCATGAGCCTGCTCGCCCAGATCTTTGCGCTGCCCGTTCGCGCATACCGGTTGATTTTCAGCCCGTGGGTCGGACATAATTGCCGGTACCAACCCACATGCAGTGCCTATGCTCTGGAAGCCCTGGAAAAGCATGGGGCGTTTCGTGGCGCATGGCTGACCGCGCGCCGGATCAGCCGGTGTCACCCTTGGGGCAACTCCGGCTATGATCCGGTGCCTCCGACAACGAAAGACTAAGGTTTCAAGGCAAGACCGCCGGTGTTCGTCGGCGCGCGTGTCGGGATTTCGTTACGATCCAAGGCACCATTGAGCGTATGGAACACGTCTTCGAGAAAGTTGGGATCATCGAAATACCAAGTGTGCGCTGTGCTGATCCCTGATGGGAAATTGTCCTGATGCGCTTTGAAATAGGCCCCGCAGTAAATGTCGACCGCTTTGCGCGGTACGCTGTCCGGCAAGCCGATCCGACCGACGCGCGGCGCCACACCAATGCGTTTCGCATTTGATACGGTTAGCACTTCGTCCATCGGGTTGTAGTAATTGGTCAGCCGGTTGCAGTGTCGATAGATCGATGAACTTTTTGAGTTGCCCTCTGACATGCTTCCGGCCGAGATATCGCCGGCGACAAGCAGAACCTGACTGACCGACCAACTACGTGCGGCCACCGCGGGCCTGTCATCCGCATCGTCAAAGGCTTCGCGAACCACGAAACAGCCCATCGAATGCGCAAGCACATGCACGTTGATACGGCAATCCGGCCGCTGAAGAGCCGCAAAAGTTGAAATCCCGTCATCAACCAGCTTCAACGCCGTCAATTTCGCGTCTTTGCGGTCTTCCAGATAGTTCAGCGCCGTATTGGCACTGGGCCAGTCATAGCTGACGACGATGCCGTTGAAGTTCAACGCCTCTAGCCGGGCTTTGATCTTGCGGTGCCGCGACAGCATATCGGCGGTGCTGTTGTTAAAGCCATGTACATAGATGACAATGTTGCCATCCTGCGCGTGAACGCCGGGATTGGGGCATGCCAAGGCTTGCACGTCCTTGACCCATTGCGTTTTCGTCGACTTATGCGCCGTGTCGACATCGTCTGCGGTGCTCGGGATCGAAAGAAAATGGGTCGCCCCCGGTTCATTAGAGAATTTCCCAGACCGAATGCTGCGCGATGTAAAGACGTAATCCATAAACTACTCCAGAATGTATTTGTCGAAATGGCTGCACCCTAGCATCGCAATCATTGATCGCCAAATCCGCATTTGGCAAATTGCAATCCCGGCTGGGCACCATACGTTAGGCGCAAAGCAACCCGGGTCGTGCGGCTTGATCGCATGCCCTGGAATATCGGGATTTTGGAAACCTATGAGCGACGACACTTCTTATACTCCGCCCAAGGTCTGGACATGGGACAGCGAAAGCGGCGGTCGTTTTGCCAAGATCAATCGCCCCATCGCCGGCGCAACGCATGACAAAGATCTGCCGGTTGGGACGCATCCGCTGCAGCTGTATTCACTGGCAACGCCAAACGGGGTCAAGGTTACGGTCCTGTTGGAAGAATTACTGGCGCTAGGCGTCGAGGACGCCGAGTATGACGCGTGGCTGATCAACATTGGTGAAGGCGACCAGTTCGGCAGTGGCTTTGTCGACGCAAACCCGAACTCCAAAATTCCGGCGCTGGTCGATCACAGCACCCCAACGCCGACGCGTGTATTCGAAAGCGCAGCAATCCTATTGTACTTGGCCGAGCGCTTCGGCAAGTTTCTTCCCGAAGACGCCTCGCAGCGGCCGGAGATGTTGTCTTGGTTGTTCTGGCAGATGGGCAGCGCACCGTATCTGGGCGGTGGATTTGGCCATTTCTATGCTTATGCACCAGAGAAGTGGGAATACCCGATCAACCGTTTCACGATGGAAGTGAAACGGCAGCTGGATGTTTTGGATCGGAACCTTGCAGATCGCCAATTCATCATCGGCGATACATATACAATCGCCGACATGGCCATCTGGCCGTGGTATGGCCAGCTTTTGCTCGGTCGCTTGTACGAAGCAGCAGAGTTCATTGACGCGAATAGCTACACCCATGTCATACGCTGGGCCAAGGAACTGGATGCGCGCCCGACGGTGCTGCGCGGTCGGATGGTCAACCGACCGTTCGGCGAGCCGTCATTGCAGTTGCATGAACGGCATGAGGCTTCTGACTTCGAGTTGCGAACGCAGGACAAGATTGCCCCGGAAAGCGAAGCTGCCGACTGATCCACGCGCAGGCCCGGTGCTCAGCCGGGCCTAAACCTTTTCAAACGTGATAATCACCTCTCCGATCGGCACGCCGAACTTTGACATATAGGCGCGGTTCAAAAGACGATCATCGGAGAGCAGCCACATCCAATCATCGAACGTGACCCGCAGCGTGCCATCCGGCACCGGCAGATCGATTGTGTAGGTCCAGTAGAACGTATCACCGCGTTCGATACCGCTGGCTTGACCGATGACACCTGGCGCGGACCCAGTCCAAGTGTCGTCTCCTGTTTTGGTCAAGGACCATACCCGCCGTTCTGTCGTGCCGTCAGCATAGGCAAAGTCCTCGATGAGTTGCAGGGTTTGCCCATCCCATGTGCCATCAATTGTAACGGTGAAGCGTCGCCCGACTGTGCCAAGGACATCTTGGAATTGGCCATAGGCAACGGTGCGACCTTCAAAGAACTCTTCAAGATTAAGCGAACGGCCGCTCAGCAGCGGATCATCGGCATCGGGCTGACCTGTACACCCGGCCAGAACCAGAAATGCTGCGAGCAAGAGACGGTACATCATAGTTTCCTTTGCTTTTTCCTTTTACGTTGTGCGGTGACAACCGGTTCTGTCGGCCCGCGAAATTGCGGGTCTGGCTGCCTCTTTCGCTTTGGCCGGGTTTTGCGGTATGTGCCAAGAAGAGCCGAAAAGGATTGCTATGCTGGACGATGATGCAGAGATACATCCGCTGTTTGTCGGAGCACCGAAGACGACCGAGTTTCGCAAGTTAAGAAAGCGGATTGTCCGCTATGCGCGGGAAGCGATCGAGCAATATGGCATGATTGAGCGCGGGGCGCGGTGGCTGGTTTGCTTGTCCGGTGGCAAGGACTCTTACACTTTGTTGGCCGTTCTTCACGAGCTGCAGTGGCGTGGGCTGCTGCCCGTTGAATTGCTGGCCTGTAACCTGGATCAAGGGCAACCGGGGTTTCCGGCGACGGTGCTGCCCGAGTTTCTTCAACGCATGGGTGTGCCCCACCGCATCGAATACCAGGACACATACTCTGTGGTTGTCGACAAGGTCCCGCAAGGGCGCACCTATTGTGCACTTTGCTCCCGTTTACGGCGTGGCCATCTGTATCGGATCGCCCGCGAAGAAGGGTGCACCGCCGTGGTCCTGGGTCATCATCGCGATGATATACTGGAAACCTTTTTCATGAATCTTTTTCACGGTGGCCGTCTTGCGACCATGCCGCCAAAACTGGTGAATGAAGAAGGTGACCTGTTCGTTTACCGGCCCTTGGCGCATGTCGCCGAGGTCGACTGTGAAAAATTCGCGCAGGCGATGAATTACCCGATCATACCGTGCGATCTTTGCGGCAGTCAGGACGGATTACAGCGCCAGCAAGTTAAGCAAATCCTCGATGGTTGGGAACGCAACAGCCCGGGGCGGCGACAGGTGATGTTCCGATCTCTGATGAACGCAAGGCCATCGCATTTGCTGGACCCCAAGTTGTTCGACTTTGCCGCACTGACCCGTGATGTCGACAAAACTTCTGAAAATTCGCCTGAAATTCCACGTCTGGATTAATTATCCGGTCAGTAAAAAAGCCTAGCTTTCTTTCAGCGCGCACATTTAGGCAAAGCTGGAAGGTAGAGAATGGCAGATCTGGTCATGCCGCGGATCAATCGGATCCGCAAACGAATTTGGCCGGTCCTCATCGGCCCGCCAACACTTGCCTTTCTGCCGGCGCTGACACTTGGCGCGTTCTGGTTGGG
This sequence comes from uncultured Rhodobacterales bacterium, assembly GCA_963922515.1. GTDB lineage: Bacteria > Pseudomonadota > Alphaproteobacteria > Rhodobacterales > Rhodobacteraceae > JACOMT01. The sequence continues at coordinate 4,173 of CAWUIW010000024.1, read as the reverse complement.
CGGTGAGGCCGCACTTTTGATCATGGCTTTAGGCACGCCACTGATCTTTGCGGTTTGCGGTGCATTTGGCTGGTTGCCCCCAAAAAATCCGCTGGCAGAATTGGACAGTGTGACCGGGTTACTGCTCCGCGAAGGGTTCGGAAAACAGATTGCGCAGACCTATGAAGATACGGAGATATCTGGGCTGCGCTCTGTCTGCATTGTGTTGGAAATCGATGATTTCAAGGATCTTTGCAAACGCCATGGGCAATCCGCTGGCGACCTTATCGCGCAACGCACTGGGGACCGCATCATGGATATCATGCGTGACGCGGACACGGTCGCGCGCCTAGGTGACAGCAGGTTTGCCATTTGCTTGGCCCCGGTGCGGCAACTGGATCTTGAACTGTGCATCCAGATGGCCGGGCGGTTGCAAGCCGCGATCGAAGCCCCGATCTCGCTGGATGGGATTTCTGTTTATGCCTCTTGCTCTGTGGGATTTTGCCCGCGAAGCCGCGCACCGGGCACCACCGCCCAAGACTGGATGGGGGCAGCTGCCTCGGCTCTAAGCGAAGCGCAGGCAAATGGCCCGTCGGGCATTCGTGCTTTTTCCATAGAAATGCACCGTCAGACCAAAACCCGTAGCGACTTGCGTGAGGAAGCTCTGCGCGCATTGGATAACGGTCAGATCCAGCCATGGTTTCAGCCACAAATCTCAACCGATACGGGGAAAATCACCGGCTTCGAGGCGCTTGCCCGCTGGGCGCACCCTGTGCGGGGTCTGATTCCGCCGAACGTGTTTCTGCCTGCCCTAGAAGACGCCGGATTGCTGGAACGCTTGAGCGAAGTGATGCTGTATCATTCCTTGACGGCACTGAAAGCGTGGGACGCCGCCGGGGCCAGGGTTCCGCGGATCGGCGTGAACTTCAGCGATGATGAGCTGCACAACCCATCGATCGTCGACAAGATCGGCTGGGAGCTCGACCGTTTCGACCTTGCACCTGACCGATTGTCCGTTGAGGTCCTGGAATCCGTTGTCAGCGACGGGCCAAACGACATGGTGACGCGTAACATCCGCGGTCTGGCCCAGCTGGGATGCCGCATCGACCTGGATGACTTTGGAACAGGAAATGCGTCGATCGCCGCTATCCGCCGGTTTGACATCACCAGGATCAAGATTGACCGCTCCTTTGTCATGAAGGCTGACCGTGATCCCGAACAGCAAAAATTGATTGGGGCGATCCTGACACTGGCCGAACGACTGGGCATAGAAACTTTGGCAGAGGGCGTTGAAACTGTTGGCGAACATGCTTTGCTGGCCCAGCTTGGATGCGATCACGTCCAAGGGTATGGCATCGCCCGACCCATGCCGTTTGACCAGACGCTGGACTGGATCGCGACACATGATGCAAAGCTGACGGACGCACCGCGCATTGGTGGAAACTCCCCCTGACACACGCGCATGTGCGCAATGGCCCTCTTGCCCAAAAGCCGATTCCACTTGACCTTTGCTGCCACACTCGCTTGAACCCGGCGAGGTCATAGCAGCACAAGGTGACGGCCCCCAATGGACGATCAGAACAAGAATCTCATTCTGGCAACAGCCTTGAGTTTCCTCGTCATACTGACGTGGCTGGTTTTGTTCCCACCACCAGAGCAAGAACCACTGACCGAGGTCCCGGCAGAAAGTTTGACCGCACCAGTTGCCACATCAACGGACGGCGTCGCGACCGCGCCCAGTGTCGCTGTGGACGCATCTGCGGCGACAGCAGCAGAAACCGCACAGGTTGAACCGGACGACACCGCTCCGCGCTTGGCAATTGAAACGCCCCGCGTCACAGGTTCGATTTCTCTGCTGGGCGGTCGCATCGATGAGTTGTTTTTGAACGACTACGAAGTGGCGCTGGACAACCCGGATATCGTGCAAATGCTGGCCCCGGTCGGCACGCCGGGCGCATATTACGCCCTTTATGGCTGGGCCCCGGGCGCCGGTCTGGGTCTGGAGGATGTTCCAGGCGCGAACACGCTGTGGCGTTTGAGCCAAGGGGAAAGATTGACCCCGGAGAGCCCCGTGATCCTGACATGGACCAACAGCAACGGCCTGCAGTTTTCTCGCACCCTGACCATTGACGAAGACTATATGTTCGGCGTGACCCAAGCGGTCACCAACACAGGCGACGCACCGGTCAGCCTTGCACCCTACGGCGTGCTGGCGCGTCACGGAGCGCCAGAAGACCTCAAGAACTTTTTCATCTTGCACGAGGGTGTCGTCGGCATGGCCGATGGCGAACTGACGGAAACCGACTATAGCGATATGCCTGATTTCGACATCGACCCACGCGAAGGCGCACGGGCCGAAGTTGTTCAGGTACAAGCCAATGGATGGATCGGGTTCACAGACCACTATTGGATGACCACGCTGATCCCGTCGCCTGGTACTGCGTTCAAATCAGTGGCGAAATATGATGAGCGCCGTGACATTTATCAGACCGAGGCGGTGATGCCGACGCAAACAGTGGCCCCGGGGCAAACGGTCACCGTGTCCAGCAACCTGTTTGCCGGAGCCAAGGAATGGGAAGCAATCCGCGCCTACGAACGCGATGGGATCGAAGGATTTCTTGATTCCATCGATTGGGGTTGGTTCTTTTTCCTGACGAAACCGATTTTCTGGCTGCTGCATGAGCTGAACAAAATGATTGGCAACATGGGTTGGGCGATCATCGGCCTGACACTGATCATCAAAGCCGTCTTGTTCCCGCTCGCCTACAAGTCTTATGCCTCGATGGCCAAGATGAAAGAGCTGCAACCGCAGATGGAAAAGCTGAAAGAACAAGCCGGCGATGACCGGCAAAAGCTTCAGCAGGGGATGATGGAACTCTACAAAAAGGAAAAGGTGAACCCGGCGGCCGGGTGTTTGCCGATCCTTTTGCAGATCCCGATCTTTTTCTCACTCTACAAGGTGATTTTCGTCACCATTGAACTGCGTCAAGCGCCCTTCTTCGGCCCCTTCCAAGACCTGAGTGCGCCCGACCCCACATCAATCATGAACTTTTATGGCCTGTTGCCATGGGCAGGCCCAGAGCCGGGATCCCTGATGGCAACAATCCTGATCGGGATCCTTCCGTTGCTGCTGGGCATATCAATGTGGCTGCAGCAAAAGCTGAACCCGGCACCAACCGATCCAACACAGCAAATGGTGTTTGCCTGGATGCCATGGATCTTCATGTTCATGCTTGGAACCTTCGCCAGCGGGCTGATCGTGTACTGGATTTCCAACAACGTGATCACCTTTGCCCAGCAATACCTGATCATGCGCAGCCAAGGCTACACGCCAGACCTGTTTGGCAACATCAAGGCCAGCTTCAAACGCGGCGCCAAAGATGATGCGAAATGACCGCGACGCTGGCGTACATCTGGCGGCACCCGATCAAGGGGATCGGGGCTGAAGCATGTGGCATAGCCAAGCTCAGCGTCGACGGCGCGGTGGAAGGCGACCGTGTCTGGGCCGTTCTGAACGACGTTGCACCGGACACCGATGAATGGCAGACGCGCCGCAACTTTTTACAAGTTGCATCTGGCCCGCGCTTGGCCGCGGTGCGAGCGGAAACCACGGACGGAGGTGTGCGTTTGAGCCACCCTGCTCGCGAAACCATGGAGTTCGACTTGCCCGGCAGCGCCGCGGCCTTGAACGATTGGATCGGTGATTTGTGGCCCATGGATCGCCCCGGGCCGGCAAGATTGGTCCGGGCTCCGCGCCAGGGCATGACGGATGTGCCGTTTGCATCAGTTTCGATCGGCAACCTGTCGACCTTGAAAGCTGTTAGCCAGAAAACCGGTTTGTCGCTGGATATGCGCCGTTTCCGTATCAACCTCTGGATCGAAGGCCTGGCGCCGTTCGAAGAAATAGACCTGCTCAAGAGTGACCTGCAGATCGGGAGTGTCACGCTTTCCCCAGTCGAACCCATCGAACGGTGCCGCGCACCAGACGCGAACCCAGATACCGGTCAACGCGACTTGTCCATGCTGGGATCGCTTGAGCGGGGCTGGGAAACACGAGATTTCGGTGTGTACTTCAAGGTGGCCGCGGGTGGCACCGTGGCCGTCGGCGACACGCTGCGCATAGCATGAAGTCCCTGCCCTTTCCGCTGGCGGCAACGCCCGATCCCCGGGGGGCAGCGCCGATCACCGGTGGCT
>CAWUIW010000023.1:0-21405 GCA_963922515.1 uncultured Rhodobacterales bacterium | reverse complement strand
TGCTCGCCATTCCGGGGAAACAGGCGTATGTGCAGGTCATGACTCAGGAAATTCGTCTTGAAGATGCCCGATCGCTTCCATTGTGGCGGCAACCGATCGCGCTGTTGTTCCTGATGGCCGCAGCCATGCCGATTTCTTTTGCCACGTGGTCGGCGCTGCTGAACAATTTTGTGATCGAGGCGGCGCAGTTTGACGGCAAGGATATTGGGCTTTTGCATACGGTGCGCGAAATCCCAGGCTTCTTCGCCATTGGGGTCATCGCGATCATCCTGTTCATGCGCGAACAGGTGCTTGCAGTGGTGTCGCTGGTGCTGCTGGGCGTGGCCACAGCGGTGACGGCGTGGTTTCCAAGCCTTGCTGGTATTCTGACGATCACGATGCTCAGCTCCATTGGGTTTCACTACTACGAAACCGTCAATCAATCGCTGCAACTGCAGTGGCTTCCAAAGGATCGTGCGCCTCGCATCTTGGGGTGGATGCTGGCCGCTGGGTCAGCGGCCACCTTGCTCTCATACGGTTTGATCGTGCTTTTGTGGGAGCCGCTGAACCTGACCTATAACACGGTTTACATGATCGCCGGGGGCGTGACGACGATGATAGCCGTGTTCGCCCTGTTGGCCTATCCGCAGTTTCGGGCGCCCAATCCGCAGGTGAAAAAGATGATCCTGCGCAAGCGCTACTGGCTGTACTACGCCTTGCAATTCATGTCCGGCGCGCGCCGACAGATTTTTGTGGTTTTTGCAGGGTTCATGATGGTCGAACGGTTCGGGTTCGAAGTGCATGAAGTCACCGCGCTCTACATGATCAACCTTGTGGCCAACATGATCTTTGCCCCGCTGATGGGTCGGGCGGTGGGCCATTTCGGTGAACGCAACGCGCTCGCCTTTGAATATGTTGGCCTGACGCTCGTGTTCCTTGCCTATGGCGGGATTTATTACTTTGGCTGGGGCGTGGTCCTCGCGGCGACGCTTTACATCCTCGACCACTTGTTCTTTGCGCTCGCCCTCGCACTGAAGACCTATTTTCAGAAAATTGCCGATCCCGGTGACATTGCCCCGACCGCGGCGGTCGCTTTTACGATCAACCACATTGCGGCCGTCTTTTTACCCGTGGCGCTTGGCTTTCTGTGGCTTGTTTCGCCCGGTGCCGTCTTTGCCCTGGCCGCAGGCATGGCCACGATCTCGCTGTTGCTGGCCCTTCTGATCCCACGCAATCCTGAACCTGGATACGAGACCATTCTGGCACGCCCCATGCCCAATCCGGCCGAGTAGGCATGTCTGCCGAGGCACGGTTTCTATCCGGCTCCACCATGGGGCATGTCGTGCGAATGACACTCGCCAGCGCGGTGGGGATCACTTTTGTCTTTGTCGTGGACGCGGCCAACCTTCTCTGGGTATCGCAACTGGGCGATGCGCGTCTGGTGGCGGCGATCGGCTTTGCTTACGCGATCCAGTTCTTTTCGGTGTCGTCCGGGATCGGGCTGATGATTGCCGCCACAGCCCTTGTCTCACGGGCCATCGGGGCGCGAGAGGTACATGAAGCCCGGCGCCTGACGGCAAGTGCTACGGTCATTGCATTTATTGTTCAATTGTCGATGGCCGCTGCGATTATGGCGTTCCGCTACGATATTCTGGAATTGGCTGGCGCGCGCGGGGCTACGCTCGATCTGGCTGCGCGCTATTTGTGGATGACGATGCCGTCGCTCAGCTGGATGGCCATTGGCCTTGTCTGCAGCGGCGTCTTGCGGGCGCAGGGCGATGCGCGCCGCGCCATGCTGGTCACTTTGGGGTCCGGTGCCTTCTCGCTTGTCGCAGACCCGATACTGATCTTGTATTTGGGTTTGGGTTTGGATGGAGCCGCGATTGGTCTCAATGTTTCGCGCTTCATTTTGATGGCCATAGCGCTGATTTTCGTGATCCGGGTGCACGGGCTTATCGCGCGCCCGCAATGGGCGGATATCAAGCGGCAAATTGGCCCATACTTCGGCATCGCTTTGCCCGCGATCCTGACGCAACTGGCAACGCCGTTTGGCAACTACGTTCTTACAAGCGTGTTGTCCCAGTTCGGCGATGCCGCCGTTGCCGGTTGGGCTGTGGTCGGCCGCCTGACCACGGTCGCGTTCGGGGGTATATTTTCATTGGCCGGGGCGATCTCGGGCATTTTCGGGCAGAACTTTGGCGCTGGGGAATTCGCACGTATCCGCCAAACCTATCGTGACGCAATCGTGTTCTGCATCGGGTACACGCTGGTCGTCTGGGGTGTTCTGATCTCTGTCAGCGGCCCGGTCGGCCGAGCCTTTGGTCTGGACCCGGACGGGCTGATCGTGTTGCGGGCTTTCACGCATATCGGCGCAGGGGCTTTCGTGTTCACGGGGGTCTTCTTTGTCGCAAACGCTGCGTTCAATACGTTGGGCAAGCCAACCCGGGCCACAGCCATGACGTGGTTGCGTGATGGGGTATTGACCTTGCCAGTGGCGATGTGGCTTGCCGCGGTGGCCGGACCAGTGGGCGTGATTTACGCGCAAGCCATGCTTGGCGCAGCCATCGGATTTGCCTCTGCCGTGTGGGGGTGGAACTTTGTGCAGCGGATCGGTATCGACCCGCCTCAGCTTGACCTAAAGACCCGCCGTGGCTTGCGGGACATAAACCTGTTTCGGAGGCGCTGATGCCAACATTCACGGCCCTGACCACCCTTGCCGGCAAATCGCAGGCTGAAGCGCTGGGCGATGCCATGGAACGATTGGATCCCGCGCCAACCGGTGTTGGTGTCTTTGAAATCGAGGATGGCAGCGGGCTTTGGGAGGTCGGCGGTTACTTTGTCGAAACGCCCGACGACGCCGGGCTTGCACTGCTCGCCGCCGCCTTCGGAGCCAAGGCATTCGCCGTTTCAGAATTGCCAGAGACCGACTGGGTGGCGCATGTGCGCAGAGAGCTTGCGCCCGTCGTGGCGGGCCGGTTCTTTGTTTACGGCAGTCACGATGCCGACAAAGTACCCGGCGATTGCGTGCCGCTTTTGATCGAAGCTGCAATGGCATTTGGCACCGGCCACCACGGAACCACGAAGGGATGTTTGCAGGCCTTGGACCATTTGGCCGTCGCCGATGTGGCCGTCTCGCGGGCGGCGGACATCGGCTGTGGCACCGCGGTGTTGGCGATGGCGGCCAAGCGGGTCTGGCCGAAGGCGGATGTCATCGCCAGCGACATTGACGCGGTTGCGGTCGACGTGGCCTTGTCGAACCTCGAGGCAAACGGGATGACCGGCGCCGTCGCTTGTGTCGAGGCTGCCGGATTTGACAATCCGGCGCTCAAAGACCGGGCCCCCTATGATTTGATTTTTGCAAACATCCTCAAAGGTCCATTGATTGCACTTGCACCAGATCTGACGGGTCACCTCCAACCGGGTGGTTTCGCGATTCTGTCCGGTATTTTGAACGAACAGGCCGATCAGGTCATCGGCGTGTACAGCAAGGCCGGAAACAATCTGTACCAAAAGCTGGAAATTGGTGAATGGACCACCTTGGTTTTCGTCAAAAAAGCCTAAAATTCGGCAGAATTTACCAAGAAGGCAAAATGCCTCTTTCTTGCCGCTTTTCTGCCGTACTAAAGCTAGTCCTGTGCTGGTGGGGGCCGGTAACGAGAGGCTGCCATGTCTGATAGCCATTTTGAGTTTGACCGGCGCTTGCGCCGTCTGAATAGAAAAAACCGTGCGATGACGCGTGGTTACACCACCCGCATGCGCCCGGATGGACTGATCGTATTGCAGCCACGCAGCACGGCACCGCGTATTCAACCGCGGACAATCGTGTTCTTTCTGGTGGCTTGCCTTGCATTCAAGGGGTTCTTGATCGCAGCGGTTGGTCCGGTCAGCTACGAACAACGCGTTGCAAACCTGGCACAGGGGACAAGCGTTGAAAAAGCCGGCGCCTGGGTGATGCAGATCGATCCAGCGTCACAATGGATCTCGGAGAAAGTCGCGCCATACCTGCGCTGATCCGAGCCAAAAAAAACCTCCGTGCGGAGTGCGCACGGAGGTTGGTCTTGGGTATCTGATTGGCTTAGGCTTTGCGGCCGTCGGCAACCATGTCGATGTCGCCGCGGACCAGACCGATGTCTTCGAGTTCGCGATCGGTCAGCTGAGCCAGCGAGTTGCGCGTGATGCGCGCGTCATTCCAAGCAACGATGCCAGCAGTGGCGGCGTTGAAAACGGAAGCGATACGGCCAAAAAGGCCGGTCGAGCCGTATGTAGGGCGGGTAGTGTCGAAAGCAGCCATATCCTTGTCCTCTGTTTTGGGGTTGCTGTCTGTGTTTCGTGAACCGCAGATAAGGCGACAACATTCCGGCGACAAGCTGCGAAAACTGCAATGTTCATATGCGTTTTTTGCATGGGTCGAATTCCTGTAACCCTATTGAAATATATTTGAAAATTCCGTGTCACAGATGTCGCGTAAAGGCGATTTCGATGTCGGTTTTCGGCGCAATGTCCAAAAGCGCATACCGAGTGTCGTTTTTCGCTGTGATCACCGAGCGCTTGGAAAATGTTCGCGTTTCGTGCTAGTTCATCCAAAACGCAACAAAGTGACGAGCAGCACAGGGGCGACATGCGGATTTTGGGCGTCGATCCAGGTCTCCGATCCATGGGATGGGGAATCATCGAGTCGGAAAACGGCCGAATGCGCCACATTGCCAATGGCACTTGCACAACCACCGCCGGAGAGCTCGCACATCGGTTGGTCTCGTTGCACGCGCAACTCACCGACATCGTGACACAGTTTCAACCAGAAACCGCGGCGGTCGAGCATACGTTCGTCAACCAGGATGGCGCTGGAACGCTGAAACTCGGGCAGGCCAGAGCCATCGCCATGTTGGTGCCCGCGCAAGCCGGGCTGACTGTGGGCGAATACGCGCCAAACCAAGTCAAGAAAACGGTCGTGGGTGTTGGGCATGCCGGCAAGGAACAGGTTCAGCACATGATCCGGATGCAATTGCCCGGCGTGCAATTGGCCGGACCAGATGCCGCCGATGCACTGGCAGTGGCCTTGTGCCATGCATTCTACGGCGGGGGCGCGACCCGGTACCAAGCCGCTGTTGCGCGGGCCTCTGCATGATTGGTCGTCTGACAGGGCGGCTGGATTACCGCGCCGATGACCACGTGCTCATCGACGTTCGCGGCGTGGGATACATTGTTTACTGTTCAGACCGGACATTGGCGACCTTGCCTGCACCGGGATCGCCGGTGTCGTTGCACACGGACTTGGTGGTGCGCGAGGACTTGATGCAGTTGTTCGGGTTTACCAGCCGGTTTGAAAAAGAGTGGCACAGGCTTTTGATGACGGTGCAAGGGGTCGGGGCCAAAGCATCGCTGGCCATTCTGGGCACCCTGGGCGCAGACGGGGTAAGCCGCGCAATCGCTTTGGGCGACTGGAACGCCGTCAAGGCGGCCAAGGGTATTGGCCCCAAGACAGCGCAACGCGTCGTACTGGACCTGAAAGACAAGGCGCCCAGCGTCATGGCGATGCGAGAAGACGCTGTCGCAGCGCCGGTCGATCCGTCGGCGGAGGTTCTGGAACCCATGCCTGCAGCAGCCGCGCCGGCTGCTGTCGAGCCATCAACACAAGCTGATGCATTGTCTGCTTTGACCAACCTTGGCTACACGCCCTCGGAAGCGGCAGCGGCGGTGGCCGAAGTAACCAGCGAGGTTGCCGATGCAGACGCATCCAGCCTCATTCGTCTGGCATTGAAACGGCTGGCCCCAAGCGGATAAACCATGATCGACGCTGACCCGACCCTGCGCCCTGATCCCCTGCCAGAAGATGGCGATCGCGCCCTCCGCCCACAAATGCTGGATGACTTTGTCGGTCAGGCCGAGGCGCGGGCGAACCTGCGGGTGTTCATCCAGTCGGCCCGGCAGCGGCAAGAGGCCATGGACCACACGCTGTTTCACGGCCCGCCCGGGCTGGGGAAAACAACCTTGGCGCAGATCGTGGCGCGCGAACTTGGGGTCAATTTCCGCATGACGTCGGGCCCGGTACTGGCCAAGGCCGGGGATCTGGCCGCCATCCTGACCAACCTGGAGGCTCGCGATGTCCTGTTCATCGACGAGATACATCGCCTGAACCCGGTTGTCGAAGAAGTGCTGTATCCGGCGATGGAGGATTTCGAGCTTGACCTTGTGATTGGCGAAGGGCCGGCTGCGCGGACCGTTCGCATCGAGTTGCAGCCGTTCACGCTGGTCGGAGCGACAACGCGCATGGGGCTTTTGACGACACCGCTGCGGGATCGGTTCGGGATCCCGACAAGCCTTCAATTCTATACGGTGGATGAACTGCATACCATCGTTACACGCAACGCCATCAAGCTCGGCGCACCGGCCGATCCGGAAGGCGCCCGCGAGATTGCCCGCCGTGCACGCGGCACGCCGCGTATCGCCGGACGTTTGTTGCGGCGGGTGGTGGATTTCGCCGTGGTTGATGGCGATCGGCGGATCACACAGGCTTTGGCGGACAACGCGTTGACGCGATTAGGCGTGGATCACCTCGGGCTTGACGGCGCCGACCGGCGATACCTGCGACTGATCGCAGAGAACTATGGGGGTGGTCCCGTTGGCATCGAAACACTAAGTGCAGCCTTGTCCGAAAGCCGTGATGCGTTGGAAGAAGTGATCGAGCCCTATCTTTTGCAGCAAGGCCTTATTCAACGCACGCCCAGAGGGCGTATGTTGGCCCAAAAGGCGTGGGATCATATCGGCCTTGCGCCGCCACAAAAGTCATCCGATCTTTTCGGGTGACGCCGGGACCATTGGTGTTGAACAAATGAGACTCGACAATGACGCCTGAGCAGATCGAGGCACTTTTCACACGGGACAACGAAGATTTCGTTTTCGCCCGATGGGGCAGGCCCATTGCGCCGGTCGTGTTCGGCGTCGAAGACGAAACGCTGTCCACGATCAAGGGTGCTTTCGAAGCGGTGGCCGTTTTGGCCGGGCATTCGATCACAGACATGGACCCGGAACTGGGCACCAATTGCATGGTGTTTTTCTTCCGAGAGTGGTCCGAGTTGCTGGAAGTGCCCGATATGGACCGGCTGGTGCCAGACCTCGCGCCTTTGGTTGAGCGCTTGCAGGAGGTGGACGCCAATCAATACCGGATTTTTCGTTTCGATGCGGCCAACGCCATACGGGCGGCCTTTGTCTTTTTGCGGATTGATACGCACTTGGCATCCGTACCCGCAGAAACACTTGCCCTCAGCCAGGTGGTGCAAACAATGCTTTTGTGGTCTGACACGGCGTTTCGCGATCAATCCCCGCTGGTGGTTGCAGGCGACAAGACCATCCTGCGGCCTGATATCGCGGGTTTGATCCGGGCGGCCTATGATCCCGTGCTGCCGGGATACACACAGGACGCCTCACTGGCATTGCGGCTTTCGGCCCGCATGATGGCACCACAATGACAGATGCGCGAGCCTTTGCCGCTGAGTGGGAAGCGGGTTGGAACAGCCATGACCTCGACCGGATCATGGCGCATTATCATCCGGACATCGTTTTTCGATCACGCAAGGCGGTGCCTTTGGTGGGGTCGGGTGTCTTGCGGGGCCACCGGGAATTGCGACAGTACTGGGCCGAAGCTTTGAAACGTCAGCCAGACTTGAAGTTTTCCGTCCGCGACGTGTTTGAAGGCTATGAAATGGTCGTGATCACGTATCAAAACCATCGCGGGGTTCTTGCAGCAGAAACCCTGCATTTCGAGGCCGATCATCTGGTAATTGCCGCATCCGCCTGCCACGGAGATACGCCATGACACATACCTATGACGTGCGTGTTTACTATGAAGACACCGACATGGGCGGCATTGTTTATCACGCCAACTACTTGCGCTACATCGAGCGGGCCCGCAGTGACTTCGTGCGGCAACTTGGACAGGACCAGAACCAGATGCGCGAAGATGGCGTACTTTGGGTCGTGCGCCGGATCGAGGCTGATTATCTGGCGACGGCAAGGTTCGAAGATCGACTTGTTGTCGAAACCGTGGTGCACGAGGTGTCGGGTGTGCGGCTGGTCATGGATCAGATTGTCCGTCGCGGTGAGGACCCTATCTTCACCGCGCGCGTCACGGCCGTTTGTATGAACAAGGCCGGAAAACCGCTGCGGTTGCCAGCAGAGATCCGCGCACTTGCCTCTTGATACCGGCAAATTTTTCCCTGTTTGATTGGCATTTTTGACCAAGGCCGGGTAGTGTCGGGAAAAAGGGCCTCGCAAAAGAGGCGCAGCAAAAGAGCAGGACCATGGAAGCAGAGGCACTCGCGGCAACGCAAGAGATTGATTTCTCTTTGTGGGGCCTTTACCTGCGCGCAACACTCACCGTCAAACTGGTGATGATTATCCTGCTTATGGGGTCGTTTTGGGCCTGGGCGATCATCATACAAAAACACATCCTTTTTCGGGCCGCACGGGCCGAAGCGGGGCGATTTGATCGGGCCTTTTGGTCTGGAGAGCCGCTGGACGAATTGTTCGATGAAATCGGGGCATCCCCCAGTGGCCGGGCGGAGCGTGTGTTTGCCGCTGGCATGACGGAATGGCGCCGCTCTCACCGAACGGACGGTGCTTTGATCGCAGGGGCGCAATCGCGCATTGATCGCTCTATGGATGTCGCGATCAGCCGAGAGGCGGAACAGCTTCAAAAGGGATTGCCCGTGTTGGCCACCGTTGGGTCCACTGCGCCGTTTATCGGGCTCTTTGGCACGGTCTGGGGCATAATGAACGCCTTTATCGAAATTGCCGAACAGCAAAACACCAATCTGGCTGTGGTGGCGCCCGGGATCGCCGAAGCACTGCTGGCCACGGGGCTTGGGCTGTTGGCAGCCATTCCAGCGGTCATTTTCTACAACAAGCTCAGCTCCGACAGTGACCGGATCATCGGTGGCTATGAAGCGTTTGCCGACGAATTCGCCACCATCCTGTCACGCCAGTTGGATCGCAACTGATGGCGGCCACCTTGCAAACCGGCAACGTGTCCGAGCGGCGGCGAGGCCGCAAGCGGCGGCGCGCACAGCCAATGGCGGAAATCAACGTTACCCCTTTTGTTGACGTTATGTTGGTACTGCTCATCATCTTCATGGTGGCCGCGCCCCTGTTGACCGTTGGTGTTCCGGTTGAATTGCCCGAAACAGCAGCCAATGCACTGCCTACGGATCAAGAAGAGCCGCTGACTGTGACATTGACCGCGGATGGTCGGGTACAAATTCAGGCATCTGACACGGCGCGCGACGAATTGGTCACCCGATTGCGGGCCATTGCTGCGGAACGCGACAGTTCGCGTGTCTTTTTGCGTGCCGATGGTGCGGTGCCGTATGCGGAGGTGATGCAAATCATGGGCGCGCTGAACGCCGGCGGGTTTTCCGACATCGGCCTTGTGACCGATGCGGGTGGCCCGACGCTTGACGCCGATGCGGAGTGAGGGCGCGGTTTGCAGACCGGCACTTATATCTCTGGTCTTGGGCACCTTGGACTTGTGGGTTGGATGATCTTCGGCGGGGCGTTTCAATCGGATCCGTTGCCGTTGGACGTGCAAGAAGTGTCGATCGTGTCCAGCGCCGAATTCGAAGCACTCTTTGTGGGGGACACACCGCCTGACCCCCTCACGCAACCTGCCGCTCTGACACCGCCCGATGTCAGTGCAGCGGCGCCTGCCGTGCCTCCGCGCGAAGATGTGGCACCGGACCAATCGGTACCAGAACGTCAAGCCGTTCCGGATCAACCGGATCCAGATCCGGTCGTTCCGCCTCAGCCGCCCGAAACGGAAGTGGTTGATGACACGCCGCAGCCCGCGCAACCGACACAGGACTTTGCGGCCCTGACACCGCCGCAATCCGCACGGCCGCAACCGCGACCTGTCGAGCGGGTGGCCCCAACCCCTGCGCCGCCGCCACTCCCGGACGCCACACCGGATGACATCACGCAGCCGGAACAGCGCGCCGAGGAAGGTGCCGAAACCCAGACAATCGAACAAGACGCCACTGCCCCGGAAGAGGCCACAACCGAGATCGTGCCTGATGCAGACGAAAATGCAGAGATTTCCAGCCTGGCCCCAACCGCGGCACCGCGCCCGCCCGCGCGGCCCAGCTTTCGCCCGGCTCAGGACCCAGAGCCAGAGCCAGACGTTGCAGAAAGCGACCCGGCACAATCCACCAATGACGCCGTGAATGCCGCTTTGACCGAAGCGCTGGCCGGACCGTCGGATCCGCTGCCCACAGGGCCACCGTTGACCGACGGGGAAAAAGACGCCTTGCGCGTCGCGATATCCCGATGCTGGAACGTTGGATCCTTGTCCACTGCGGCGCTCGCCACGACGGTCGTCGTTGGCGTGGAGCTTACCGAAACGGGCACGCCTGTTGCCAATTCGATCCGTTTGGTTTCCAGTTCGGGTGGAGACAGCACCGCGGCGCGCCAAGCTTACGAAGCCGCAAGGCGGGCCATTTTGCGGTGCGGCTCTTCTGGATTCGAACTGCCAGCCGAGAAGTACGGGCAATGGCGTGATATTGAAATGACATTTAACCCCGAGAGGATGCGGATTAGATGACCCGGTTCCTTCTGGCAGCCTTGCTGTTTGTCCTTGCTTTCACTCAGCCCGTTCATTCGCAATCGGGCCCCCTTCGCATTGAGATCACCGAAGGTGTCATCGAACCGTTGCCATTTGCGGTGCCAGATTTCTTTGCAACGGGGGCCGGTGCACAAGACTATTCAGGTCGCATCAGCCGGGTGATTGCTGCGGATCTCATCGGCACGGGACTTTTCCGCGAGATACCGTCGAGCGCGTTTGTCAGCACCATAGGGTCGTTTTCGGACCCGGTTCAGTTTGCCGATTGGCGCACGATCAATGCACAAGCGCTGGTGGTGGGCGAAGTCTCGGTCTCCGGCCAGAACCTTGTCGTGCGCTTTCGGCTTTATGATGTGTTTTCGGGCAACGAACTGGGCAGCGGGCTGCAATTCACAGGGTCCACCGCCGGCTGGCGGCGTATGGCGCACAAAGTGTCGGATGCCATTTACAGCCGGATTACGGGCGAAAGTGGCTATTTTGACAGCCGGGTGGTGTTTGTATCGGAGTCTGGCCCAAAAGATGAACGGCGCAAGCGACTTGCGATCATGGATTATGACGGTGCCAACGTGCAGTACCTGACCGACAGCGCGTCGATCGTTCTGGCGCCTCGATTCTCGCCTTCGGGCGACCGCGTGCTCTACACAAGCTATGAGACCGGATTTCCTCGGATTTACGTGCTGGATGTCGGCCGGGTGCAAAGGCGCGTGTTGGAACAACAGGCCGGGACGATGAGTTTCGCACCGCGGTTCGCTCCAGATGGGCGCACGGTGGTGTACTCACTGAGCGAGGGAGGCAATACAGACATCTACACCATGACCGTGTCATCGGGCGCATCCAAGCGGTTGACCAGCGCACCGTCGATTGAAACGGCGCCCAGCTTTTCACCCGATGGCGCACGGATCGTGTTTGAAAGCGATCGGTCAGGCACGCAGCAGCTTTACATCATGCCGGCAAACGGCGGTACCGCGCAGCGGATCAGTTTCGGTCAGGGGCGGTACGGAACACCAGTCTGGTCACCACGGGGCGATCTGATCGCGTTCACGAAGCAAAACCGCGGGCGGTTTCATATTGGTGTGATGCGAACAGATGGCAGCGAAGAACGATTGTTGACGGCCTCGTTCCTTGATGAAAGCCCAACATGGTCGCCAAATGGCCGCGTGATCATGTTCACGCGGGAAACCCAAGGCGCTGATGGCCGGGCGGCGCTGTACTCGGTCGATGTGTCGGGCCGCAACCTCAGACGTGTTCCGACACCGGATGGTGGTTCTGACCCTTCCTGGTCACCGCTTCAGCGATGACCCGCTGACGGGTCGCGTAACCTTGACCGGCGATCCGTTCACAAGGATTTGGCGTTGTGATAAACATGCAGCCAGATAAAAAGATGAATACGAGGCAATGTGCATGAATTTTCTTAAAAGATCCGCGATTTTGCTCGCCGTTCTATCGGTGGCGGCCTGTTCAAATGCGACACGATTTGACAATGACACAACCACCTTGGGGGCCAATCGTCCGGGCGTAGATAGCGATGCTTTCGTGGAAGGCTCGCCAAGCGATCCGGCATCCCCGGCTTATTTCCAGCAGTCCGTAGGGGACCGTGTTCTGTTTGCCGTGGATCAGTCGGTATTGACCCAAGACGCGCAGGTGACATTGGATGCCCAAGCCCAGTGGCTTTTGACCAATGTTGACTACGTTGCGATCATCGAAGGACACGCAGACGAACAAGGCACGCGCGAATACAACCTGGCCCTTGGTGCGCGCCGAGCCAACGCTGCCCGCGAATATCTGGTGTCGCGGGGTGTGCCCGGGGATCGGCTGCAGGTGGTAAGCTACGGCAAGGAAAGACCTATTGAAATTTGCAGCAACGAAGCCTGCTATTCGAAAAACCGCCGTGCAGTGACAGTCTTGTCCAGCGGTTTGACGGGGTAACAGCGATGCGCGCTATTTTTGTAGCTCTGGCCGCAATGCTCGCAACATCGGCTTTTGCGCAAACAGACGCAGAGCGCGCACAGACTTTGGCCGATATCCGACAAGAGCTTTCGGTACTTTATGTCGATATTCAGAGGCTCAAACGCGAACTTTCGACAACGGGCGCCCCGGTCGGGACAACCGCGACCGGCGACAGTGTACTCGATCGTGTTGCTGCCATTGAAAGCGAACTTCAAAGGCTGACGGCGCAGACTGAACAACTGGACTTCAGGATCAATCAGATCGTGACGGACGGCACCAATCGGATCGGCGACTTGGAGTTCCGCCTTGTCGAGCTGGAAGGCGGCGATATCAGTCAGTTGGGCCAGACCACAACACTGGGCGGTGATGTGACACCGACGCCGTCGCCTGCGACACCAACCCCGCCAGCAACAGAGCTTGCCGTGGGTGAACAGGCGGATTTTGACGCCGCAACACAGGCTTTGAACGCGGCCAGCTATGCCGACGCCGATCAATTGTTTGCCGCCTTTGTCGAAGCCTATCCCGGCTCGCCGCTGACCGCAGAAGCGGAGTTAGGACGCGGGGTCGCCTTGAAAAACATGGGCGACACGCGGGAAGCCGCCCGTGCTTACCTGCGCAGCTTTTCGGCGGCGCCGAATGGGTCCACGGCCCCGACCGCGCTGGTGGAGCTTGGGACCGCGCTCGGCGCGTTGGGCCAAACGCGGGAAGCTTGCCTGACACTTGGCGAGGTCGAGGTCCGGTTTCCAACGGCCAGCCAGGTTGCGGATGCCCAAGCCGAGCGTACGGCTTTGGAGTGCGGTTGAGCGAAGATTTACAGCGCCGGATTCTTGAACAGCTCGCCGCATGCGCGGGTCCGCTGGCTGGTGCCCGGTTGGGTGTCGCCGTTTCGGGGGGCAGTGACTCGATTGCCTTGCTGGTGGGCTTGCACGCCCTCGCTGGCGACATGGACGTGACATTGAACGTTGCAACCGTGGATCACGGGCTACGGGCCGAAGCGCAGTATGAAGTTGCCTTTGTCGCTGCGCTGTGTGCGCAGCTTTCGCTGCCACATCACATGTTGCGGTGGAACGGCCGTGACGCTGATGGCAACCTGCAGGATCAGGCGCGACGCGCGCGATACCGGTTGCTGAGCGACTGGGCGAAAGACCGTGGCCTGTCGGCGGTCGCCTTGGGGCACACGCAAGATGATCAGGCGGAAACGGTACTGATGCGTTTGGCACGCGGATCTGGCGTGGCTGGATTGGCTGCCATGTCCGCCCGGACGCAAAAACATGGGATTGATTTCTTGCGGCCCTTGCTCGGCGTCTCCCGAGCCAGTCTGCGGCAGATGTTGACTGCCCAAGGCCAGGCCTGGTGCGAGGACCCCAGCAATCAGGACCCGCAATTTGAACGGGTGCGCATGCGGCAAGCGTTGGATCAACTCACGCCCTTGGGTGTTACGACTGCGGGTCTTGCCGAAGTTGCAGAGCACATGCAAATGGCTGACTTGGCGCTGCGATCCGCGACCGCGTCGGCCGCCGCCGATCTCGCGTCAACACGCGTAGGTGCGGTTCGAATTGAAAGGGCGGGGTTCATTGAGTTGCCGCAAGACATTCAGCGCCGCCTCGTGATCGCTGCGATCGGTTGGATCAACGGCAACGAGTATCCGCCGCGCAAAGAAGCGGTTCGGGGCTTCTTGTCTGCGGTGCAGGCTGGAAAATCAATGACCTTGGGCGGCTGCCTGGCAGTCCGCCACGGGCGCGCGTTTTGGATCGGTCGCGAATTCGCGGCGCTTTCCGACCGCCCTGCGCCGGTTGATGCGCACTGGGATGGTCGGTGGGTGACAACCGGCACTGTTGCGCCCGAAGCGGTTATTCGACCACTTGGTGACACAGGATTGGCTGCAGTGCAGGACTGGCGCGCGTTCAAGGTCCCAAAACCGATATTACAAGGCGCGCCGGGTGTGTGGCTTGACGATTCGTTGGTCGCAACACCCATGGGTGATCCTGCATCTTCAGCGCAGGTTAGGCTGGTGGCCGGGCGCGACGATTTTGCCGCGCACGTATTATCGCATTGAACCCGGCCCCGGGTTCCTTATCTTATAGTGAAATTGGTGGTTGCGAAGACCTCCGACACTTCAGGAGAATTTCCTTGGGAAATGCGAGAAACATTCTGTTCTGGGTCGTGCTGTTCCTGCTGATCTTGGCATTGTTCAACCTGTTTAGCGGGTCCAATGGATCGCTACAGAGCCGCGAAATCAGCTATTCCGAGTTTGTTCAATCGGTAGAAGATGGCGGTGTCAGCCAAGTGACGCTGGATGGCGAACAAGTGCGTTTCCGTGGCGCAGACGGCCAAGACTACGTGACGATCAAGCCGGGTGACGCAGAAATCACCGAGCTGTTGATCGCCAATAATATTCCGGTCAGAGCAGAGCAACAGCAACAATCCGGCTTCCAGACCTTCCTGGTTTCGCTGCTGCCATTCCTGTTGCTGATCGGCGTATGGGTTTACTTCATGAACCGCATGCAAGGTGGCGGTCGCGGCGGGGCCATGGGGTTTGGAAAGTCCAAGGCCAAAATGCTGACCGAGAAGCATGGCCGTGTGACCTTTGACGACGTGGCCGGCATTGATGAAGCCAAGGAGGAACTTGAAGAAATCGTCGAGTTCCTGCGCAACCCGCAGAAATTCTCTCGACTGGGCGGGAAAATCCCGAAAGGCGCGCTTCTTGTCGGACCTCCAGGCACCGGTAAAACGCTTTTGGCGCGGGCAATCGCGGGCGAAGCAGGTGTGCCATTCTTCACCATCTCGGGGTCCGACTTTGTCGAGATGTTCGTCGGCGTGGGTGCAAGCCGTGTGCGGGACATGTTTGAACAGGCGAAAAAGAACGCACCGTGTATCGTGTTCATCGACGAGATCGACGCTGTCGGTCGTCATCGGGGCGCCGGGTATGGTGGCGGCAACGATGAGCGTGAACAGACGCTCAACCAGTTGCTTGTAGAGATGGACGGCTTCGAAGCCAATGAAGGCGTGATCATCATCGCGGCCACAAACCGCAAGGACGTGCTGGACCCAGCGTTGCTGCGTCCTGGCCGGTTCGACCGGCAAGTCACGGTCGGCAACCCCGATATCAAGGGGCGCGAGAAAATCTTGGGCGTGCATGCGCGTAAGACACCGCTTGGTCCAGACGTGGATTTGCGCATTATCGCGCGCGGCACTCCGGGTTTTTCGGGCGCCGATCTGGCCAACCTTGTGAACGAAGCAGCGCTGATGGCCGCGCGGGTTGGCCGCCGCTTTGTCACAATGGAAGACTTTGAAAATGCCAAGGACAAGGTGATGATGGGGGCCGAACGGCGCTCGATGGTGCTGACGGCGGACCAGAAGGAAAAAACCGCATACCACGAGGCTGGCCACGCCGTGGTTGGGCTTGCCCTGCCGGAATGCGATCCGGTCTACAAGGCAACGATCATTCCGCGCGGTGGGGCTTTGGGCATGGTGGTCTCGCTCCCTGAAATCGACCGGCTGAATTGGCACAAGGATGAGTGCGAGCAAAAGCTGGCGATGACCATGGCGGGTAAGGCGGCCGAAATCATCAAGTACGGCGAAAACCATGTGTCCAACGGCCCGGCCGGGGACATCATGCAAGCCAGCCAGCTGGCCCGAGCGATGGTGATGCGCTGGGGTATGTCGGACAAGGTCGGTAACATTGACTATGCAGAAGCCCACGAAGGGTACCAGGGGAACACCGCCGGTTTTTCCGTGTCAGCGCATACCAAAGAGCTGATCGAAGAAGAAGTGAAGCGGATGATCCAAGAAGGGTATGATCGTGCGCACAGCATCCTGACCGAACGCAAAGAAGAATGGGAGCGTTTGGCCCAAGGTCTTTTGGAGTACGAAACGCTTACCGGCGAAGAGATCAAGCGCGTGATGAATGGGGAGCCGCCCCAATCTGACGACGGCGAGGATGACACGCCGGATCAAGGCAGTGCGCCCAGCGTCACGGCCATTCCAAAAACGCGGCCGAAGAAATCGCCGCCCGACGGTGGCATGGAGCCAGAACCAAGCGTTTGATTGGCGAACCACAGCGCAACAGGCCCCGTGGTTTCCGCGGGGCCTTTTTCTTTCGCACCCCGTCCCGTAGGTAGAGCGAGGATGCATCGCTACGCATAGGACGAAACATGCCCGTATTGATCGATGGTGGCTACAAGGCCGAAGTTGTGTGGCTTGGTGTGTCAGCGGCGACGGCGGGCACGTTTCGGTCCGCCATGTTCGATCAGGTTAATCTGGGGTTTCACGGCATTGATGGGGCACGCCACGCGGGCGAGAACCGCCCATCCTGCGTGCGTGTAAAAAACCTGTATCCCGAAGGCACCGAGATCCGAAACGTGCGGCAGTTGAGCGTTTTGTCAGAAGAAGAGTTGAACGCTATCGGGAGCGAGATTGGTGTGGATGCGCTGGATCCCGGCTTGCTTGGGGCATCGATCATTCTGCGTGGTATTCCGGATTTCACCCATGTGCCACCTTCATCGCGATTGCAAGGACCCAGCGGGGTCACTCTGACCGTCGATATGGAAAACCGCCCGTGCCAGCTTCCAGCGCGCGAGATAGAGGCACAGCAGCCCGGACATGGGAAAGGGTTCAAGGCCGCGGCTCAAGGACGGCGCGGGGTAACGGCTTGGATCGAACGGCCCGGGACTCTGGCCATCGGCGATACGCTGCAGCTGTTCATTCCAGATCAGCGGGCCTGGGCGCCGTAGCCTGGCCGCATATTTCGGTTCTTACGGAGCACTTCCGGCGGGCTTGTTGAAGGGAAACGGGGACGCATATGCGCTGTTCAACCCTATCGCAGCATCCCTTGTTCTTTTGTTGTTGTTTAACGGATGGAACCTGTGGTCTGCGATCATTCAGATCAGCAGGATCATTCTGTCTGTTGGCGGCATTTTGCGTGTTTGGATCCTGACCAAGGCGTCTCGTTTTACCGGCTAAGTAAGGCTTTTGATAGCCACGCGCTTTCCTATGCTGAGCAAGCTGGACGCTCGAAAACTGCTCAACCGCGGGGCGCGGCACGGCGCTGACAGTTCAGGGCGATCCCGTAACGGCCCTGAGCTATATTGCGAACGGCAACGTGGTGGTCGAGATCGACGGAACCGAAATCGCTCAAATAGGCACAGGGTGTTTCATCGGGGATATGGCCTGCATGCTGAAAGGCCCGGCCAGCGCAACAAGCCGGCTTCGCGATGATGGACGCTATTTTCAGATTTCATCCGAGGCACTGAATAGACTTTCCAAAGACAATCCAGATCTTGGTGCGCAACTTGAATTCGCTTTGGCGGGTGACACACAGGCGAAACTCATTGCGACAAACCAATTGCTTCAGAAGGAATTGGTGCGCGAATAGGCAACCTGTGACGCACAGGGTGCCCCAATCGTTTCCCATGCGAAACCAAGCGGTAGAAATCCGCCGTTTCGTGCGGCGAATATGTCGTAAACACTCTCATCTTGGCGTCGCTTGCGGGATACGACGGAATGCAAATCGGGGGTGAGTCCCTGTTTGTGCACTCAAGACCGCAGGGACCGGCGCCATGAGCTATAAGACCGACATCGAAATTGCGCGCGAAGCGAACAAGAAACCGATCCAAGAGATCGGGGCAAAGCTGGGCATTTCCAGCGATGCGCTGCTGCCCTACGGACACGACAAAGCCAAGGTGAGCCAAGAGTTCATCAACTCGGTCCAAGGCAACGACACTGGCAAGCTCATCCTTGTGACCGCGATCAACCCAACGCCTGCGGGCGAGGGCAAGACAACGACGACTGTTGGACTGGGCGACGGTTTGAATCGCATTGGCAAGAAGGCTGCGATCTGTATTCGCGAAGCATCGCTTGGGCCCAACTTCGGGATGAAGGGCGGCGCGGCTGGTGGCGGCTACGCGCAGGTTGTGCCGATGGAGGACATGAACCTTCATTTCACTGGTGATTTTCACGCCATTACAGCGGCGCATAACCTGCTGTCGGCGATGATCGACAACCACATCTATTGGGGCAACAACCTGGGCATCGATGAGCGCCGGGTCACTTGGCGCCGCGTGCTGGACATGAACGATCGCGCCCTGCGCGATGTGGTGACGTCGCTGGGCGGGGTGGCGAACGGGTTCCCGCGTCAAACCGGATTTGACATTACCGTAGCTTCAGAGGTGATGGCCATTCTGTGCCTGGCCAAAGATCTGGCAGACCTGCAAACGCGTCTGGGCGATATGATCGTCGCCTATACGCGGAAGAAAGAGCCCATTTATTGCCGCGATATCAAGGCCGACGGAGCGATGACCGTGCTGCTGAAGGATGCGATGCAGCCAAACCTTGTGCAGACGCTGGAAAACAATCCGGCCTTTGTGCATGGCGGTCCATTCGCAAACATCGCGCACGGCTGTAACTCGGTCGTGGCAACCACAACCGCATTGAAAATAGCTGATTACGTTGTGACCGAAGCCGGATTTGGCGCTGATCTGGGCGCAGAAAAATTCATGAACATCAAGTGCCGCAAGGCGGGGCTGGCGCCGTCCTGCGTTGTTGTCGTGGCCACGGTGCGCGCGATGAAAATGAATGGCGGCGTCGCAAAAGCCGACCTGGGTGCGGAAAATGTCGACGCGGTAAAGGCCGGATGCCCGAACCTCGGGCGTCACATCGAGAATGTGAAGTCATTTGGTGTGCCGGTGGTCGTGGCGATCAACCATTTCGTCACGGACACTGATGCCGAGATCGACGCGGTCAAAGCCTACGTCGCGGAGCAAGGGTCGGAAGCGATCTTGTGCCAGCATTGGGCCAAGGGCTCGGAGGGGACCGAAGCTTTGGCCACGCGCGTGGTCGAAATCGCGGATGCCGACACGGCGAATTTTGCACCGCTCTATCCCGACAACATGAGCTTGTTCGAGAAAATCGAAACAGTGGCAAAACGGATTTACCGCGCTGACGAAGTTTTGGCCGACGCCAAGATCCGCAACCAGTTGAAGGAATGGGAAGCGGCCGGCTACGGCAACCTGCCGGTTTGCATGGCCAAAACGCAGTACAGTTTCACCACCGACCCGACCCGGCGCGGCGCGCCAACGGGGCATTCGGTGCCGGTACGTGAGGTCCGCCTTTCGGCTGGCGCTGGCTTCATCGTCGCCATTTGCGGTGAGATCATGACCATGCCCGGATTGCCGTCCAAACCGGCGTCCGAAACCATCATGTTGAACGCTGAAGGTCAGATCGAAGGGCTGTTCTAGGTGCACATCGAAAACACGGTCCGTTCACAATCGGCGGAGGCACCCGCCTGTTGATTGACCGACAGGTGGCCGGGCGCGCAGCGTCAGCGTCATGTGATAGGAGGACGTAACATGTTCAGAACTCTGACGGTGATGATCGCTTTGGTTTTTGCTGCGCCCATGCTGGCCGCCCAAGAGCGTTACGAAGGCTACTACTACCCCGAGATATCGTCGTCAGAGGACTTTACCCGGGTCATACGTCGTGGACCGGAGTCGAACAAATCGGTGCGTGTGGAGTTTGTGACAAAGCTCACCGTGTCCCAGTTGGCGGCGCCGGAAAGCCCGCGTTTTGTGTTTTTTGCCAAGGGCGGGGATGCCAAGCATCTGAACGTGGTCGCATTGGATGATGACGTGTTTTCAACGATCTACCGCGCCCGCGCAGTTCTGGCCCAAATGACGTCGAACATGCGCAACAACGAGCTGTTTCGCCAGCAGGGTCTGGACGTGGTCGCGACCTTTTACGATCTGCTGCAAATCCTCGAATTCGACACGTTGGTGATCAGCGATGGTGAAACCTGGGCGCATCAGGTGAATTTCGTGCGCGAGTGATCGTGGACTGGGGTGAATGACCGGAGCAGCGGAACATCGGGTGTCGAAGGTCGTGCAGGTGGCTGGCTTGATCTTTGTACTGGCAGCGGCCTGCGCCCAAGTGGCTGCGGCACAAAACTGGTTCCACCATCCGTTCGGCGAATTGCGCGCATACCATAAGGACTGGCTTGTGGTGTGCCAAAATGATGGAGCGGGCGATTGCCGTGCAGTTCAGATTGTCCTGGATGCTGGGGACACTCGCGTCGGTCCGTCACGCCTTGCGCTGGAACGGGACGGTGACGGGACATATCGCGTCGTGGTTTATGACAAAGGCATGCCAAGTTCTGGTATTGACCCAGTTCGGTTTGAGTTTGATGGCGCGATCACAGTCTTGGATTCCGGCGACTGGATCTATGGCGAGCCGAGCATCCCCAATGTTCAGGAAACGTTCTCGATCCCGGACCGGGAAGTGGCGCATGGCCTGATCGAAGACATGAAAGCGGGCCGTTTCTTGACGGTTCGCTACACCGACGGGAACGCCACGTTTTCCCTGCGCGGTGTGACGGCGGCTTTGACCGCCATCGAACAGCATATCAAGGAGCGTGCCACATGACGGCAAACCTTATCGATGGCAAAGCATTTGCCGCATCCGTGCGGGCGAAAGTGGCCGAGCACGTGGCCGTGCTGAAGGACCAACATGGCATCACGCCTGGATTGGCGGTCGTTTTGGTGGGCGAAGACCCCGCCAGCCAAGTCTATGTGCGGTCCAAAGGCAAGCAAACCGTCGAAACAGGTATGAACAGTTTCGAGCACAAGCTGGACGCGGACACGTCGGAAGAGGTGCTGTTATCGCTGATCAATGAGTTAAATGCCGATCCAGCCGTTCACGGCATTCTGGTGCAACTGCCGCTGCCACAGCATCTGGATGAGGATTTGGTTATCAACTCGATTGATCCGGCCAAAGACGTCGATGGGTTTCACATCTCGAATGTCGGGCTTCTGGGGACAGGTCAGAAATCCATGGTGCGGTGCACCCCGCTTGGCTGCCTGATGATGCTGCGAAACCAT
>CAWUIW010000022.1:0-21886 GCA_963922515.1 uncultured Rhodobacterales bacterium | reverse complement strand
TTGCCCACCAGAAAGGCCATTTCGCCGATGTCTCGGGGGCGCAATGACACAGGGTCGGGCGCGGCACGCAACAAAAAGGGCCGAATAAATCGACATTGCCGCATGATGATCTTCGCGTAATGCGCATAAGCATCGGCATCTTTGGGCGAGTGCCGGGCCATCTCTCGGCGCAACGCTTGATGATCGGAGTAATAGGCAAAGTGGCGCCCATCTCGAGTGAAACTGGCACCGCCTTCATATGGGATCACCTGAAGCCCATACTTGGGAAGATCGAGGTCGCGCGCGATCTCGCGGCGCAGCAGCGAGCAGACATAAGAGCAGTTGGAATATGTCCACCCGTCATGCAATGACCGGCTTACCGCCGCGCCACCGATCCAGTTGTTTTTCTCGACGACCAGAACCTTAAGCCCGGCGCGGGCCAGATAGGCCGCCGTTGTCAGGCCGTTGTGGCCTGCTCCTGCAACGATGACGTCGTATCTGGATTTCAGCGGCACTGATTTCTCCCTGGTGGCCACTGTATTCATGCAGCGCGTACGACGTAAAGTTTATTTGAGCGCTCAAACAAAAAATTTCGAGTGACCAAAGTTGCCTGCTGTGGCATTGCTCATTTTCGATACAGGAGCGAAGCGTGAACCAGACCGTTCAAAAGCGAGCAAGGAAAGAGCGCAAGGAAAACGCCGACATGCGGCGCCGGCAGCTTCTGGATGCCGCGCGGCGTTCGATCCGCGCCCATGGCCTGGCCAAGACAACGCTTGCAACGGTCGCCAATCAAGCTGGTTTGTCGCAAGGCGTCGCCGTGTTCTATTTCTCGTCCAAAGTTGGTCTATTGACCGAGACTCTGCGCGATCTTTATGCGGGCTACGAAACACATTGGCAGACCGCTCTTGACGCAGCAGGAGAGGACCCTGCCGATCAGTTGCGCGCGCTTCTGGTTGCGGATTTTGACGAAGACGCCTGCGGTCCTGCCGTCCTGCCGCTCTGGTTTGCCTTTTGGGGCGAGCTGCCGTTCCAGGCGCAGTACGAGGCGGTTGCAGAGGATTTCGATGCACGCAGGCGCGAAGCCCTGGTCCCGATTTGGCGCGCGTTGCTGACACAAGAGGAAGAGGCGACGCCGATGGCCGAATGGATGGACACCTTGACAGACGGGTATTGGCAACGTTTGCACCTTGCCCCGCGCAGCGTGGATCGTTCGGCTGCACTGGTCTCGGCCAGTGCCTGTTTGGCCCGTCTACTGCCGGAGCATCGCCGTACGCGCTTTCTTGGCTGACGGTGTGGTCCCGGCAATGACCGGGGCCAGTTCGCGCAACAGCTTCCTTTTTATGGCACGCGCGTAGTCGTCGAAGCCGATGATTGTTTCGGTGAAGGCACCCGCGCCTCGAATGACGTTGTTCGTATAATAAGCCGTTAGCGAAAACCGAGCCACATCATCGGTTGGTTGCGGCTGTTCAATGACGAGCCCGTTGATCGTGATGTTGGCGCCTTCCATCCGGTTCTTCGCCTGTTCCGGGGGAATGCCGGAATTGTTGGGTCCGTCGCCGGAGATATCCAGCGTTAAGAGCGCGCAGTGCGACTGGGCGTACAGCATCTCTGATGCAAACAGCATCGCTTCTCCCAATGCTGTTCGCCCGGTTCTTTGGATCTGCGCAGCGGACGACAGAGTGGCTGCGATGGAGGTCAGCGCTTCTGCGTGATCCACCCGGGTCCAATCGACAATAACGTGTTGGTCGAAGCGCCCGCTCCACTCAAAAATCGCAAGCATCACGTATGACTGGCGTGACCCCACCAATGCGTCCACCACTTGACCGTCCTGCAAGGCCCACGCCAACCCGTCGCGTTGCAAGCGCGCTTCGTTCGGATCAACAGACAAGGACGCGTCCAAACCAAGCAGCAAAGCTTGGCGGCATGGCGGTGCCGTCGTGGCCCCCGCGACGCTGGCAGCGACCGCCAGTGATGCGCTCACAACCCATGATGCTTGCCACCAGGACACGGCTATGCGTCGAGGCTGATCCAGATTGTTTTCAGCTCGGTGTACTGATCATGTGCGTGAATACCGTTGTCGCGTCCACCAAAGCCGCTGGATTTGAAGCCGCCGAAGGGCGTGGAAATCTCGCCTTCGGAGTACGCATTCACGCCCACTGTGCCTGCCTTTAGTTGGCGCGCATAGCGGTGAGCTTTGCCGATATCGCGGGTGTATAGCGTGGCTGCGAGGCCGTATTCACTGTCATTTGCAAGGGCGACAGCCTCTTCATCCGTCTCGGCCTTGGTAACGCCGACCACCGGGCCGAAGATCTCTTTTTGAAAGATGTCCATGTCGCGCGTCACATCGGCGAAGATGGTGGGTTGAAACATCAATCCGCCGGCACCCTCGCCGCCATGAACCACGCGTGCGCCTTGTGACTTTCCGGTTTCAACCATGCCAGACACCTTGGCGTAGTGTTCATTGCTGACGAGGGGGCCGTTTTGCGTATCCGGATCCATCTGATCACCGACGCGCCACGTTGCCGCTTGCTTGGCAAGTTCGGAGACCAGTTCTTCATAGACGTCCTTATGCGCGATGATGCGGCTGTTGGCCGTACAGTTTTCTCCCATATTCCAGAAAATCGCGTTGGCTTGAATTTTGGCGATAGCGGGTATGTCGGTCGCATCCGAAAGTACGACCGCGGCCGACTTGCCGCCCATTTCAAGACACACCTCCTTAGTGTTGGATTGGGCGGAGTATTCCAGGAACTTGCGGCCGACTTCCGTCGATCCGGTGAACGTGATCGCGTCTACTTCCATATGGCGGCCCAAGGGTTCACCCGCGTCCGGTCCAAAGCCAGTCACCACGTTCAGAACGCCAGCGGGCACCCCGGCCTCCAGCGCCAGCTCTCCGAGCCGTAAGGCAGTAAGGGGTGTTTGCTCGGCGGGTTTGACAATCACTGAATTGCCGGTGGCCAACGCGGGGCCAATCTTCCATGCCATCATCATCAACGGAAAATTCCACGGCAGGACCGCGGCGACCACGCCGATCGGTTCGCGTACGATCATACCCACCGCATTCGGTGCGGATGGCGCCAGTTGATCATATAGCTTATCCTGTGCTTCGGCGTGCCACCGGATGCAGTTCGCGCTTTCTGGTATGTCGATTTCAAGGCAATCCGCGATTGGTTTGCCAGCATCAATGGCTTCCATCACGGCAAGCTCTTCGGTGTGACTGTCGATCAGGTCGGCAAGCTTGACCAGAACCGCCTTACGTTCCGATGGGTGCAAAGCCGACCAACTGCCGCCTTCAAAAGCGCTGCGGGCAGAGGCTACTGCAGCGTCGACATCTGCGGCCCCGCATGCCGGAACGCGGCCTAGAACTGTGCCAGTGCCCGGGTTCTGTGTTTCGAATGTCGCGCCGCTTGCCGCATTGACCCATTTCCCGTCGATCAAGCATTGATCCGGATAGGTGAGCGTCAGGGCGATTTGCATGTAGTCGGTTTTGGTCAGCATAGGACGGTCCTTGGTTCGGGGCCTGTGTGGCCGGTTGCGGGCGTTACAATCCGAGGCGATCGAGCAGGCGCAGGCGCAGAATTTCTGCTTCGACCATGGTCGTGCGAGCGAAGGCGAAGGGCAGAGGAGTGACCGGCGAGACCGGGAAATCCAGGTCGTTGGCGGCGGTCCCAGTGGCCCAATTGGCAATGACCCGTCCCATGGCGGTGGCCATGGCGACGCCGCGCCCGTTATAGCCGAGCGCTGCGAGAACGCCCGGGCTCAACTCATGAACATGTGGGTAGTGGTCAGTGGTCAGCGCCACAAAACCGCCCCACGCATGTTGCCACTCAGCTGCTTCCAGTTGCGGGAAAAGTTCAGTTGAAACCATGCGCAACCAATCGATCTGGCGCTGCGTTGACCGATCATTGTAGGTGCCGCGCCCACCCATGACAAAGCGACCATGGGCGTCAACGCGAAAATAAAGCAGCAACCGACGCGCGTCTGACAGTGCATGGCGCCCGCGCAGAATATCGCCCCGCAGATTATCGGATAGCGGGGCCGTAGCCACTTGCACCGATCGCACCGGCAAGACCGAATGCGCAAGGGGACGGTCAAGACCGGGCGGCGTATAGGCGTTGGTGCACAGCAAAACCTTGTGTGCCTTGATGCGTCCGCCGGGTGTCTGGATCAGGGTGTGGTCAGCACCTTTCGCGAGGGAGCTTGCGGGCGATCCGCCAAAGATCTTCGCTCCATTGCGATGGGCTGCATCTGCAAGCCCAAGCGCGAAATTGTAGGGCTGCAGATTGCCGCCGCGGCGGTCGATCAAGCCGCCAAGATACGCATTGGTCCCGGTGATCGCGGCGATCTGATCCTGGTCCAGCGGTTCAACCGGGGCACCGTAATCTTGCCAGTCACGTGCCAGCGCGTGCAATTCTCGCAACGTCTTTTGCGTGTGGGCGGCGCGGACCCATCCGGGCCGAACGGCGTCGCACTGGATGTCGTATGTGTCGATCAGGTCGAAAACAAGGTCTGCGGCGCCGCCAGCCATCTCGATCATACGCCGGCCCTGTTCCTTGCCAAACTTGGCCACGATCCCGCGTGGACCGTCCTTAAACCCGGGGTTGATCTGGCCCCCGTTGCGCCCGGATGCACCCCATGCCGGTTGTTGTGCATCTATCAGTACAACAGAGGTGCCGGTTTCAGCCACATGCAACGCTGCTGAAAGACCGGTATAGCCCGCTCCAACGACTCCGACATCTGTTTCGATGTCGCTGTCCAAGGCTGGATAATCGGGGGCGCGATTGGCCGTGGCCGTCCACAGGCTGTCTGCGATCACGGGACGCTCGTTGGGGATCATCCGCGCCCTCCAATGCATTGCACCGCACCGTGCCAGACGGCATGCTGCGCAAGATCGCAAGCTTTTTTCCCGATGAGCGCATGCTGTATCTTTTGAATCAGTTTGACCTCAAGCCAAACATCACACGCGCAGAGTTCGATGTTGCGTGGGCAGACTTTGCGGCTCACCTCGTTTCTACCGAGCTGGCCGCCGAGGTCGGACCCATCCTTGAGCGGCAACACGCCAGCGGGTTTGACACCGATGCGGCTCGCCCGCAGTCGATGTTCGCGGTGATCCGGTTTGCCGATGACGCGCAGGCCGACAAAGCATGGCAAGCGATTGAAACAGCGATAGAACCGCTTGGGACGCTTCATCGTAATGTCTTTCGACTGGTGCATGATCCGGTTTTTTCGTTTTGGAAACAAGGCTAGGTCAACTGGTCTGCGGCAGTTTTTGCGGTGGAGCGACCGCTGAGATAAGCCCCGTTTACAAGCGCTGAAATCTCTCCAGCCACCGCTTCGCCCGCAATGAAAATGCGGTCGCCGACCGGCTTTGCAAGGATGTCGCGTGCGCCATAAGCGCCGGGTCTGACAGCGCCATATGCACCGAGTGACAGCGGATTGTCGGCCCAGTTGGTTGCAAAACCGCTGACAAAATGTCTTTTGGCATCGCTGCCGACAAGCCGCACCAACTCGCCAAGGGCATAATCGACCACGGCGCGCTGGCCTTGTGCGTACAGATCCCAGGCAAACCGGCCGCCGATGTTGCCGAACAGATAGTCATGACCAGTGGGCCAAGCGACAAAGAAACATGCCTCGCCGGGGCTATCTTCGGGCACCTGATACGAAACCCAGTTGTTTTCCCCCAGACCCAGGCGTGCACCATCAAAAAGCATGGGAACTTTCATCAGGAGCCCCATAGGGATGTTTGATGCAGCCTCTTGCGTTGCGGCAGGAAGCTCTGGAGTGAACCGGATTTTGTTGGCATTCAAAACGCCGGTGGAGACGGTCAAGATGCAGGATTTTGCGCGGATCGTACCGCCAGAGGTCGTCACGCTGACGCCTTCGCCACTCCAGTCAATGCCAGTTACCTGCGTCTCAAGGGCAATTGGCAAGTTGTCTGCCATCGTCGCGACCACCGCGCCCAATCCCTCGCGCACGATGAAACTGGGTTGGCTTTCCGCACTATTCCAATAGCTCAGTGTCGACAACTGGTCGAAATCCACTCCGTAGTCCATGGCCCCCATCCAGGACTGAACCGCGGCTCCGTACGGCAGGTTCGGGATAACTGTGGATGCGGGCACATCTTCGCCAGCGCGACCGGCGCGTGACACGGCTCGAACCAAGGCCCCCCATGCCCGATCGTAGTCGTTGAAATCGGCCTCGGTCGCCCGGTTGCCGTCCAGGTCGAACAGGTCATTGCCCGCATCAGTGTGATTGACCAGCGTAAACCCTGCATCGCGACCGATCTTGGTGAACGGATTTTTGGTCGAATTCGAGATCCATGAACACCCGTGGTCCACCGGTACGCCGAACGTTTCACTTTCCGTCCACGCCCGCCCTCCTACGCGGTTGGCGGCTTCGACGATCACGAAGGATACGCCACGCTCGCGCAACACTTGACCGGCGCCAAGGCCGGCGGCACCTGCACCGACGATCACAACATCCGGGTTGGTCGGGATGGTTTGGGCGATCAATGGACTGGCCCCAGCGATTGTCAGGCCTGCTAAAACAGTGCGCCTTGGAATCGGGTTGCTCATGACGGTGCACCCGGCCGGATGCATGCATCCAGAGTTGCATAGTATTTTCGAAGGTAATGCGGCACGCGCCAGCTGCATATTGTGCCCGCGGGGATGAAAAAGACATCGCCAGCCGTGAACACATGTCGCGTGCCGTCTGGTTCGGTTATGGTGACTTCGCCGTCCAGAACTTGCGCGAACTCGTGCCAAGGAAAGGGAGCCATGTCGGTTGACATGGCTTGCGTGTCCCATAGCCCGACTTCCATGTTCCCATGATCGTTTGTGAAAATCACTTCGTCCCGCTGTGGTGTCGTCGTATCGGGAAGCAGGTTCGCATCGGTCAATTCCCGCGTCGGTTGCAGCGCCAGAACGCCGCCTTCGGCGCTGTCTATCCGCGGCGTTTCGGCCCGGGGATCGAGATAGGTGATGTAGAACTTCTTGAGGTCACCTGTCTGTTTCCAGCTGACTGGGGCCCCGTTTCGAAACACGATGCTTTGGCCCGTGTCGCAGGGTACATTGGAGCCGCTGCCATCCAGACTATCCATCATGGTAAAGCCGCCTTCGACGACGAGCATGAATTCGTCGCCCGGGTAAGGGCCGAAGACTTCTTGCATCGGGCTGGTTTGCCAAACACCCACACTCATGCCGAGTTCCGGATCAGCCCAGTAAACGTGAAGATGCTGAATCTCCGGGACGATGTGATAGCCACTTGGGTCAATTGTCATGCGCTGGAGGCCGTCGGGCCCGTTCTCTGTCAATCGATAGACCCGCTGTTCGCCGGCTTTGACAGGCGGAGGAAGCGGTACTGTTTTGTCGATCACGTTCGTTGTCATGCGTCGTGCCTCCCACCGTGCGGTACATGTTGCATCACATGTCGCGACGATTTGACCAGTTTTTGTGCGGCAAAGCGTTTTGATGACCGCCTGCTTCTAAATGACTTGACTCGATTCGGTCTCGCTTTCAATGATTGAATGATCATTCAGTGGCGGGGCCGCATAACGAAAGAGTGGGGCGCCCACCAAGCGGGCACCGCGCACTGGTGAGACGATCAATGGAGCTTGGCGGCCGAGCCGTCGAAAGACACCAACAGGGAGACTAATTAGTCATGGATGTAGTCGATCAACTGGGCGCTGTGCGCGAAGGCAAGCTGAGCCGCCGCAAATTCACCAAAGGCCTTTTGGCGGCGGGCGTCGCAATGGCCACCGTTCCGGCGACCTCACGCCGGGCGATGGCGGCGGCCGAAGATCAGGCCACTTATTTCACCTGGGGCGGGTATGACATTCCCGAACTGTTCGTTCCGTACCAGGCCAAGCACGGCGAGCTGCCAAACTTCTCAATTTTTGGGGGTTCCGAAGAAGCGCTGACAAAAATGCGTGGTGGTTTCGTGGTTGATGTCTCGCACCCTTGTAACTCTGGTATGCCGCGCTGGGTGCAGACCGGTCTGTTCCAGCCCATCGAAACATCGCGGTTGTCGAACTGGGGCGATATGATGCCTGAATTGGTCGCCCTGCCCGGGAACGACGCCGATGGCGGAAACGTTTGGATGGCCCCGTTCGACTGGGGGCAGACCTCGGTTACCTACCGCACCGATCTTTTCGAAGTTGACGGGGAAGAAAGCTGGGACATGCTATGGGATCCACGCTATGCGGGCCGACTGGGTTCGTTGGCGTCCGGTGGCGACGCCTGGTGGTGCGGGGCCATCAAGGCGGGCGTCGACTTCAAGGATATTGCAACCGACGGAGCGTTCGAAGCCATTGCGGCAGAAATGCGTGCGCAGCGCCCGCTGATCCGCACCTACACTGACGATACCACCACACTGGAGCAGGCGTTGTCGTCTGGCGAAATGGTTGCTGCGATGACATGGAACAGCTCTGCGGTGTTGCTGCAATCCGAAGGCGTTCCCGTCAAGTTTGCCAAGCCGAAAGAGGGCGCCTTGACGTGGGTCTGCGGCCTGATGATCCACA
The DNA here is from genome assembly GCA_963922515.1 of uncultured Rhodobacterales bacterium. Classification (GTDB taxonomy): domain Bacteria; phylum Pseudomonadota; class Alphaproteobacteria; order Rhodobacterales; family Rhodobacteraceae; genus JACOMT01. The sequence continues at coordinate 13,392 of CAWUIW010000022.1, read as the reverse complement.
AGGACGCGCCGAACATCGACAGCGCCTATGACGTGATAGACTCGTTGCTGAGCGTCGAGTCCGGCAAATTCATGATCAACGACTATGGCTACGGGCATTCAAACGCAAAGTCCTTTGATGCTTTCGACGAAGAGACGTTGGCGTCACTTGGGCTGAGCAAGAATCCGGCAGAAATTCTGGAAGCAGGGCATTTCCAAGTGCCTCAATCGCAAGATTGGGAAACCCGGATGAATGAGCTCTTTGAGCAGATCAAAGCCGGCTTCTAAGTCACCACCGCTTTTGCCTGCCGCCCGGGATGGGTGGCAGGCCGCAACAGGGGTCGCGCATCGCGATGGTTGATACATCACTGCCCAATTCAGATGCGCAAAGCACGACATCCGCGGTGCCCAAGACATCTCGGCTGACTGCTTTGCTGTATCGAAGCGAAACACTGCGTGGCTATCTGTTGATGGCGCCGACCTTGTTGATCATGACGCTTGGGATCTTGATCCCGTTCCTGATCCTGCTGGTGATGAGCACGTGGACGCGCGACGGCTTCGGTTTCGACACGACCACAACCTTCGCCAACTACATGCGTGTTTGGTCTGAACCGATTTTTGGCACGCTTCTGGGAAGATCTTTCTGGATATCCGGCATCGCGACCCTTGCGACCGTCGCGCTGTGCTATCCCATGGCGTACTTCGTGGCGTTTCACGTCCACCGCAACAAGATGATGTGGATCATCCTGATGACGCTGCCGTTCTGGACCAGCTATCTGTTGCGCGTTTTCTCCTGGAAGGTGGTGCTGGGGTATCAGGGCGTCATCAACTCGGGACTGATGTCATTGGGGGTGATCGAGCAACCGCTAGAGTTCCTTCTGTACAGCCAGACCGCAGTGATCATCACGCTCGCGCATGCCTGGGCGGCCTTCGCGATCCTGCCGCTCTACGTGTCTTTGGAAAAAATCGATAAGTCTTTGCTAGAGGCTGCAACCGACCTTGGCGATGGGCCGGTTCGTCGTTTTCTGCGGATCACGTTGCCTTTGTCGATGCCAGGTATCATCGCTGCATCATTTCTGATCTTTATCCCCACGACGGGGGACTACATCACGCCCGCGCTTCTGGGTGGTCCAGACGGGGCAATGATCGGAAACTTTATCCAGCTTCAGTTTGGAGCCGTGAACAACTGGCCGATGGGTGCGACGCTGTCGATCGTGCTGATGCTGTGGATTGCAGCGGTTGCATTGGTGTTCCTGTTGGTCACCCGCAAGGCACAGGAGCGGATTGCATGAGTTCAGGTACATATATCAAGCAACCTAATCGCCCGCTCCAGGTTTATGCCGTTCTGTTCCTGATGGTGCTTTATGTGCCGGTCCTGTTCATCCCGCTGTTCAGCTTCAACGACTCGATCTATGTGCGCTTCCCGCTCACCGGCTTCACTCTGCAATGGTACGGCGAACTCTGGGTGCGAGAGCCGGTCTGGAATGCGCTCTGGAACAGTGTTCGTGTGGGGGTAGTTGTATCGATCATCTCGACGATCCTTGGCGTCGTGGCGGCCCGCGCGATCACCCGGTACCGGATGCCTGGAAAGTCGGCACTGCTGACGTTCATCATGATGCCATTGGTGATCCCGGGAATCATTTTTGGCGTCGCACTACTGGTTTTGATGAGCCGCTTGGGTGTGCCCCTGTCACTCTACACGGTTGGCCTTGGGCACCTGATCTTTTGCTTGCCTTTTGCCGTGGCCACGCTGCTCCCGCGGTTCGAAGGCTTCGACCCGTCGATGGAGGAAGCGTCGATGGACTTGGGCGAGAACGGGTGGTGGACGTTCTGGCGCGTGACGTTTCCGATGGTGTTCCCGGGCGTCGTTGCGAGCCTTCTACTGACATTCACCATCTCTTTCGACGAGTTCATCATGGCATTCTTCCTGACCGGCACCGACCCGACCCTGCCCATGTACATTTGGGGTCAGCTTCGCTTTCCGCAGGAATTTCCGTCCGTTCTTGCGCTGTCATCCCTAATCCTGATCGCATCCTTCATCTTAGTCTTTGTCGCCCAGTGGATCGGGCGGTTGGGCCTCGAAGACAACAAAGAGGCCCCACAATGACCTCACCTCACGGCTTTATCTCTATCCAGAACGTCAGCAAGTACTTCGGGACGTTTCAGGCGATCAACGACATCTCGATGGATATCGAGCAGGGGGAGTTCTTCTCTCTGCTGGGCGCGTCGGGTTGCGGCAAAACCACGTTACTTCGGATGCTTGCGGGTTTCGAAAGCACCTCGTCCGGCGAAATCTTTATCGATGGTCAACCAACATCTGACGTGCCGCCGCACAAAAGGCCCGTGAACATGGTCTTCCAAAGCTATGCGATCTTTCCGCATCTCAATGTGCGCGACAACATCGCTTACGGCCTGCGAAAGCAACGCTTGCCGCGCACAGAGCGCGATGCTCGCGTCGAAGAGATGCTCGATCTGATCAAGTTGCCCGGCTACGGCAATCGTAAGGCCAATGAGCTGTCCGGTGGCCAACGTCAGAGAATTGCCTTGGCCCGCGCTCTGATCCTGAAGCCGAAGGTCCTGTTGCTAGACGAACCGCTGGGTGCGCTGGACAAGCAGTTACGTGAACAAATGCAGCTTGAATTACGGGCATTGCAGCGGCAGGTGGGCATTACTTTCGTGTTCGTGACCCACGATCAGGAAGAGGCGCTGACCCTATCAGATCGGATCGCTGTGATGTCCGGTGGCGAAGTGTTGCAGCTTGATACGCCCGCGGGATTGTATGAGCGCCCCAAATCTCGTGAGGTCGCCAGTTTTATCGGAAACATGAACTTCTTCAGGGGTCGCGTGCGGCGAAACGGGTCCGCTACGGGCGCCGTCGAAACCGAGGGGCTCGGGACAATACCGGTGCCTGTCACGGAATTGACGAAGCCAGACGGCGCGCCAGTTCAGGTCGCCCTGCGACCGGAAAAATTTGTTCTGTCCGAGGCGGAACCCCAAAGCGCTGACTTGTCGATCCGTGGAACACTGGAAACATCGGCCTATCTGGGCGAGCGCAGCCATTATTTCATCAAGATCGATGGCAAGGAGGATCCAATCGCCGTTTCAAGTGCAAATCTGACCCGCGCCGGCACCACGATGTCGCGCAGCAGTGATGCCCCCGTTTGGTTGTCTTGGTCGCCAGATTCCATTGTCATTTTGGATGCCGACTGACACTGGTCCTCGCCAGGCCAGCAAGACTTAAGGACGCCACATGAACGAAGCCATTCGAAAGCCAAACGCGGCACAAAAACCCCGACGGCGCACGGAATCCAAAGAAGTGCGACGCATGCAATTGATTGAGTCCACAATCAATTCGATTGCAAAAAACGGGATTGCCGGCACGACCTTGTCCACCGTGACTGAAGACGCCGGTCTGTCGCTCGGCATCGTTAACTTTCATTTTGCAAGCAAACAGCGCCTGCTGGAAGAAACCCTGACCTTCCTCGCGCGAGAGCATCACGACCACTGGCACAAAGCCTACACGGATGCCGGGCTTTCCGCGCGGGAAAAGCTTCTGGCCATCGTCGATGCACATTTCCATCCCAAGATATGCACCAAGAAAAAACTGGCTGTGTGGTTTGCCTTCTACGGTGAAGGTGGGCGCAGGGCCGTTTACAGGAAACTGGTGGATGACATCGACGATGAGCGCCTCGCCATATCGACCAGGCTCTGCACCGAAATTGCCGACGCCGAAGGCAGCGTTAGCCTGCCGCCCGAGCAAATCGCCGGGACACTTGAAGGTCTGTATGATGGGTTTTGGCTGAACATCATGATGTATCCAAGTTTTGTGACGCGAGAACAGTCGCGCAATCAAGTGCACGCCTATCTGGCAACGGTGTTTCCAAAGCACTTTGAGATGCCGTCACTGTAAGTGCCGGCGCCAAGAAAGGACTTCCACCCATGGCTCGCGACCCTAGGTACGACATTCTCTTTGAACCGGTCCGCATCGGGCCTGTGACGGCGCGCAACCGGTTCTTTCAAGTGCCGCATTGCACGGGCATGGGTTGGCAGTATCCGCGCACTTTGGCCGCGATGCGCGGGGTTAAGGCCGAAGGTGGATGGGCGGTTGTCTGTACCGAGTACAATTCCATTCACCCCTCGTCGGATGATCTGCCCCACCCGTATGCCTCGCTTTGGGACGATAGCGATGTGCGTGCCCATTCGATCATGACGGACATGGTGCATGAATACGGCTCACTTGCTGGCGCCGAACTGTGGTATGGCGGCGCCAACGCCAATAACCTGTTTTCCCGGATGCCGATGATGGATGTGCATTCGGTGCCGAACGCAAAGGGTCACCCGTTCCAGTCCCGGGCCATGGACAAATCTGATATCCGCGATCTGCGTCGTTGGCACAAACGGGCCGCTCTGCGTGCGCGCGAGGCCGGGTTCGACGTGGTTTACGTGTACGCCACGCACGGGTACCTGGCGTCCAACTTTCTGAGCCCGCGGATCAACACCCGGTCAGATGAGTATGGCGGCACGCTGGAAAACCGTGTGCGCTTGGTCCGGGAACTGATCGAAGAAACGAAAGAGGCAGTAGGGGATCGCTGTGCTGTGGCGGTTCGCTTTTCGGCCGATGACGTCGCTGGAGAAGATGGTCAGCCGATCTTGGGTGAACGTCGGGATATGTTCGAGATGTTGGCTGATCTGCCCGATCTGTGGGACATCAACATATCCGATTACTCGCTGGAAATGGGAGCATCGCGCTTTACCAAGGAAGGCGCGCTGGAACCCTACATGAACTGGGTCAAATCGGTGACTGACAAGCCTGTGGTTACGGTTGGCCGCTTCACGTCGCCCGATACGATGGCCAGCCAGGTGCGTCGTGGGATTACCGATTTCATTGGCGCCGCGCGGCCATCGATTGCGGATCCCTTCCTGCCCAAAAAGATCGAAGAAGGGCGTCTGTCAGCCATCCGTGAGTGCATCGGCTGCAACATCTGCTACGCCAATGACGGGATCGGCGTGCCAATCCGGTGCACGCAAAACCCGACCATGGGAGAAGAATGGCGGAAGGGATGGCATCCTGAAGGGATTGCCAGAAAGACCAGCGATGCACGTGTTCTGGTTGTTGGGGCAGGGCCTACAGGACTGGAAGCTGCACGGGCGCTGGGCGCGCGCGGATATAGCGTGATGCTGGCCGAAGCGACCCGCGACATTGGGGGGCGCGTCACGCGGGAAGCGAGCCTGCCGGGCATGAGCGAGTACATTCGTGTCCGTGACTATCGCGCGCAGCAGTTGGCCGACATGCCGAATGTCGAGCTGTTCCGAGAAAGCCGATTGTCCGCAGACGATGTTTTTGCTGTTGAAGCAGATCACGTAGCAATCGCAACTGGTGCGACGTGGCGGCGCGACCGTTACGATGGCGAGATCTATCTTCCAATTGCCGAAGGTGATGCTGTCGCGCGCGTTTGGACACCGGATGACATCATGGATGGCCACCTGCCCAGTGGTCCGACACTCGTCTTTGACAGCGACGGCTACTACATGGGCGGCGTGGTGGCCGAGCGTATTCGGGCGGCCGGTCATCCGGTGACGTTGGTCACGCCGCATGACGCAGTATCAATATGGGCCAAATTCACCTCGGAACGTTGGCGTGTTCAGGCGCGACTGATCGAGTTGGGGATCCAAATTGAAACGGCGCGCGATTTGGTAGGGTTTGACGGTGGATCAGCGGTGCTGGCCTGCACTTACACAGGCGCCGAACATCGCCTGGCGACGGCCAATGTTGTCATGGTGACAGCGCGTCAGCCGAATGATGGCTTGTTCCAAGACATCCGTGCACGGTCCGGGACGAATGGATTGCCCTTTACCTTGCAGCGCATCGGCGATTGCGAAGCCCCGGCGATCGTCGCGGCGGCGATATATGCAGGTCATCGCTATGCGCAAGAGCTGGAACAGGACATCGATCCGGATATCCCGCTGCGCCATGACCGCGTGGATGTAGGGTGGGACAGGGCAGATGTGGCGCCTGCCCGGTGGAAGTGAGGGGACTTGAATGAGAGATGTCAGCCAGACCTATCTGGACACCCTGTGTCTCTACTACGAAGAAGAGATCGAGGGAGAGGCTTACTTTCGCGCGCTTGCGAAGCGGTTTGACAACCCCGATCACAAGGTCAAGCTGGGTTTGCTTGCCGACGTCGAGCGACATGCGGCCACTTCCGTCGCGCCATTGATCAAAGCCTATCGGCTGTCACCGCGGGCCAAGGCAAAGCTGGTCGCCTCTGGTATTGCCGAGGCCGACAATACCCCGGTTGATTGGGCGGCGCTATGCGATGACATGCGCCGCACATATCCGGGTTACGTTCGCGCCTTCCAAGAGCTGGAACGCATTGGGCCAGAACGTGACCAACCTCGGCTTGCCTTCCTGACCGAACACGAGGTGGCCGCGATCAAGTTTCTCGAGGCGGAAACAACCTCTGCCTCGGAAAGTGCGGCTCCGCTTGTGGCCTACCTTGCCGCGCAACCTGTGTCATGATCAACGCATGAGACCGGCAGCCTTTCTGACAACGGTGATTTGCGGCGCCTTGGTTTTGGGCGCTGCGCCCCTGTTCGCGGGGGACCCTAAGGCTGCCATTGGGTGTAGCAGTTGTTCGGCGCGCCACGGCAGTCTGCAACGGCTGCAAAAGGCCCGCAAGGCGTCAACCGACGGGTCGGAGGCCGTCGATTGTTCCTATGTGCCCTTGCATACGGCGTGCGTCGCGGCGCCAACCGCTGCAGATGCGTTGCCCGACTTGGGGGTGCAACCGATCGCCGATCCGCCGAAAGACGGGTAGCCCGACTTTCCTGGTGTGCAGGGTCGGTGGTGCACCAGATCCGCCGCTAAATCACGCGCACTGCACACAACTTAAGCAGTGTTCAAGCATTCGTTGCGTTTTGTGGCCGCCTTGTCCGGCTGTCGTTGCTGCCCGCCCGCGGTCTGCGCCACGCTGCGAGTCGCAGGACATCTAGGGTTCCGCTGCGGCGCCGCGCCGAGGGTCTGGTCCGAGAGTTGTCGCCGATTTGGCAAATTCCGATCGGTACACGGCGGGATAAAATCCCGGGAGATCACTGCGAATAAGTGAGGCCGCCATCTCCCGTTCCGCCACGGCCGCACGCATGCCAAGACCGGCGGAACGTCGCAAAGGGGGTTTCCTATGCAAGTTCTTCGGCTCATCGCTGCGGGTGCGTCCGCGTTGCTGATCGGCACCGCGAGCGCCGCATACGCACAAGAGAAAACAGATTTTCGGGTCGCATGGTCCATTTATGTCGGGTGGATGCCATGGGGCTATCTGGAAGACAGTGGCATCATGGACAAGTGGGCCGATAAGTACGGCATCGACGTCGAAATCGTGCAGATCAACGACTATGTCGAGTCCATTAACCAATACACCGCCGGTGCTTTCGATGGTGTTTCGGCGACAAACATGGACACACTGTCGATCCCGTCGGGTGGCGGTGTGGATACAACCGCGCTGATCGTGGGCGACTTTTCGAACGGCAATGATGCTGTGATCATCAAGGGCGATGGCGACCTTGCCTCGCTGAAAGGCAAGCCAGTCAATCTTGTGGAACTGTCGGTTTCGCATTACCTGCTCGCCCGTGCCCTTGACAGTGTCGGCATGAAAGAGGCTGAACTGGCCAGCGTGATCAACACGTCGGATGCAGATATGATTGCCGCCTTCGCCACGCCAGATGTCGAGGCAGTGGTGACATGGAATCCGCTGGTGTCGACCATCCTTGAGGATCCAAACGCCAAAAAGCTCTTTGACAGCTCCGACATTCCTGGCGAAATCATCGATCTCATGGTCGTCAACACCGATACGCTGGCGGCCAACCCCGATTTCGGCAAAGCGATGGCGGGTGCCTGGTACGAAGTGATGGGCTTGATGGCCGCCGGTGATGAAGAAGTTCTGACCGCGATGGCGGAAGCGTCGGGTACGGATCTTGCCGGCTACAAAGCGCAGCTTGCATCCACGGAAATGTTCTATGACCCTGCAGCTGCGGTCGCTTTCACTGAAAGCGCTGAATTGCCGGCTACGATGGTCAGCGTGGCCGAGTTCCTTTTTGACAAAGGCATTCTGGGCGAGGGCGCACCATCAGCGGATTTTGTCGGTGTCGCGTATCCTGACGGTTCGACAACCGGTGACGCGGGCAACGTGCAGTTCCGGTTCGACACGACCTATATGCAAATGGCGTCCGACGGCGCGCTTTGATCTGAGCGGACAGGCAGAGCGATGCGTTTCATCAACCGCCATCCCGGTATCGCGTTGCGTGCGGCGCTGATCGCTCTGCCATTCGTTCTTCTGTTCATCGCCTATGCACTGGGATCGCAGGCGCGACTGGCGGTGAACCCATCCGACAAACTGATGCCGTCTCCTGCCAAAATCGCAGAGACGGCAGCGCGGCTGCTGACCGAACCGGATCGCCGGTCCGAAAAGATCCTGTTTTGGCACGATACTGCGGCAAGTCTTGTACGGCTGAGCATCGGGGTCACGATATCGGCTGCGTTGGCCGTGATCTTCGGCCTGCTGATCGGATTGTTGCCCTATGTGCGCGCTACCCTGGCCGGGTTTGTAGCGGTCATTTCGATGATCCCACCTCTGGCCATCCTGCCGATCTTGTTCATTGTTTTCGGGTTGGGTGAGCTTTCAAAGGTTGTTCTGATCATTGTGGGCATATTGCCGTTTCTGATCCGGGACATGTCCGGGCGTGTTCTTGAAATACCGCGCGAGATGATCGTCAAGGCTGAAACTCTTGGTGCGTCGTCCTGGGTGATCGCCATTCGCGTGGCTCTGCCACAGATGCTGCCGCGTTTGATTCAGGCTGTGCGCTTGTCGCTTGGCCCGGCATGGCTGTTCCTGATCGCAGCCGAAGCGATTGCCTCGGAACAGGGCCTGGGCTACCGCATATTCCTTGTCCGCAGGTTCCTCGCGATGGACGTGATCCTGACATATGTCATCTGGATCACTTTGCTGGCGTTTCTGATGGACCTCCTTCTGCGGTGGATATCGCGGCGTGCCTTCCCTTGGGCGGAGGCCGCATTGTGAGTTTTGTGACCGCAACCAATATCTTCAAATCCTATGGCACGCGCCCGATCTTGGAGCGCGTCAATCTCTCCGTCGAAGAAGGCGAGTTCGTGTCCATCGTGGGCGCCTCGGGCTGTGGTAAGTCCACTTTTCTGCGCCTTTTGCTGGCACAGGAAACACCCACCCGAGGCGAAATCCGCATTGATGGGGGGGAGCCGGCACAAGAGCCCGGTTTGGACCGTGGCGTGGTGTTCCAGAAATACTCTGTATTTCCACATCTCAGCGTCGTTGAAAACGTTATGGTTGGGGAAAGCTTTCGCACCAGCTGGGGCAGGTTCTGGGGTGCCGACAGGCGCGCGGCCCAGGGCCGGGCCATGGAAACTCTGTCACGTTGTGGCCTTGATCATATGGCCGATGCGTATCCCGCGGCGCTGTCAGGCGGCATGCAGCAGCGGCTCGCCATAGGCCAGGCGCTGGCTGCAAAGCCGCGCATCTTGTTGCTGGATGAGCCCTTTGGCGCGCTCGACCCGGGAACCCGGATTTCGATGCACGACTTTCTTACGGATTTGCGGGCCGAAATTGGCATGACCGTTTTCATGGTAACCCATGATCTGGAAGAGGCGTTCAAGCTGGGGGATCGGGTCCTGGTCTTTGACAAGCCCCGCTGGGATCCCACGGACCCGGATATCATCGGCGCGACCATCACCTACGACTTTGATGCCAGAAACCGCGGCATCCCTTACCAGACGATCGAGGAGGAAACTCATGTTCTTTACCCCGCTTGACCGATCCCGGTCTCACCATCCCGCGGATATGCGATGTCCTGCAAAGCGGTATCACCACCCCGATCTGACCAAGCTGCAAGGCTGGAAATCGATGAAAGCCGAGGCGGATATTCCGGAAGGCCGCTGGGACGAAGAACGCCGGTGGGCGTTGCGGATGGGCCTGACCGGTGCCGACAGCATCGAAGACAAGTCCATCCCGACGTTCGCTCGCGGCGAGCTGCCCCATTACGCCGGGATCAACACATTTCTCAAGGCACCCTATGCCGAAGATGTCACGGAGGTTAAAGACTATGACGCCACTGTTCTTGGGATCCCGTTTGACGGGGGCACCACTTACCGCCCCGGCACCCGTTTCGGGCCTCAGGGTGTCCGGAAAATCTCTGCGCTCTATACACCTTACAATTATGAAATGGGGATCGACCTTCGCGAGCAGATGACGCTTTGCGATGCCGGCGATGTTTTTACAATCCCGGCAAACCTTGAGAAGTCATTTGATCAGATCAGCCGCGCGGTCAGCCACGTTTTCTCGTCTGGCAGCCTGCCGATCATGATTGGCGGAGACCATTCCATCGGGTTTCCTTGCGTCCGCGGTATCGCCGAATGTACCTCGAAAAAGATCGGCATTGTCCACTTTGACCGCCATGCGGACATTCAGGAAAAAGACCTGGACGAGCGGATGCATACCACGCCATGGTTTCACTCCACCAACCTGCCGAACGTGCCGGCCAAGAACCTCGTTCAGGTCGGGATTGGCGGCTGGCAGGTGCCGCGCGAGGCCGTCAAGGTCGCGAGAGAGCGCGAAACCAACATTATTACCATGTCCGATATGGAACAGATGGGGATCGACAAGACGGCCGAAATTGCGCTCGAGATGGCGTGGGATGGTGTTGATATGGTATACATGTCCTTCGACATTGACAGTATCGATTGCGGCTTTGTTCCCGGTACGGGTTGGCCGGAGCCGGGTGGGTTCTTACCCCGCGAGGCGTTGGCGCTGGCATCGAAGGTTGCCGCCGAAGGTATCTGCGGGATGGAACTGGTCGAGGTGTCGCCCCCGTATGACACCTCGGATATAACGGCGCTGATGGGCACTCGCGTCATCGTGGATGTTTTGGGTTCTCTGGTGGCCTCTGGCAACCTGGGCAAACATACGGCGCATATCGATAAGCCCGTGTCGATCCCACATGGCGAATTCGAGGGCAAAAGATGGCACGGGCGAACTGAGCGATAGGCGGGCGCGTATTCGCATGACGGCCCCCGTTCCAGTAGATCTTCAGGTGTTCCGGCCTGCGCCACATATTCTGGCGTTTTACGCCGGGCGGCCAGACAGCCCCTATGCGTCGCCACGAAACTGGCAAGAGATGGGCTATGCCCTCGGCACGTGCAACTACGCCATCGTTTCAGGTGACGAAGCGCTGATTTACGATACCCAGCTGAGTATTGCCCATGCGCAAATGGTTCGGCGGTGCGTCACCGCAGAGGGCGCCAAGCGTATCCGCGTTGTGCTGAGCCATCATCACACGGACCATGTCGCGGGTAATGCCGTTTTCGAAGACTGCCCCATCTTGGCCAATACTGCGACCGAACGGGCCATGCGGACCGTCCGGTCAGAGCTTGAGGCAGGAGAACCGCCAATCCGGCCACTCGTCATGCCGACCGAGACATTTGCAGACGATATGCACCTGAAGGTGGGTGATCTTTCGGTATCGCTTCTTTCCTTCAACATCCATTCGCACGACGGGCTCGTGTTGTGGCTGGCGGAACAACAGATCCTTCTGGCGGGGGACACGCTAGAGGACCCAGTCACTTTTGTGTGCGAACCGGAAGGCTTGCCACATCATCTGACCGAGCTTGAACGCCTGGCGCAGCTGCCCATCTCACGGATCTTGCCGAACCACGGCGACCCGAGCCGCATCGCGAAAGGCGGGTACGCACCATCGCTGATCGAGGCAACGCAGCGTTACATCCGCTGGCTCTTGGCCTGTAAAACGCACGCGGCTGAGCTTGAGCTGACAAACTGCCTTGCCAATGACTTTGCGGCAGGTACCCTGATCCATCACCCCAGCTACGAAGCCATTCATCGCGGAAACATTGCCGCCGTATTGGCGTCAGCGCGGGACGCGTAGATTAAGAAAGGCCCATCCCATGCCCCATGACATCGTCAACGGCCATATCGGCCACAACCATGACCATGACCACTTGCACAGCCATCTCAAGCCCGAGGACGAGGCGGCCGAGTTGCAAGTGCTTGCCACGCAATTCATCGATGGTTTTGTCGCCGCTAAGGACAAGATGGCCTATCTGCGTCTCTCCGGTGTCCCGTTGGAGCGGCCTGACGCCGGTGGCGGCACAATGATGAAGCTGGTCGATGTTCAGCTGACGACCGAATGGCAGGTGGGTACCGCATCGCCTTCTTTTGGATCTCGCGAACTCAGCTATCTGCCATATCCCGGCGAGATGGTGACAGAGCGCACAAATCTTGGCTTTGTATATGTTTCGTTGGAGTCCAAAGATGTGGTGGACTTGCGTAGCTTCCTGCACGAGCGGCACGCGCACGCGCATCCAGAGACCTAAGCCCGGCTTGAAGGAACCCTAGCGGCGGCCGTCGAAGCGGGTGATTTTCACCCCATCGTCTTCCAGCGCAGTTCTGACTGCGCGGGCGATCTGCAGCGCTTCAGGGGTGTCCCCATGCATGCAGATCGTATCGATAGCGGCGGGAATACGCGCCCCGCTTTCGGTGATGATCGCGCCTTCGCGCACCATCCGGGCAATGCGCGGGCCGGCCAGAGTGGCATCGTGGATCACGGCGCCGGGCAACGACCGATCCACGAGGGTGGCATCTTCATTATAGGCGCGGTCCGCGAAAATTTCTCCGGCCCAGGCACATCCAAGCGCTTCCACCGCCTTTTGCTGCGCTGTCCCGGCCAATACCATGACAATCAGGTCCGGGGCGACCGACAGCGCGGCCTCGTAGGCATGTCTGGCCATATCGGCATCTTCCGAGCACATGTTGGCCAGAGCACCATGTAGCTTGAGGTGGCGCACCGTATGACCGAACGCTCGGGCCATACCGACATGCGCCGCCACCTGATAGCGGATCATGTTTTGCAGCGTTGCGAAGGGCAGATGCATACGGAAGCGACCAAAACCGTGCGTATCTGCAAAACCGGGATGCGCGCCAATACCCACACCGTTTTCGGCGGCCAGTGCAAAGGTTTTTTCCATCACATCCGGATCGCCTGCGTGGCCGCCGCAAGCGATGTTGGCTGACGTCACGATCTTCAGAAGCTCGGCATCATTCCCCATGCGCCAAAGCCCATAGCTTTCCCCCATATCTGCGTTGAGATCGACTTGAGTCATGAAACATCTCCTTCAAAAGGGTCCGCGGTGGCGCTGATCGCACCGCTTACAAGCGTGTAGCTCAAAAGATCCGCGATATCTTCGGGGTTGCGCACGCGAGGGGCGACACGGGTTGGCAGACTGCGAATATGGGCGCGTGCGGCCAGTTCCCGCGCCACGGCTTCGGCAACCGAGCACAGGTTGATTGCAATTTCAGCACCGAGCGGTGCTTGCGCCACA
>CAWUIW010000021.1:0-22496 GCA_963922515.1 uncultured Rhodobacterales bacterium | reverse complement strand
AGGCCAACGAATTGGTCCGCCACGACCTCGCCCATATCATGGCGCGCGCCGTGCAAGAGATCTGGCCCGACACAAAAGTCACCATCGGCCCGGTTATCGACCATGGCTGGTATTATGATTTCGACCGGGCCGAGCCGTTCACGCCCGAAGATCTCGGCACGATCGAGAAAAAGATGAAAGAGATCATCAACCGACGCGATCCCGTCCGGACCGAGGTGTGGGACCGGGACCGGGCGATCCAGTTCTACACCGACAACAAAGAGCCCTACAAAGTCGAGCTGATCGACGCCATTCCCGGCGACGAACCCTTGCGCATGTATTGGCACGGGGATTGGCAGGATCTCTGCCGCGGCCCGCATCTCCAACACACCGGACAGGTTCCGGGCGATGCGTTCAAACTCATGTCCATTGCGGGCGCTTACTGGCGCGGCGACAGCTCGAACCAGATGCTGCAACGGATCTACGGCGTCGCCTTCACCGGCAAGGAAAAACTCAAGGCGCATCTGACAATGCTCGAAGAGGCTGCCAAGCGCGATCACCGCAAGCTGGGCCGCGAGATGGACCTGTTCCACATGCAGGAAGAAGCGCCCGGTCAGGTCTTCTGGCATCCGAACGGCTGGACCATCTACACCACGCTCCAGGATTACATGCGGCGCAAACAGCGCGCGGGCGGGTATAACGAGATCAACACACCCCAGGTGGTCGATCGCAAGCTCTGGGAAGCCTCCGGCCACTGGGACAAGTACCAGCATCACATGTTCATCGTCGAAGTGGACGAAAGCCGCGACGGCGAAAACGACGATGCCAGCGACCAGAAGAACCGCGACCAGACCCGGATCAACGCGCTGAAACCGATGAACTGCCCCTGCCATGTACAGGTCTTTAACCAGGGCCTCAAATCCTATCGCGACCTGCCCCTCAGGCTGGCCGAGTTCGGATCCTGCTCGCGCTTCGAACCCTCGGGCGCGCTCCACGGGATCATGCGGGTCCGCGGGTTTACGCAGGACGACGCGCATATCTTCTGCACTGAAGAGCAGATCCAGGACGAATGCGCCCGCTTCATCGACTTCCTCGCCAATGTCTATTCCGAGCTTGGTTTTCCGGAATTCGAGATCAAATTCGCCACCCGCCCCGAAAAACGGGTCGGGACGGAAGAAAGCTGGGATTATGTCGAAGGCGCCCTCGAAAAGGCGATCAAGGCCGTGGGCCGCGACTATACGCTCGAACCGGGCGATGGCGCGTTTTACGGACCCAAGCTCGATTTCTACCTGACCGACGCGATCGGCCGGGTTTGGCAATGCGGGACCTTCCAGGTCGATCCGAACCTTCCCGAACGTCTTGGCGCCAGCTACATCGCGGCCGATGGGGATAAACACCGCCCCTACATGCTGCACCGTGCGTGTCTGGGATCCTTCGAACGTTTCATCGGGATCCTGATCGAGAACTGGGAGGGCAAACTGCCCTTCTGGCTTGCTCCGCGCCAGGTGGTGGTGGCCTCGATCACCTCCGAAGCCGACGACTATGTGACCGAGGTTGTCGAGATGCTCAAATCCGCCGGCGTGCGGGTCGAAGCGGACATCCGCAATGAAAAGATCAACTACAAGGTCCGCGAGCATTCGGTGGGCAAAGTGCCCGTCATCCTGGCCGTCGGACACCGCGAGGTAGCAGACCGTACCGTCTCGGTCCGTCGCCTTGGGGAAAAGCAAACCTCGGTTCAGCCGCTTGAAGCTGTAACAAAAGAGCTTTCGATGGCTGCAACCCCACCGGACAAGTTGTAACAATTGCCGTATGCAGCAGTACACAAGGGCGCACTTCGGTGCGCCTTTTTGTTACAGCCCGCCGTTTTATGTGTGACTTCAAGAGCTTGCTGCCTCCCGCCACTCACAGCCGCTAACGCGAACGTGACCCACAGGCTCGTGAATTCACAACAGCCCCTTTCCATCGCTAGGTTAAGGGCGTCACATACTGACACCCAACTCGAACAAAGGATTTGAGAGATGTCGAACACTGTCAAAACACTGGCCGTTGCAGGCGCCGTCGCTGCCGCTCTGACCGGCGTGAGCACCACAGCTCAAGCGCAGTCCAAGGAAAAATGCTACGGTATTTCGCTCGCGGGTCAAAACGACTGCGCGGCCGGCCCAGGCACCACATGCGCGGGCACGTCGACCGTTGACTATCAAGGCAACGCTTGGACCCTCGTAGACGCCGGCACGTGCGCCACGCTCGACCTTCCGGCCATGGCAGACGGTACAGCGCGCGAAGGTTCGCTGGAACCTCTGGAGCGCGACCTGCCTGCATAAGCACTTTTGACGAGTGACGGCGGGCCGATTGCCGGCCCGCTCTTTTGTTCCCTATAATGTGAGCCAAGGGGCGGAATCGATGCTTGATGCGACACATTCCCATACGCAGCTTCCTGCCGCGCCGGGCGTCGGCTACAAGCCTCAGCATTTCACGCAAATCATGGAGAACCCGGGTACGGTCCGCTGGCTGGAAATCCATGCTGAAAACTACATGGGCGATGGCGGTCGACCGTTGGCGCAACTGCGTCACTTGTCCGACGCATTCCCGATGTCCGTTCACGGTGTTGGTCTGTCTATCGGCGGCGAAGGTCCGCTGGACCGCGATCATCTCGCTCGACTGCAAAAGCTTGTCGGCTGGCTGAACCCCGCCAGCTTTTCCGAACACTTGGCGTGGTCGACCCATGACAGCCATTTCCTGAACGACCTCTTACCCCTTCCGTATACGAACGCCACACTGGCCCGTATCGCCGATCATATTGATCACGTCCAAAACGTCGTAGGCCGCCCAATGCTGCTGGAAAACCCATCGAGCTATCTGGCCTTTGACGAAAGCACCTGGTCGGAAACTGATTTCCTAGCTGAAATCAGCCGCCGCACCGGTTGCGGGCTTCTCCTCGACGTTAACAACGTTTTCGTGTCGGCCACCAATCTGGGTTACTCACCGCAGAGCTATATCGATGCCTACCCGCTGGAAAAGGTCGGCGAGATCCATCTTGGCGGTCATGACGAGGATAAAGACGACCATGGTGCGCCTCTCCTGATTGACAGTCACGGGCGCGAGGTTGTGGATCCGGTCTGGGCCCTACTGGACTATACGCTGGCCAAATCCGGGCCGAAACCGGTGCTCGTGGAATGGGATACCGATGTTCCGGATTGGCCTACGCTGGAAGCGGAAGCCGCACGCGCCAACAAGGCCCTGTCGCTGGTACCGGCATGATGATTGATCAAGCCGAGTTCAGGGCTGCGTTGCTGGATGCCAGCCGCGCAGCACCAGAGGGGCTGCGCGATGGTCAGGGCCGCGCTGCGGGTGCCCGGTTCAACGTCTATCGCAACAATGTCGCCGTTTCATTGACCGAAGCGATGCGCACCGGCTTTCCTGCCATCACAAAACTGATCGGCCAACAGAACATGGACGGGCTGGCCGGGCTTTTCTTGCGAGCCCATCCGCCGTCATCGCCGTTGATGATGCACTACGGTGGGGCTTTCCCGGACTTCGTCGGGCAGATGCCGCAACTCGAGCACTTGCCCTATCTGGCAGATATTGCCCGGTTGGAACTGGCGATGAGGCGCGCCTATCATGCGGCGGATGCGACGCCGATCGCCCCGGACGCGCTGGGCGCTTTGGCCCCGGATGACCTGATGAACGCGCGGCTCGGGCTTGCCCCGGCCGTTGAAGTTTTGCGGTCCGCCTATCCGATCCACGGCATCTGGGCGTTCAACATGGCAAACGGTGCCAAACCACAACCAGGGGCCGAAGACGTGTTGATCACCCGGCCAGAGTTTGATCCGGTCCCACACCGCTTGTCAGCCGGCGCGGCAGATTTCGTTATCGCGCTTGCCGCCAACGAACCGTTAGGCGCCGCGACTGACATCGCCGCTGCCGCCGCTCCTGAATTCGACCTCGGGGCCGCGCTTGGGCTTTTGCTTGGGCAAGGCGCCATCATCTCTCTCACAACGAAAGACTAACCCATGCTCAGCCTCATTTCGTCTCACAACGCGGTGTTTGCACCGGTCGCAAAACATGGCAGCGCGCTGACGCCAACTTTGGCCCGCATCGTATTCATACTCGTTCTGTTCTTCTACTACTGGAATTCGGCCACGCTAAAAACTGACGGGTCGATTTTTTCTCCATCGGCCGGTGCCTTTGCGCAGATCTTCCCCAAGGCCGCGGAAGCGGTTTTGTACGACGTGACGCAAATGAACATCTTTCAGCGTCTCGTGATCTTTCTTGGCACAGTTGCCGAGTTTGTGCTGCCGGTTCTGCTGGTGATCGGGCTTCTGACCCGATTTGCCGCCCTTGGCATGATTGGCTTCATTGCCGTGCAAACTCTGGTGGATGTGGTGGGCCATGGCGTTGGGCTTGGCGGGTTCTTGGACAGCGCCCAAGGTCTTTTGGATCAGCGCACCATGTGGGTATTTTTGATGCTGGTCCTTGTCATTCAGGGTGCTGGTCCGTTGTCGCTTGATCGGCTGCTCAAGCTGTCGTGACGTCAGAAATGCGCTTTTGGCTCATCGGGTTTGCCGGCCGAAATGGCCAGCAAACCCGCCACACCGGCAAAAGCGATCGGGAACATCGTGAACACGCCAAATCCAAAGGCGTGATACATGCCTGCAGATGATATCAGCAGAAGCACGCCCGCCCAAAGGGCACGCGCACGGGCCATCGCACCGCCTGCAATGGCCAGAAGTGGCGCGACAATCGAAGTCAGGCGGATCAGCTGCGGATCGTTAACCTGCTCAAACACGCCTTCCACCTCACCGAACCGGTTGATGGCCTCGGTGTAACCGAAGGAAAAAAAGCCTACCAGCATGCCGACAAGCCCGGCGATAATTCCAAGTACCAGCGCAGCGTTGCGCATTCCGTCTCTCCACTTTTTACAGAAACGACATAATCAACCGATCAGCCGACGCCAAGGGCTTGCTGTACGTCGGTGGTCCAGCCGAGATAAAGACGCCCTTCGCTTGCGATCAGCGGGCGCTTCATCAGTGTTGGATGTTCCGTCAGCAACGCGCGGGCTGGGCGCGTCCGCTCGGCGTCATCCAAATTGCGCCACGTTGTCGAGCGAGTGTTGACAAGGCTGCCACCAAATTGTGCAAGCGCAGCATCTAGTATTTCTGTTGGCAAACCGTCGACCCGCACATCAATCAATTGCGCATGTTCAAGCTTTTTCAATGCCTTACGGCAAGTGTCGCAGGATTTCAGACCGAAAACTTTCATCATTTTGCTCCTCTTTGTCCGCGCGTTAAAGTGACGCTTGCTGCGTTGCAAGCCGTGTTTTTCTTGATTTTTGCCCTTACCGTGCAATGTTCTTTTTTGGAACATCCGTTCAGCAGACTCGCGTCTTGAAGATCTTAGACGGGATCCCTGCCGCCGGTTGCGCCGCGTAAAAGGCCCTTGCCAGGGTAAGGGCGCGAAGCAAGATGGAAGGAGACACGGGCAATGCCGACGGGCACCGTGAAATGGTTCAACACAACCAAGGGGTATGGTTTCATTGCCCCTGACGAGGGCGGAAAAGATGTGTTTGTTCACATTTCCGCGGTCGAGCGCTCTGGCCTTACCGGCCTCGCGGATAACCAAAAAATACAATATGAATTGCAAGATGGTCGTGACGGTCGCCAGATGGCGTCAGATCTGAAGCCTTTGTAACTTTTAAAATGAATTGCGCGCCCTTCTTGTAGTCGGGCGCGCCATTTTGTTCAGCTACAGCCTTTGACGCCAGGCGGGCAATCGTTCACTCGATGATGGTGTCTCTTTTTACCAGGGCAGGTCGAAGCCGTCTGATAGGTTACTGTTTGGTTCGGCTGACCGCACGATATTCCGTCCGGACCAGCAACAACTGGCTGCAATCCAGCCGGGCAGAAATTGTCCGTATGCGCATATGAATAAATTGCGGTGTCTACCTGTTGGGCAACAGCGGGAGCAACAAATCCGCCGAGTGCTAGAATTGCCAATACAAAACGCATAAGACCCTCACCTTTGCGAAACAGATTATGGCAAAAGCATGGCCGCAATGCGGCGATCCTGTCCAGTGCTTTCCCAAAAAGGAAACGCTGTGTTTCCGATACTACGACAGGACCGACCTATCCGGCCTCTGGTGCCGCGTCGGCAGACCAATGCTTGCCCATGGCCACGATACAGCTTTTGCCACTGGCATACCGCATGACCAACGTCCAATCGCCGCGATCATCGGTCCAGACTTCCATGATCTGCTCTGGACCGCGAAGCCCGGTCGCCGCACGGGTTTCGCCAAACTGTGTCTCCAATTTCAGTCGCATCCGCTCTGTCGGCTCGCACAGAACCTCGGCAATTGGCGATGCCAATGTGGCGGTACCGACGACCAGCAAGAGAAAAGACGAAAAAGTGGTACGAATCAACGGCTGCGCTCCTCAAGGGCTGCGCCTTTGTAACACTTTTATGACGTCATGTATATCCTACGTATATACTAAGCGCGATCGGTTCAATCAATCGGTCGGGCGCACAATCGCGCTGAACTCGCGCCACTCTCCTTTGGACATGCCCGATGTCTCCTGGGTCACCTGCTCGCCGGCGAGCATACGCCGAATTACATCCAGCGCGGTGCCGCTAAGTGTGGCTCCGCCCATCCGATAGTCCGCAAAAGCGCGGTAGGCGAACGGCACCCAATCCGCGACAACTTTGCACATCTCTTCGGCATAAACGCGAATTTCGTATTGCGCGTGCGCATCCGCCCGCAATCGCAAAAAATGGAACAGGTTATGCAAGTCAACCTTCCAATACCACTGCGTATAGATATTCGCAGGCAAATTCATGCGGGCCAATTCACGCGCCAAACCTTGTTGCCCATCTTGGTCAATCATCGCCTCATAGTTGTCATAGGCGCGTGCACTATCGGCTTTCAGAATTTCAAGCACGCGCGCGGCCTCGTCCCCCTCAAGCACCGCGCCTCGCCCTTGGTTGTTGACTTCTGACTGCGCGGCCACGTGTTCGGGTGCCGGAATGTAAAACTCCCTGTCCAGGATCGAGTATCTGGCAGAGTACTCGTTCACATTGGCCGTACGGTGCCGGATCCATTGACGCGCGACGAACACCGGTAGCTTCACATGCAATTTGACTTCGCACATTTCAAACGGGGTCGAGTGCCAGTGCCGCATCAGGTAGCGGATCAACCCTTCATCGTTTGAAACCGACTTTGTGCCTTTGCCATAACTGACGCGCGCAGCCTGACAGATCGCAGCATCATCCCCCATATAGTCGATAACCCGGACGAATCCGTGATCCAGAACCGGATACGCCGTGTACAGATGCTGTTCCATACCGGCAGCGACCACGCGGCGTGTGGCGCTGGTCGATCCGCGCAAGTCCTCGATCTCGGCCAGTTGCTCGCGCGTCAGCGTCATGTGGGGCTCCTTCCGCAATATGAGTCGTGCACCACTATATCTTGCCGTTTGCCGACGCGGAACCGCGATATAAGGTATGGCAATAAAACCATGGCGAGTCGAAGAAATGCTCGCAACCGCCATACATTATTGACTTTTTTGCCGTTGCGGTCAAAGTCTTTTCAAAACAGCACATAATAAAAAATTTTGAGGCTGAGGGCATGAAACAGTATTTCGCCGCATTGGCGGTCGGTGTGTCGTTGAGCGCATGCAGTGGCGACGGCACCAATCCATTTGACACAACCGCCACCACAGGCGACACAACCACAACGGATACCGGCGACACAGGCACCGATATTGACGGCGACCGCACGATGCCGCCGGGCACGGCCTCTCCCACGGCAGACGCGTCGATCTTCCGATCAGAGCCAACATCGACCGATGGTGGCAATAACGGCGACGGATCCGTGAGCGGCGTAACCTACAATGCAGCAAGCGACACCTTCGTGGTGGACGGCCTCGCCTTTGATGGCGACAACACATATGCCCGCGGCACAAATGTCAGCTCGCTTGGTCCTTATGCGGTTTACGAAGCCTCGGCGCAGGTCACCGACCCCAGCACCGGGACGCCGATAAACCAATTCACGCACCGCGCGATTTATGGCATCAGCAATACGGCCAATACGCAGTTTGCCATCGTACGCACAGGCGCTTACGCAGATTTCGGGTTTGGCGGGTTTGTATATCAGCGCGAAGGTGGCGTGACATTGCCCAGCACCGGACAAGCGGCTTACAGCGGAAGTGTGTCCGGCATCCGCGACTTCAGCGGTGCGGGCGGGCTGCAATATTCAACAGCAGACATCAATATAGCCATCGACTTTGATGATTTCGATGACACTACCGGCACCCGCGGCGACGGTGTTCAGGGATCGATCACAAACCGGACCATCTTTGACATCAACGGCAACGACGTCACGCAAAGTGTGATCGACGGGATCAATACGAACGAGGATGCGTCGTTGACCGCAATCCCGACAGCCCTGTTTACGGTTGGTCCCGGGGTATTGGACGATAACGGGGAATTGCTGGGCACCCTATCCAGTACGTTTGTGGACAACACCGGTGAGGTCGTTCAGTTCGAAACCGGAAACTACTACGCCGTCGTCTCTGGCGACAACGCGGACGAGATCGTTGGCATCGTTGTCCTGACCACCAGCGTCGGGCAGCCGGACGGCGTGACCGTCCGCGATACCGGCGGGTTCATCGTCTACCGGTAATGCGCCCGGTGACGCGCGGGCTGCGCAAGATGCGCAGCTTGCTGATCCTGGTGACGGTTTTGCTGGCCTCGGTCGCTTCGGCCGAGGACAAGCTCTATTCCCTGACCGCCGAGCAAATGCGCCAGGCCGCTTCTGAAGCGCTGCGCATCGGTCGCCCGGATCAAGCACTAACGCTGTCCAATGCACTGCTGCTGCGTGATGAAGATGATCACATTGCCTGGCTGGTTCGGGCTCGCGCCCATCGTGATATGGACGCGCCCACAGAGGCAAAGGCAGCGGCGCGGCAAGCCTGGCGCCTGTCCGAAACAGAAGCACAACGCTACGTTGCGGCGATGGTGATGGCTCAGGTGCTGTCGAGCTCAGGCCAGAAAACAATGGCCCAGCTTTGGCTGCGGCGGGCGGTGCAGCTGGCACCCGACGAAAGGCTGGAACGCATAGCCATACGCGATTTCAAATACGTGCGCGCAGCCAATCCATGGTCAACGCGCTATTCTTTCTCGATCACGCCGGACAGCAACATCAATAACGGATCATCGTCGCGATCCTCTTTCCTGAACTATCAATTGACAGAGTTGCTGTTTGGCGAGCCCGTTGAATACGAACTGTCTGGCGCTGCGCTGGCCTTGTCGGGCGTTGAATACGCATTTGGCTTTGATACACGCTACCGTTTCCTGCAATCAGGGACGGCGGCGCATGATCTGTTCTTCTCGTTTGACTCACGTGCCTACACTTTGTCAGACGAAGCCAGGGCCGAAGCCCCGAATGTCAGCGCATCCGATTTCAGTTACATCGGCTACATCCTTGGGTATGGGTATCGCCAATTCAACTTTGACCGCCGCGGAGAGGTCGCCTTGCGGCTGGATGGTGGGCAAAGCTGGTATGGCGGCGAGGAATATGTCCGTTTTGCCCGCACGAATGTCATTCAATCCTACACTTTGAACCCCAAGACCCGGATCAACGGTCGGCTGGGCGGTGAACGTCAGTGGGGTATTCGCACGCACGATCTGGATACTTATCGCGCAGATGCTTGGATCGCCCGGTTCTTGGACAACGGCATGCAACTGCGCCTCGCCGCAACAGCGGCGATGGCAACATCTCCGACGGACTCCGAAGAATTCGAAGAGCTGGGTTTGACCGCATCAGTTGTGTTCAAGAAGCCGCTTTTCGGTGCCAACGTGCAGTTTGGACTGGGCTATCGCAACCGGGATTACGAAGTGTCACCGCACAGCCCGGACGGACGCGAAGAGGACCGCTACAGCGCCGAGATGACCCTGATCTTCAAAGACATCGACTATTACGGCTTCAACCCGACGATGACGGTTTTCGGATCTGCTGTGGACAGCAATATCGGGCTATATGACAGCGAGCGGCTTGGCATCAATTTTGGGATACAGTCCGCGTTCTGACCCTCGCGACACTCGACACCGATGCCCCCGGCGCTATGCTCGCATGCAACCGGATTGCCTTGGGAGAGCGAAATGGGCCTGACCTATCTTCATACGATGGTGCGCGTCAAAGATCTGGATGCATCGATCGCGTTTTACGAATTGCTGGGGCTTAAGGAAACGCGGCGCAACGAAAGTGAGAGCGGCCGCTTTACGCTGATTTTCATGGCGCCAGAAGGGCAAGAAAACTGCCCGGTCGAACTGACCTATAATTGGGATGGTGACGATGCGTTGCCCAGTGACAGTCGGCATTTCGGTCACTTGGCGTATGGTGTCGACAACATTTACGACATGTGCCAGCACCTGCAGGACAATGGCGTCACGATAAACCGGCCTCCACGCGACGGGCGGATGGCTTTTGTCCGGTCTCCGGACAACGTTTCGATCGAGCTGTTGCAAAACGGGCCTGCGTTGGAACCAGCCGAACCCTGGATCAGCATGGGCAACACCGGACATTGGTGATCCGGCCCGCTCTTGCGGCCGTGATGGGCATATTGGCGACGCAGGCTGCGGCTGTCGATTGTCGCCTGGCGTTGGCGCTGGCTATGGATGTGTCGTCGTCGGTGGACGCGGACGAAGATGTATTGCAGCGCAGCGGCCTTGCCGCCGCCCTTCTGGCACCAGAGGTGCAGGACGCGATGTTCTCTGCCCCGCTGCCGGTCGCGATAGCGGTCTACGAATGGAGCGGGCGGTACAATCAGGAACTCTTGGTTGACTGGACGATGATGTACGGGCCTGCGGATGTGCTTCGTGTTGCGGAAACAATCAGCCGGTCACAGCGCAGCTACAACAGTTTTCCGACGGCAATGGGCTATGCGTTGGGCTTTGGCGCAGGATTGCTGCGCGAGGCACCGGCCTGCCTGTTTCAGACCCTTGATATGGCAGGCGACGGCGAAAACAATGAAGGGTTCGGGCCCGAAGAGGCCTATCGCGAGTTTCCGTTTTCCGGCGTCACAGTCAACGGATTGGTGGTCAACGCGGCCGACTACGAAGCCGAGGTGACGCTGATCGACTTTTACCGCAGCGAAGTGCTGCGCGGCCCTGGCGCCTTCCTCGAGGTTGCGCAAGGTTTCGAAGATTATGAACGCGCGATGCGGCGCAAGCTGGAGCGGGAACTTAGGTCACAAGCCATTGGTTCTCTTCCTGCGCCGTACAGCAAAAGCCCAGGATGAACCGGCCCCTTTTTCAATAAATGTAGCGGATCTGATCGGTCCAATAGCGCTCGACCCGCCGCAGGGAAGAGGTAATTTCTTCGATGCCGGCGGGACCGATGACCCCACGATCTTGCAATCCACTGGCATGGCGGGAAAACAGCGTCTCGACCACATCATGGATTTCGCGGCCCCGGCTGGTCAGTCGCACGCGCACGGACCTGCGGTCGATCTCGCACCGCTGGTGGTGCATGTAACCCATTTCCACAAGCTTCTTCAGATTGTAGCTGACATTGCTGCCCTGATAGTATCCGCGCGACTTGAGTTCACCGGCGGTCACCTCGTTGTCTCCAATGTTGAACAGCAACAACGCCTGAACTGCATTGATCTCCAGAACCCCTAGACGTTCGAATTCATCCTTGATCACGTCAAGCAACAGCCGGTGCAAACGCTCTACGAGCGACAGCGCCTCAAGATAGCTGGTCATGAAGCTCTTGTGCTCAATCTGTCCCAACTGCATCTCAATGGTCATGCCTTACTCCGACTCAACTGCTCGAGCCACAGAGTCGCGACAATTCCCAAAGAAAGCGTTAAGTCAAAAAATCGTTATTTTTGAAAGGTTTGCGAGATGCTGAGAATCAGCTCTATGTACTCGCCCGGGGGTGCCGATTGTGCGGTCACCCATTGGTACAAATCCTGATCGTTCTCGGCCAAAAGCGCTTCGTAGACGTCAAGCGTTGTGTCATCCATGTCTGCGAGGTGGCGGTCTGCATAAGTGGATAGGATCAGGTCCATTTCCTTGATCCCACGGCGCATCGACCGCATGGCCAGACGCTTCAAGCGGACATCGCGCGTTTCATTCACCGGAATGTGCTCCGATCATGGTGCGCAGCCGTTTTTCAAGACGCGCCGCACGCTCGGCCGAGGCGCGCATTTCAAGTCGAATGTCCTGCAGTTCCCGCAGGATGTGGGCCATATCGGCCGGTATGTCTTCGGCGCCAAGCAGATCGTCCGGAGCGGACATGCCTTCGCCTTCGCCGGTCAGCAGCCACATGATCGATACATTCAGCATGCCCGCCATCATCTGCAACTTGTTGGCGCGCGGTTCCGACAAGTCCTGTTCCCAGCCATTCAAGGTCGATTTCTTGACCCCCAGGCGCTTGGCCAATTCGGCTTGTGTCATCTGGGCCTGCTCCCGCGCGCCCGCAACACGATCGCCGAATGTGGCGGCATCCGGACCAAACCAGTCATCATTCAGATGCTCATCCATGCATTCGTTCCTTCTTTTGTCCGGACGCGCTTGATCGCCCGCAATACGCATCCTATGACGGCCGGGTCCACCAGGTTATCGAGGCCCTGCATGCCCTTTCTTTCCGACACGCTTGCCCGCGTGAAACCGTCTCCGACTGTTGCCGTGTCTAACAAAGCCGCCGAACTAAAGGCAGCGGGACAAGATGTCATCGGTCTTGGCGCGGGCGAACCCGATTTCGACACGCCGGATCATATCAAGACCGCCGCCATCGAAGCGATACAGTCTGGCAAAACCAAATACACGGTTGTTGACGGCATTCCAGAGCTGAAAGCGGCAATATGTGCCAAGTTTCAGCGCGACAACGGCCTCGTTTACTCCGTGTCACAAGTCTCGGTCGCGTCTGGTGGCAAACAGATCCTTTACAATGCCCTCATGGCAACACTCAATCCAGGGGACGAGGTGATCATTCCAGCTCCGTATTGGGTGAGTTATCCGGACATGGTTCTATTGGCCGGCGGCACCCCTGTCATCGTGGAATGCGGCATCGACAGCGCCTTTAAGATGACTGCCGACCAACTCGAAGCGGCGATCACTCCCAATACCAAATGGCTGATCTTCAATTCGCCCTCCAACCCAACGGGTGCCGGATATGCACCCGAAGAGCTGAGGGAGCTGACCGACGTGCTGATGCGCCATCCGCACGTCTGGGTGATGACGGACGACATGTACGAGCACCTAGCATATGACGATTTCCAGTTTTGTACACCGGCAGAGATTGAACCGGGGCTTTACGAACGCACATTGACCTGCAATGGCGTATCCAAAGCGTACGCCATGACAGGATGGCGGATCGGTTTCGCGGCCGGCCCCGAGCCCCTGATCCGCGCGATGCGCAAGATTCAGTCCCAATCCACATCCAACCCTTGCTCGATCAGCCAATGGGCCGCAGTGGCCGCGTTGAATGGCAGCCACGACTTTATCGAGACCAATAACGCCGCCTTCAAGCGCCGCCGCGATCTGGTTGTGGCGCGGATGAACGCCATCGACGGCATCACTTGCCCGGTCCCCGAAGGAGCCTTTTACGTGTACCCTTCGATCACTGGCTTGATTGGCAAAACCACACCGCGCGGCACCGTCATCGCTGACGACGAAGCCTTTGCAACCGCGCTGCTCGAAGAGGTCGAGGTCGCGGTCGTGTTTGGCGCCGCGTTTGGGGTTTCGCCAAATTTCAGGATAAGCTACGCTACATCAGACAGCGCTCTTGAAGAAGCGTGCAATCGAATTGAAGGGTTTTGTGCCAGTTTGACATGAAGTGCGAAGCGACACGCGCATGTCCTGTCAAAGAATTGCGCGATCGCGGCCATATTAACGCCTTCGCAGACTGTCACTGGCATGATTTAGCGAGTGGTGAAGGCTTATGACAGCGGGACTTCCAGAGTATTACTTTCGGATCAAGGACAACGGCGCCTTTGTGTTTCGCGTTAATACCGAAAACAGGCAGCGCCGCATCGAAATGGATCAGATCGCCGTTGTGAATATTCGCAATGGCGATATCAAACCGCATGGTGACCGAAAGCTCAGCAATGCAGACGTGGCGGCCATTCGCACCTGGATGGATGAGCGCAAGGCGCTTCTGGCCGCGCGCGATATTGATGATATTCACCGCGCGGTCGATTATTTGAACCTGACCACGCATTGGGTGCAGTCCAAAGCCACCGACGCCCAACTGGAGGAAGTGACAGACACGTTGCTGCTGACCATGCACGACCTGCGGTCTGTATTGGTTCGCAAAAAAGCGGACAGGATGTTGAAATCAGGCCGCGGCGCCTGACGCTTACGCCGCCGCGGTTGCAGTGACTTTGCGCAATCCGCTGATCCAAAATCGGGCCAGCAGGAAGACGGCAGCTATAGTCAACCCAACAACCAACCCAAGCCACACACCGCGGCCGCCCAAATCGGTCAGGAAACCCAGCGCATAAGCTGCGGGAATGCCAACCACCCAATAGGCCAGCGCGGCCATCACCATGGGCACTGCCGTGTCTTGCACCCCACGCAATAGCCCCAACGCGATCACTTGTGCTCCATCGGCCAGTTGAAACAAGGCTCCCGCCGCAAGCAGGCCCACGGCCACCGTGACGATATCGGCGCGGCGCACATCTGCTTCATCCAGAAACAGCGAAATCAACGGCTCTGGGAACAGCAGGAAAATGGAAACCGTAGCAACCGATGCGACCAGCGACAGGCCAAACACAGCTTGAGCGCCGCGCACCATGTCCGACCGGTTGCGGCGACCATAGGCGTTGCCGGCACGGATGGTTGCGACGTTGCTGAGCCCAAGATGGATCATGAAGGCGGCGCTGACGATGGTGATCACGACGCCGTGCGCGGCCAGTTCAATGGTCCCCAGCCACCCCATCATCAAGGCTGACGCCGTGAACAGGCTGACCTCGCTGAGCGTGGTCAGCCCGATAGGCACGCCCAACCGAGCCACTTTGCCGAACATCTCCCAGTCCGGGCGCCAGAAGCGGGCGAAAAGCTCGTGCTGGGGGAGTTCGCGCACGACATAAACAATGACGGCAATCAACGATACGAACTGGGTGATGACCGATGCAATCGCAGCGCCAACGATCCCCAATTCCGGCGCGCCCCAGTTTCCAAAGATGAAAGCCCAGTTCGCCAGACCGTTGGCCAGGGCTGCAAGCAGGGTAATCCACAGGACAATCTGCGTGCGCTCCAGCGCAGCTAAGTAGCTCTTGAGCGCCATAACGATCAAGGCCGGAAACAACCCCCAGCCCGCGACGCGCAAATAGCGTGCCGATTCCGCCGCGATCAACGGATCTTGGCCCAAAAGGATCAGGACAGGCTCAGAGAACAACATGACCGGCAAGGCGAGCGTTGCGTACATCAGCGACAGCCAAAGACCCATGCGGGTCGTGCGCCGGATGCTGGTTTCGTCGCCTGAACCGGCGGATGCCGCGACCATGGGCATGACCGCCCACGCAAAGCCGGAGCCAAACAGGAAGAACACATAAAAGTAGTTGCTGCCCAGCGTGATCGCCGCCAAAGCCTCGACGCCATACCATCCCATCATGACGGTATCGGTCATACCGATTGCCATTTGTGCCAGATGCCCGCCAATCAGCGGCAGACCAAGCACGAGTATCGCGCTCACATGCTTCAGGTACGTCATGGTTTGCCTCCGATGGCTGCACTAGTGTGATCGGTAACCCGGGGCAAGAGGGGCTGTGACCGGCCTGTGAATTTACAAAATCCCTGCTAGGTTTTCCAAACTGAAGGAGAGCTTGCATGATAGACCCGGTAAACTTGGAAACGCTTGTTCATGACGCGCGGCGCTTCTGCGCGGACCTTGCCGGGAACAACACCAAAGATTGGTTCAACGCGCAAAAGCCAATCTACGAGTCGCAGTTGAAAGCCCCGGCGCAGACACTGTTGGATATCGTGGCCGCAGATCTGACCCGCACCTTCGCAACCCCGTGGGTCACCAAGCTTTTTCGCGCCCACAGAGATGTGCGCTTTTCTAAGGACAAACGCCCCTACAACACGCATCTTCACATGTTGTGGTCGCGGAAAGAGGGCGCGCCCGTAGGGCTGTTTTTCGGAATTGCGCCGGACTATGTTTCTGTCGGTGGCGGGATCATGGGGTTTGATAAGGTCCAACTGACAGAATGGCGCCGCGCACTGGATACGGATTTGGCATCAGAGGTTCACGCAGCCGTCGAGGCCGCGGCAATGCACGGATTTGCCTTGCGCGATCCAGAGTTGAAACGCGTGCCGCCGCCCTTTGCCAAGGATCATCCGGCAGAAAGCCTGTTGCGCCGCAAAGGCTTGGTGGCCTGGCGTGAAGTTCCGGACACAGAGTGGTCCGATCCCGTCGCAGCTTTGCATCATGCCGCCGACAGTTTGGCCGCGCTTTACACTGCGCTGGATCGCGCGCTTTGAAGCGTCTCTTTGCCGGTCACAAAAGATTCACGCTTCGAAGGTTTGCAAGAACTTGAGGACATGACACACTTTATCCGGGAGTTCCAAGCACGGGGAGAGAGATGTCATGTCAAAGCACGTGATCGCCGCAACACTGGTCGCCGGGATCATGGCGGGTGCCGCCTTGGCTGAAAACCGGATTGACCTTGTACGACCCGATGCCCCGGAACTCGCCGCATTTGGAACGTTTCCGATCGGGGTGCAAACCTTGTCTTTGGCCCATCCCGATCAATTGGATGTCGTGAACATCGTTGACGGCTCGCGACCGGTCTATGAGCGGCCGCTGACGGTCGAGGTTTGGTACCCGGCAGCGCCCGGCACGCAACCGGGCGGAACATATCTCACCAAGATCCGTGATGGTCACACCGACACCACGTTGACAGGTCGCGCGACGCGCGACGCTGCGCCCGCTTCCGGTGCATCCTTTCCATTGGTCGTGATCTCGCATGGATACCCCGGCAATCGGATGCTGATGAGTCATTTGGGCGAGAACCTGGCATCAAAGGGATACGTCACCGTTTCTGTCGATCACACTGACAGCACATATGCGACACAGGCGGCATTTGGCTCGACACTGTTGCATCGGCCTCGTGACCAACGGTTCGTTGTGGACCAAATGGCCGCTTTGAACGGCCCACTTGGCGACATCATCGACGCATCTAGCACGGGCGTCATCGGCTACTCGATGGGCGGCTACGGAGCGCTGATCTACAGCGGTGCTGGCCTGAGCCCGGCTGCTATGAATTGGTCGTGGGGCACGCCGCCCGGCATTTTGGAACCAAACCTGGCAGGCTCGGACACCCACGAGGACCTGATCGACCCGCGCGTCAAGGCTGTGGTCGCCTTTGGGCCCTGGGGCATGAACCACGGCTTTTGGGACGAAACCGGGCTGGCACGTGTCGAAAAGCCCGTGATGATCATAGCCGGCAGTGTCGATGACGTGTCGGATTACCCGTCCATGCGTGCGATTTACGAAGGTCTCACGGGAACGACTCGCCACCTGCTGACATTCGAGGCCGCCAATCACAATGCCGGCGCCCCAATGCCGGCCCCGGAAGAAGCTTATGCCCCGTCAGAGCACATTGATTTCATCCCCTTCGAGCATTACGCAGATGCCGTTTGGGACAACGTCCGGATGAACAATATCTCGCAGCATTTTACGACCGCGTTCATGGATCTGCATCTGAAAGGCGATGCGTCGAGATCCGAGTATCTTTCGCTTGTTCCCAAGGCCGCGGACGGGGTCGTATCGCGGGATGACGCCGGTGCACCAACGGCGGATCACACGTATTGGCAAGGTTTCGCACCTCGCACGGCGCAAGGGCTTATGTTTGAAACACTCAAGCCGTAAAACGCCATTGGGCTTGATTGAACGGGCGCCGCAGGTAGGCTGATGTCATGCAGACCGAAACGCTTAGTCTGAACGGCAACCCGTTTTTCGTGCGCTTTTGGGGGGATCCCGCAAAACCGCCCATACTTTTGCTCCATGGCTTCCCGGAATACGGCGGCGCGTGGTCCGACTTGGCGCATCACCTTGCAGACAGGTTTTACTGCATCGCCCCGGACCAGCGCGGTTTCGGCCAAAGCTGGGCGCCCGACGACGTCAGCCACTACAAGACACCCAAACTGGTCAGCGACATGGTGGAGTTGATCAAGAGGTTTGGTGGGCCCCTGACCGTGATGGGGCACGACTGGGGCGCGGCCGTGGCTTATGGCCTTGCCATGTTTCAACCGGACCTGGTCAACCGGTTGATCATCGCCAATGGCGTGCACCCGGCACCGTTTCAACGCGAATTGGCCACAGGCGGACCACAGGCCGTGGCCTCGCAATACATCCTTCGGCTGCGAGACGTGGGGTCAGAAGCCCATTTCGCGGAAAACAACTACGAAAGGCTCAAGCGCTTCTTTCGGGCGAACATGGATGACGCATGGCTCACACAGGACAAGATGAGTGAGTACGTCACCGAATGGTCCCGGCCCGGACGGCTGAAAACCATGATCCACTGGTACCGAGCCTCGCCGCTGCACATCGCGCGACCCGGACAGCCCCTGGTCGACGCACCGACCCTGCCCCGCAAGCGACTGATGGTGACGTGCCCGCATCTGCTTTTGTGGGGCGAACAGGACACAGCTTTGCTTCCAGCCTCCACCGAAGGGCTGGAGGAATATGCACCGGACCTCACGCGGGTTCAGTTTCCA
The DNA here is from genome assembly GCA_963922515.1 of uncultured Rhodobacterales bacterium. Lineage (GTDB taxonomy): Bacteria > Pseudomonadota > Alphaproteobacteria > Rhodobacterales > Rhodobacteraceae > JACOMT01. Next base: position 3,797 of record CAWUIW010000021.1, on the reverse strand, counting down.
AAGGCAAATCACTGGCTCTTGCACCAGATCCCGGAGCAAATCGCGCAATCCATCAAAAAGTGGCATCCCGAATGATCCGAGTACACCATCTGAACAAATCGCGGTCGCTCCGCATCTTGTGGCTGCTCGAAGAAATCGGTGAGACATATGAAGTGGTCCGCTATGAACGGGACCCGGCCACGCGACTGGCCCCCGAGGCGTTGAAGAAAATCCATCCGCTTGGAAAGTCGCCCGCCGTTGAAGTGGACGGGCATGTGGTGACAGAGTCCGGGGCAATCGTGGACTATATTTGCGCGACACGTGCGCCCGCGATGATACCCAAGGCCGGCACGCCGGACTACGTCAAGCACCTTGAACTGACGCATTTCGCCGAAGGGTCGGTGATGACGCCAATACTTTTGAATTTGTATGTCGGACTGCTGGGTGACGCGGGAGCCCCATTGCAGCCACGGATCCAAAGCGAGCTGAAAAGCCATTTCGACTATCTGGAATCCCAATTGCGACCAAGCGGTCACTTCGTGCTCGATACACTGTCTGCGGCAGACATCATGCTGAGTTTTCCGGCCGGGGTAATCACGCGCTTGGGCAAAGATACAGAGTATCCCGGTTTGGCCAGTTTCAACGCGGCGGTCGCGACCCGGCCCGCGTTCCTGCGCGCGCTGGATGCAGGCGGCGGCGACTAGTGCAGACTTGATGCGCTTTGATTAGGATTTTCAGCCGGTTCTTCCACTTCCAGGCGACATCACGGGCACGGCATCATGCCGCCCAGCGCGATGAAACCACATGATATCCGCAAGTATCAAATGCGATCTGCGCTTCTCGCTTCTTTAGAACCAGACGGGCCGTGGCATCATGCGTGACGGCATGGATGTCAAAGTCTGGCACGGTTGACCAGCACCCGGCCAAATCCAGCGACCGCGTCGCAAGATCCCCCAGAAACAGGCTTTCGACCCAGCAGCCTTCGGCTCGCACGATTTCATGCGTTTCGAACAGCACGTGATAGTAGACCAGTCCCGGAGGTACTGGAACCACGGCGACACCGTGTGACCCAAGGCACTGTCGGCCTGTAACTAGAACCTCGGGACTGCCAAACATAAGTTCCGCCGATATGCCGTTAAGCATGACCCGGTGGGCCGCCGACAGGTAAAGCGCCCGTGTGTTCCCCAAGGTACCGGCCGGAAAAACCACCGGCTCCAAATCAGTATTCTGACGGATTTGAAAACCAGACGGGCGGAACGCCCCGACAGCGCAGACCGGCAGGAACCCTTTGTCGCGTGTCAGAACCAGATCACCAGGCACAAGAGCCTCGACCGGCACGTAACCCCGGGCTGTATCAAGGCAGGTGCCTTTAACGAAACATGGCAGGTTGGGCGAGCCCGGCGTCGGTGCTGTTTCTTCAAGATCACCGTCGCTGTTGCGGGCGAATGCGACCCCGTTGGGCGCACTACTGTCGATACTCTCGCCCACGCCCAGTTGCGTGGTTCCCGGAAAGCCAGGCGGCAAAGTGGGGGCGACCGGCGGATCGCCATAGGACAGGGTAACATACTCGCCTGTGTTCCTGTCGACCAAGAAAATGGTGTCTGACTTGCTGCCCTCGCCATCGGGAATGAAATTTCCGTCCTCTGCGATACCCGCATCGTAGAAGCCGGGCGGAACGGAGCCGTCGTAATTGCCGACCACGGTGGCCGTTTCGCCGGGATCCAGTGTGTCGCTGGCGTCAAACGCGTACAAAAGCCCGTTTGTTTCTGACCAGATCTCGTACCCGTCCAGTGACACCGAGCTGCCAGACGCATTTTGCAACTCGATGAACTCATCGCTTTTGCGAATACGCCCGTCGCCATCGGTGTCGATTGCGGTGTTTCCGGCGTTATCAGCCAACAACTCGCTGATAAACACACCGTTCAAAAAATCGGCCACTGCCTGTCCTCGTTAACGTTTTGTCAAACATGAACGATCAATGCGGCACGGACGCGGCCGGGCTTTGTTCATTTGGTGAAGGCCGGCGCCCTGTTTCGACTTCGCTCTTTTCCCGCTCGCAGAGCGATGCCATACTGCGGCGCAACAAATAAACATCAGAGCAGCGGTATGCCCGACGATCTTTTGAGCGGTGCCCAGTCCGGCACATATGATGCCTCTTCCATCGAAGTGCTGGAAGGGCTCGAGCCTGTCCGCAAACGCCCTGGCATGTACATCGGCGGCACCGACGAACGCGCTCTGCATCACATGGTGGCCGAAATCCTTGACAACTCGATGGATGAGGCGGTCGCAGGCCATGCCAACCGGATCGAAGTGGAACTACACGAGGACCATGCGCTGACCGTGCGGGACAATGGCCGCGGCATCCCTATCGACCCGCACCCAAAGTTTCCTGGCAAGTCCGCTCTTGAAGTGATCCTGTGCACTTTGCACGCAGGCGGCAAGTTTTCCGGCAAGGCCTATGAAACCTCGGGCGGTCTGCATGGCGTGGGCGCATCGGTCGTCAATGCGCTCAGCGACAGCATGGTTGTTCAAGTCGCGCGTGACCGCAAACTGTTTGAACAGCGGTTCTCACGCGGCCTGCCTTTGGGCCCCGTCAAAGAGGTTGGGGCCGCACCAAACCGCCGGGGCACGACCGTCACATTTCACGCGGACGAGGAGATTTTCGGCAAGCACCGTTTCAAACCAGCCCGTCTGTTCAATTCCATCCGGTCCAAGGCGTACCTGTTCTCGGGTGTTGAAATCAGATGGAAATCTGCGATCAACGACGGCGAAACACCCACCGACGCGACCTTTCACTTTCCCGGCGGACTTGCTGACTACCTTGACGAGACCTTGGGGGCCGCGTCGACCTATGCAGAAAAACCCTTTGCCGGCACCGTGGACTTCAACGAGAAGTTTGGCACGCCGGGAAAAGTTGAGTGGGCCATCAACTGGACGCCGTCCCGGGATGGGTTTTTGCAATCCTACTGCAACACCGTACCTACGCCCGAAGGCGGTACACACGAGGCCGGGTTCTGGGCGGCCATTCTCAAAGGCATCCGCGCCTATGGCGAACTGGCCAGCAACAAGAAAGCCGCACAGATCACGCGGGATGATCTGATCACTGGCGGGTGCGCCTTGGTGTCGTGTTTCATCCGCGAGCCTGAATTCGTCGGCCAGACCAAGGACCGATTGGCCACCGTCGAAGCGCAGCGTCTGGTCGAAAACGCAGTGCGCGACCACTTTGACAACTGGCTTGCCGCCGATACAAAATCCGCCGGCGGCATCCTCGATTTCCTGATCTTGCGTGCAGAGGAACGCATCCGGCGCAAGCAGGAAAAGGAAACCGCTCGCAAATCCGCCACCAAGAAACTGCGCCTTCCCGGCAAACTGGTGGATTGTTCGGCCACCAACCGCGACGGGACAGAGATATTCATCGTCGAAGGCGACAGCGCCGGCGGGTCGGCCAAAATGGCCCGTGACCGGAAAACTCAGGCCCTTCTGCCGCTGCGCGGCAAGATCCTGAACGTCCTTGGCGCGGCATCGTCAAAACTGGGGTCCAACGCCGAGATCAGCGACCTGACGCAAGCATTGGGCGTTGGGATGGGCACCAAGTTCAACGTGGATGATCTGCGCTATGACAAGGTTATCATCATGACCGACGCCGATGTAGACGGCGCGCATATCGCATCGCTGCTGATGACGTTTTTCTTCACCCAGATGCGCCCAATGATCGATGCCGGTCACCTCTACCTTGCGTGCCCGCCTTTGTACCGGCTCCCCCCAGGCGCCAAGCGCGGCTATTGCCTTGATGAACGAGAACGGGATGCGTGGCTAGA
>CAWUIW010000020.1:0-23017 GCA_963922515.1 uncultured Rhodobacterales bacterium | reverse complement strand
ACCACTCGGCCGCCCGCCACGATGGGGCCGTGATGTGCAAAAATCTCTCCGCGGCGGCGCGGCTTGTCGCGCACAAACCCGGGCAATGCGCTGCCCCAGATCACGCCACCGTCGGACGCATCGACCCGCAAAAGCTCATTGCGGTCGCTGATGACAAAAATGCTGTCACCCGCTGGCCAGATCATGCCGGCCGCTCCTTCGGCAAGGGTCCAGTTGCGCGCGCCCGTGTCCACGTTGAACGACACGATCCGGCCCGACTGGTTGCCCACGAACAAGGACGTGCCAGCCACAACCGGCGCGCCGGTCAGATCAGAAAAACGGCTGACGCTGGATCCATCGCGTTGACCCGACACCGATGCAGTCCAGCGTCGCAGGCCGCCGCGCCGGAAAGTGGCGATCACGTCACCCGACCCAAAGGCAAAGATCGAAAGGTTCGACGTGATGGCCGGTGCCGGTGCGCCCAGAACATTTGCCACGCTGCTGACCGCCTGCACTTGCCACGCGATGCGGCCCGTATCTGCCTCGATCGCCCACCCGGTGTCATCACCCGCCACAACGTAAACAAGCCCGTCGCGCACCGTTGGCACACCGCTGGCCGTGGCCCCCAGCTTTTGCCGCCACTGGATCGTGCCGCTGGTCGCATCCAGCTTGACGATTTCACCAAATCCAAGCGCCGCATATACCGACCCATCAGCGAACGCCAAACCACCCCCAGTGGCAGATTTTTCATCGGCCCGGGCAGGAACAAGATCAACAGACCACAACGTGCTGCCGCTCGACGACGTCGCGCTGACGCGGGCCGTGGAATCAAGCGTGTAAATGCGTCCGCCCCCAACGACAGGTGCTGCGGTGATCCGTTTACGGCGTTCATCGCCGGTACCAATGGCCGAAGACCAGATGAGCTGGGGTGACGTCCTCAATGCCGGGTGTGCGGTGCGGTAGATTTCTGTTCCGAAATTCTGCGACCAGTCCGCATTGGCCGTGGCGGTCGGCAGCCGAATGGCGCGTGGTCCATCCGGTTCGGACGACACCACACCCTCTTCCGGGCGAATGGGCTCGCGCTCGCCAACCAGAATAACTTCGGGCTCTGTGCAGGCCGTCACCAGACAAAGCGCCATGCCTGCGGCAAGCAAGCCTGGGCGCGTCAGGACAGGTACAGCTTTATCGGAACGTGTGGTCATGTCGGTTTCGTCTTGGTTCTTGTCCACCCATCAGCCCTGAGACACGTCAGGACGGGTTTCGGGCACGCCACCAAGGGCGACGATCAGTTGCGTTGCCCTTTGTTGCAGCACAGATGAGGCTTCCGCGTCCAGTAGAATGCGCTGCAGTCGATCGATTGCGCCCGTTGCATTGCCGTCGCTTAGGTCCAAAAGGGCCAATTGTTCCTCGGCCAGCAACCGCATTGGCGCGCCCGCTTGTGCCAAGGCTTCGAATTGCACGCGCAGCTGGTCGGACGGAACCGAGCCCACCTGCAGCGTCAAGGCTTTGAACGTCGCGATATCACGGTAAATGGTGGGCACATCCCCGTTGGTGGAAACCGCCGCCAAAGTGCCGACCGCGGCATCAGTGTCGCCGGCATTCACTTCTTCGGCCGCGGTCAGCATGTTCAACACAGCTTGTCCGCCGGCGCCAGATCCGTTGATAGCGGACAACGCCGTCACTCGCGCCGATGCCTCGTTCTCTCCCAGCGCGGCAATGATAGCATCGCCTAACGATTGAGCGGCCGCCCGAGCCTGTGCCTTGCGATACTCGGAAAACGCCGCACCACCAACGATCAGAAGGATGGCCAGAACCGGGATCCAGCCATATCGGCGCATAAGCGCGTATAACCGGTCGCGGCGGACCTCTTCGGTGACCTCTTCGATGAAACTGTCGGTTTCGCTCATATTCGCCCCACGCTTGTTATCTCTTTGGCCCGCCTTGCGAACCTTGCGCCCGGATCGGTGAAACTCGCCCCTCTTAACGCGCCTCCAGCGCCAAGCCAAGTGGTCCGATCACGGCAACGCATGGCGCGCTTGCACCAAACCCTAAAAAAATCGTAATCTAAACTGGTCAGTTTAGCGTACATACCCCATATAGCGGGCACGGCGCCAGACGGGGCCGGTTTTTTGAATGCGTGTGCGCGGATGAGTAAAGAGGCCAAAATGCGTTTGATCCCAATGGTAACAGCTGTACTGGTCATGTTTGCCCTGTTTGCTGTGGTGTTTCAGCGGGACGCACTGATCGCGTTTGCTTACGGTGAAACAGGCGCGGAAACGCTTGGCGAGGCGGCCACTGCAGATGGCGTGTTCGTCACCGACGCCGTGCAAGAAGTTGCAACCGCCGGGCCAGTGGTGCGCGTTGTCGCGCTGCGTTCGAATGCACAGCCGATCGGCAACGCCATTTTGATGCGAGGTGAAACACAGGCCGACCGCCAGGTCGAGGTTCGGTCCGAAACCACAGCCATCGTGATTTCCGAACCTTTGCGGCGCGGCGCTTTTGTTGAACAGGGACAGGTGCTGTGCCAGCTGGATCCCGGCACTCGCGAATCTGCACTGGAAGAGGCAATCGCCCGCTTGCGCGAGGCCGAAGCCAAGGTTCCGGAAGCCGAAGCGCGCCTGGATGAAGCCTATGCAAATCTCGAAGAGGCAGAGATCAACTTCAATGCCGCGTCCAAGCTGTCTCAGGGTGGGTTCGCTTCGGAAACCCGGTTGGCAGAAACAAAAGCACGCGTCAGTTCTGCGACCGCAGGCATTGAGGCTGCCAAGGCCGGTCTGGAAGCTGCCCGGTCCGGGATCGAAGCCGCGGACGCTTCGGTGCATTCGGCGGAACGTGATATAGACCGCCTGACAATCGAGGCGCCATTTTCGGGGCTTTTGGAATCAGACGTGGCCGAACTCGGCAGCCTGATGCAGCCCGGCAGCCTGTGTGCCACTGTGATCCGATTGAACCCAATCAAGTTGATCGGTTACGTTCCAGAGACGGAGGTGAACCAGGTTACTGTCGGTGCCCGCGCAGGGGCCACACTGGCCACCGGTCAGCAGGTTTCCGGGCTTGTCACCTTCCTTAGTCGGTCTGCCGACCCGACCACGCGGACATTCTTGGTCGAGATTGCGGTGCAGAATGACGACTTGCGGATCCGCGACGGACAAACCGCTGAAATCATCGTTGAGGCTGACAGTGGTGTGGCGCACCGCCTGCCCCAATCCGCATTGACGCTCAACAACGAAGGGCAATTGGGCGTGCGCATCGTCGGACAAGGCAGCCTTGTCGAATTCGTACCGGTTCAGTTGCTTCGGGATGATGCGCAGGGTGTGTGGCTGTCCGGCTTGCCGGACGAGGCCGATGTGATCGTGGTAGGACAGGATTTTGTCACCGAAGGTGTGTTGGTCGAGGCCACATACAGAGAGGCATCGCAATGACCGGTATCGTCGCATGGGCCGCGTCGCGTGCGCGGATGGTAATCGCCTTTATCGCCTTGTCCTTGCTGGCAGGCGGTTTTGCGTACATCGCCCTGCCCAAAGAAGGTGAGCCGGACATTGAGATCCCGGCCCTTTTTGTTTCGGTCGAGTTTCGAGGCATTTCCGCTGCGGACAGTGAAAACCTGCTTGTCAAACCGATGGAAACCGAGCTTGCGGATCTTGACGGGTTGAAGGAGATGACCGGCACGGCGGCCGAAGGCTATGCCGGTGTCGCGCTGGAGTTCGAGTTTGGCTGGGACAAGACGGCCATCATGGCCGATGTGCGCGATGCCATGAATTCAGCCCAAGCCGTTTTCCCTGATGGTGCCGAACAGTACACCATCACCGAAATCAACTTTTCCGAGTTTCCCATCGTGATCGTGAACCTGACCGGCGACGTGCCTGAGCGAACGATGTTCCGGATCGCCAAGGATTTGCAGGATGATCTGGAAAGTCTGGATGCTGTACTGGAAGCGGGTATCGCCGGAAACCGCGATGAAATGGTCGAGGTCATCATCGATCCGCTGCGGCTGGAAGCTTACAACGTGACTGCGAACGAACTGGTGAACGTGGTTCAAAACAACAACCAGTTGATCGCAGCGGGCGAAGTCGAAACGGAACAGGGCACCTTTTCTGTCAAGATCCCATCGTCCTTCGATGAACCGCGCGATATCTACAACCTGCCGGTCAAGGTAAATGGCGACCGCGTGGTGACCTTGGGCGACCTGGCCGAAATCAACCTGACTTTCGAAGATCGCAGCGGTACGGCGCGCTTTAACGGCGAAAAGACCGTCGCGCTGCAGGTGGTCAAGCGCAAAGGCTACAACATCATCGATACCGTCGCGCTGATCAAAGAAACGATCGCCAAGTCGGAAACGACTTGGCCCGAAGAATTGCAATCCGCGGTTGAGCTGGGCACTTCAAACGATCAAAGCCGCCAAGTGGGTTCGATGGTTCGCCAGCTTGAAGGATCTGTGTTGACAGCGGTTGCGCTTGTCATGATCGTTGTCCTTGCGGCTCTGGGCACGCGCGCGGCCCTGCTGGTTGGTTTCGCGATCCCAACATCTTTCCTTTTGTGTTTTGCATTCTTGGCCGTGATGGGCGTGTCTATTTCAAACATCGTCATGTTCGGCCTGATCCTTGCCGTGGGGATGCTGGTCGACGGTGCCATCGTTGTGGTGGAATACGCCGACAAACGGATCAAGGAAGGCACTGGACCGATGCACGCCTATGTCGAGGCGGCGCAGCGCATGTTCTGGCCCATCGTTTCATCCACGGCGACAACCTTGTGCGCCTTTTTGCCGATGTTGTTCTGGCCCGGCGTGCCCGGGGAATTCATGGGCATGCTGCCGGTCACCCTGATTTTCGTCCTGTCGGCCTCGCTGGTCGTGGCGCTGATCTACCTACCTGTGATGGGTGGTGTCAGCGGCAGAATGAGCCGGACGTTTGGGTATATGTCCGACGGTTTGCGCCGCATTCTGCCATGGTGGATCTTGCGGGCGCCGCTTGTCTTGGTGGCGTGGTACGTGATGTTCCTTGGCGCGATGCAATTCATCAATCCGGGCTACTTGCTGCCACCCGAGGTCGCAGCCACGGTCCCGGCTTTGGCCGGTTCCTTCATCGGTGCCGTCATCTTCCTCGCCGGCACGTTCGCAGCAAGCGTGATCATGGGCTCTGTGCGGATCACCCTGCCACAACGGCGCGTGCGGGCCGGGTACCGGCGCACGCCATTCGGGTTGTTCATCAAGATGATCGTTGGCAATCCAGTCATGCCATTCGTCGCTTTCGGCGGTGTTGTGGCCACCGTCGTGATGGTCTTCATGGCCTTCGGCGAGAACAACCGCGGGGTCGAATTCTTTGTGACCACCGAGCCCGAACAGGCCACGGTCTATGTCCGGGCGCGGGGCAACCTGTCGCTCACGGAAAAAGATCAAATGGTGCGTCAGGCAGAAAACATCGTGATGGCCCACCCTGCCGTGATCAACGTCTTTTCCTTTGCCGGCGATGGCGGTCTGAACACGGATGCGTCCGGCGCGGCCGTCCCGCCTGACACGATCGGGCAAGTCCAGTTCGAAATCATCCCGTGGGAAGATAGGCCCAAAGCGGTGGCGCCCCTTCTGGACGGTCGACTGGACCGGGAAATCGTTGCCCCGGAATATGACGGTGACTTCGTGATTGACCAGCTGTCTGCGGAACTGGCCAAGCTGCCAGGTTTCGAGGCGGAAATCCTTGCGCTTTCTCAGGGTCCAGCTTCGGGCAAACCAGTGCATTTGCGCATCATGGGCAACAACTGGGACGAGCTGACCGCTGCTGCTACGGCTGCACGGACACAGTTTGAACAGACCCCGGGCCTGACCCTGATCGAAGACAGCATGCCCCTACCGGGCATCGATTGGCAGATCGACGTCGATGTTGAAAAAGCCGGGCGCTATGGTGCCGATGTTGCGACGGTCGGTGCGATGGTTCAGCTGGTCACCCGCGGGATCTTGTTGGACACAATGCGCGTTGACAGCAGCGATGAAGAGATCGAAATCCGGGTGCGCCTGCCAGATGATGAACGGGTGCTGAGCACGTTGGACTCTCTGCGGGTGCGCACTCCCGAAGGTCTTGTGCCGCTCGCCAACTTCATTACACGCACGCCGGTCCCGAAACTGGCTAGCATCAGCCGCGTCGATCAAACGCGCTTTTACGATGTGAAAGCCGACGTCGACGCAAATCTGTCCAAGGTCGTGACCGAAGCCGATGATGGCAGCGAAACCCGTTTGGCAGTGGTCAAACTGGTACCGGAAGGCGCGCAAACCACTGATCCTGTGATCCAGAACGATGCAGGTGACCGGTTCACCCTGTACCAACTTGAAGCCGCCAGCAGCTTTGGCGACGTTCAGCAAGCTGTTGCGGGCGGCACGGCCAAGTTTGTCGCAGTGAATGCAAATGAACGGATCGCGGTGCTGACCGAATGGCTGGATACCAGCCCCTTCGCGAACGCCATCGAATGGGAATGGACCGGCGACCAGGAAGAGCAGGAGGAATCCGGCGCTTTTCTGGCCAATGCCTTTCTTGGCGCCTTGGGCCTGATGTTCATCATCCTGCTCACACAGTTCAACAGCTTCTACAACTCGGTTCTCGTGTTGTTGGCCGTGGTTTTGTCCACGACCGGCGTGTTGATCGGCATGATGGTGATGCAGCAGCCCTTCTCGATCATCATGACGGGGACGGGCATTGTCGCTTTGGCGGGAATCGTTGTGAACAACAATATCGTTCTGATCGACACTTACCAGGAATACAGCGCCTACATGCCGCGGATCGAAGCGATCATTCGCACGGCGGAAAGCCGGATCAGACCGGTGCTTTTGACCACCATCACGACGATGGCGGGTCTGGCACCGATGATGTTTGGGCTGAGCCTAGATTTCATCAACGGCGGTTATTCCATCGACAGCCCCACCGCCCTTTGGTGGAAACAGCTGGCAACAGCAGTGGTCTTTGGCCTTGGCGTTGCAACGGTTCTGACACTGATCTTCACACCGTCGATGCTGGCCATCCGCATCTGGGCCGTCTCCGGCGCGTATGGAGCGTTCACGGCGGTGCGCGCAGGTGGCTGGACCAAGGAAGGTCGCAGGATCCGCGAAGAGCTGCGCCTGCGCCGTCAGACCCGCCGGCTGCCATCGACCGAGATCGTGTGGGAAGACGAAGACGCAGTGGTTCCGGACCCGACGCCGGAAGCGCCCGTCGAGCCGCCTCGGAAAACCATCGAAGGCACAGAGTTCCCCACACCGCTCAAGGCCGCCGAATAAGCACCCCCCGGGGTTATGCGGCGTCAGCGTCCGCCTGCTGCCGATGCCACAGTTGCGCGTATCGGCCGTTGCGGTCCAACAGGCGCGCGTGTGTGCCGCTTTCGATGATTTCGCCGGCTTCAAGGACAATGATTTGATCCGCATCGGCAATCGTGCTCAGCCGGTGGGCGATGGTGATCACGGTGCGTCCCTGCCCCGCCCGGGCCAGAGCAGATTGAATATCTGCCTCGGTCTGGCTGTCGAGCGCGCTGGTCGCTTCGTCCAGAAGCAGAATGGGCGGGTCTTTGAGAAGCGTGCGCGCGATGCCGACGCGCTGCTTTTCACCGCCAGAGAGTTTGAGACCGCGTTCGCCAACCATCGTGTCGTAACCATCCGGCAGTTTGACAACAAAATCGTGGATCTGTGCCGCACGTGCCGCGGCCTCGATGTCTTCCTGCGTGGCACCGTCACGACCGTAGCCGATGTTGTACCGGATCGTGTCATTAAACAACACCGTGTCCTGGGGAACGACGCCAACCGCATCATGCAAACTGCTCAGAGTGATATCGCGGACGTCCTGGCCGTCGATCCGCAAGGCACCTTCGGTCACATCGTAGAACCGAAACAAAAGCCGCCCTATCGTTGATTTCCCGGAACCTGTGGCCCCGACGATCGCGATGGTCTGGCCCGCTTCCGCTTTCAGCGACACACCTTTCAGGATTTCCCTGTTGCTTTCATAGCCGAACCGTACGGCGTCCAGTTCAACAGACCCGCCAGAGATCACCAAGGCGCCCGCATCCGGTTTTTCGGTGATTTCAGGGGCGTCATCGAGCAGGTCAAACATTTGGCCCATATCCACCAGGGACTGCCGAATTTCGCGATAGACAAAGCCAAGGAAGTTCAGCGGCGCGATAATCTGCAACATGTATGCGTTGACCATCACGAAATCGCCGACGGTGTACTTGCCCGCGGCCACACCCGTGGCCGCCATCGCCATGACCGCCACAAGCCCGAAATTGATGATGATGGCCTGTCCGGCGTTGATCGCGCCCAGAGAATAGGCCGTGCGCAACGCAGCTTTTTCATAACCGGCCATGGCGGTGTCGTAGCGCAAAGCCTCGCGGTGTTCGGCGCCAAAATACTTGACTGTTTCGAAATTCAGCAGGCTGTCAATCGCGCGTTGGCTGGCCTCGTTGTCCTGATCGTTCATCACCTTGCGGATGCGCACACGCCATTCCGTGATGGCAAAGGTAAACCAGACATAGGCCACCATCGTGACCCCCACGACCAGCAAGTACCACCAGTCGAAAACGGTCACGAGGATCGCACAGATCATGATCAGTTCCAGCGCCAGCGGACCGATCGAAAAGAGCATAAAGCGCAACAGGAATGCTACGCCTTTGACCCCGCGGTCCATGATCCGGCTCAAGGCGCCCGTGCGCCGTGTCAGATGGTATCGCAGGCTGAGCGCGTGGATGTGGCGAAACGTTTCCAAGGCAAGACGCCGCAGCGCGCGCTGGCTGACGCGCGCAAACAGCACATCGCGCAATTGTTCGAACGCCACACCAAGCAGTCGGCTGGTCCCATAGGCCACGGTCAAACCGACGGCACCAAGCGCAAAGATCGGAACCCCTTCCCCCGCAAGCGCATCAACGGCATTCTTGTAAAACAGCGGCGTCACCACCGCGACAACCTTGGCCGCCATCAAGGCTGCCAAAGCCAAAACCACGCGCACCTTCAGCTCTGTCTCCCCCTCAGGCCACAGGTAGGGCATGACCCGACGCACTGTGCGCACGCCAGATTTTCGTTCGGCAGCAGCCAGTTCTTGGTCGGCGGTCAAGCTCATTGATGTGATTTCCGTGCTGGCATTTCGCGGGCAGAGCTAAGATATGGCACAGCCTGCTTTCGACCAGAAGCGCTGATCACTCAGGAATGGAAAACACTTGGCCTGGTTAAATCAGGTCCGGGTCACGGATTTGATCACGATTGGCTTCGAACACCCGGACGTACAGAATGCCTTCGCCGTAACGCTCGCGCGAGATGGCCCACAGCGTATCGCCCTTTTGCACGGTCACCGCACGGATCAAGGCCGAACGCAGATCACCCGGCACAGCGGCCAGCTTCGCGGGCGGCTCTCGCTTGAACGGGGTTTCCAAACGGCTGACCACGCGTCCGGCCGGGTCCACCGCATCCAGCCGCAGGGTATAAATTCCGGGCTCGATCCCATTCAACAGGCCGCGCCACCGCCCATCGCTGGTTGCGCCCAGTTCGGCCACGGGTTCGTTGTCGAGGTAAATGCGCACCGTTGTGTCATCCGAGGTGCGGCCGCTCAACTGAACCTCGCCCAACTCGGAGTAACTGATTGTGTCCAAAGCCAATTGTTGCAAAGCCACCGGACGGTCGGCCGTCGATGGTTGCAGCAACTCAACACCGTCTTTTGTCGCGCGCAACACGGTCACCGGCGCGGGTTCGGTTACCGGTTCAGGATCGGGCGTGGCAGAAGCAGTCACCGCTCCTACGCTTTCGTCAGGAACAGCTGGTGCGAGCGGTGCCGTAGCAGTTGCGGCTGGTGCAACCGTTGATACAGGGTTGGCATTGGGTTCGGCCGTTGGCGTTGCAGGCACGCTTTCGGTCACATTCACGCTGGCGAGCTCGGTCGCCTCGGTGTCGACCGCGTCGACAGGGAGCTCATTGGTCGAGGACGACGACGAAACTTCCACGTTCGCCGGTTCAGTTGGTTCCGCCGCCGTTTCAGCGGTTGCGACCGACACCGGCGCTTGCTCTACAACCTCGGTCACTGGCTCGTCTGCGACCTCTTCAACCGGTGTGGCAGCCGCCAGGTCGATTTCGTCGGGTTCGGTGTTCTCGACCTCTGTTGTTTCCGGTGCAGGCGTTGTCACGGGCGCTACATTGATCGGCTCGACGCCGGCAACTTCTGTCGTAGGTTCCGCCACCGGCTCAGCCTGCACAGGCTCAGCTTCCGTATCCGAACTCTCCGCAGCCGCTATCTCTGTCGTCGCATCATCGGGCGCGCCGGATACGTCTGTATTCTCTGGCTCGGCAACCGGTGCGGTCTCAGCTTCGGCGACTTGCACAGGACGCGGCGCAAGGATGATGTCTTCTTCCGACAACGCGACTTGGTCGCCCAGCTCCGCGCGCAGCGACAGAAAACGTGGGTTTGGGCTGGGGTCCAGCGACAAGAACACGACAAACTGCCCGGACCCATCGATTTGGGCTGTTTCGAAATCAACATCGTCAAGCAGGACCACCAAAGATGCGTCCGCCGGACCACTGCCCGCGATCAGGGTTGTGCCGTCTGCTTCCGCTCGCACAACATCAAACCGCGGCGCGGACAAAGGCACGGCTACCGGTTCCGGCTCTGCTGTTGTGCTTTCCGGTTCTTCGATTGTTTGCGGCGCTGGATCTGGCGCAGCCAAAGGCACCGGATCAGGGGATGGTGCGGCGTCGTCAGCCAACGCGGCCAATTCTTCTGTGCCCGCTTCAACGTCAGCGGCGTTTGGTTCGTTTGGCACGGCCACGGCCACAACCGGCCGGGTCTGTCGCGCTGGATCAGGTTCGAAAACAACGGCAACATAAAGCCCGACAGCCACAACTGCGGCACCAACGCCAACGGTGGCGACGGTTCCAAACGTTCCCAATCCGAACAGGCCAGACTGCGCTGCCATGCCATCCCTTCCTAACCACGGTCCCCAACCACGGTTGAGCCACCCTATCAAGCGCGCTATTTGGGGTCAAAAGCCACACCGATGTGCAAAAGAAAGGGCGACCTATGACCGTTAAATCCGTGTGTGTGTATTGCGGATCACGGTCAGGAGCAATGCCTGCCTACCAGATCGACGCAGAAAAGCTCGGTAAAGCCATAGCGTTAGAGGGTTGGCGGCTTGTGTACGGAGCCGGCGACGTTGGTTTGATGGGGGCAACTGCACGAGCAGCACAGGCCGCCGGCGGCGACACGTTTGGTGTGATTCCGACCCATCTTGTGGCCCGCGAAGTCGGTAAGTCGGACCTGACGCGCTACGTTGTTACCGAAACAATGCACGAGCGAAAAAAGGTAATGTTGATGAATGCGGACGCCGTCGCCGTCTTGCCCGGCGGCGCTGGGTCACTCGACGAGTTTTTTGAAGTGCTGACCTGGGCGCAGCTCGGGCTGCACGAAAAGCCGATTTTGATCGTCAACACGCAAGAATACTGGACGCCACTGATCACATTGATCGAGCATGTTATCGATCATGGTTTTGCTGCGCCAAACCTACGTGACATGATACACGTCGCGGCGTCTGCCGAAGACGCGATGACCACATTGCGAGCCTTGCTGCCCTGATCCTAGAGGGCATTCGGACGGGTCAAGCGGCGTGTTGCGCGCCCATTTCAATACGCAAACCCGTCGCCAGATGCCGCTTTGCACGCAAAACCACGTCGTGCCGCGACGGGATCAAGGTCACACTGCGTGTAACTGGCATCAATGCAACCAACAGGTGACCAGTATGCGCGGAATTGTGGTTTTATGGGCCGTTTTGGCAGGTTTGAACGGTGTTTTCACTTTGTGGCACTATTCTTGGAAAGGGCCTTTGACGGCCGAAGAGATCGACACGCAACTGGCTCGGCTGCTTGAAGATTTTGGTCGTCAGTCGCTGGAAGGCGAAACGCTAAGTTCCGGATCCGAACAACGCATCATCGAATTCCTGCGCGCCGACGATGGCAGACCCTTTTTCATGTTGAACCTTATGGAGTTTCGCGAAACTGCTGCCTATGCAAACGGCGAGAACCCCGATGGGCTAAGCGGTGAAGAAGCCGAGGCCCTTTATTCGCGGTACGTCATCCCCAACCTGTTGAAGCGGGGCAGCTATCCCTTGATCATCACACAGCGTCTGACGACGATCACCGACACGATGGGCACGGGAGAGGCCGAGTTTGAACGTTTTGCCCTAGTGCGCTACCGCAGCCGCCGCGACTTTCTCGACTTGATCTCGACACCGGCGTTCGGGGAGATGGCCAATCACAAATGGGCGGGTCTTTCTGGCACCCTGGTGTCACCCACGGCGGTGCAGCTGACACTTGTGCCCAGTCTGTTTGTTCCGGTGTTACTGATCGGGATCGGGGCGGCTGGAACGGTCCTGCTCACCTGGCATGGGCGACGCCGCGGCACCGCGCCAGATGCGAAGCTGGCATGACCCCTGCATGGACGGGTCTAAGACGCATTTGGCCAACCGCGTCTGATCTAACTTGCATCAACAGCGGGCATAATGGTCAATTCAGGCCATTTCCCGCGCCATCGATCAGCCTTTGACTGGTACGTGGTACGATCAAAGTGTTGGCGGCTGTTTGGTCTGATGATCAGGTCTGCGATATCGTCGAAACCCCGTGGCGCATAGACATCTATGCCACTTTGTCTCGCCGGGCGCAGGCCAACCATACACGCGTGCGCCAGAAATCGGTCGATCCCGTCGGTCGCGCGCAAAAGCGGCGTGTAAGGCACGCCGAACTTCTGCGCATACCACAAGTGAACCCGCGCCTGATTGCGAATTTCCACGTCCGCGCCAATATCGCCGAACGCCGTAAGGGCAGTTTTTATCTGCGCGTCTTCCGCGACCCAAGATGTGTCACGATCGTCGAAGTAAAAAATGTCGTAATCTTTGATCCCGTAATCCGTGGGGCGGCCCGTCAGCTGGTTCCAGCAAGTCTGAAACAGACACCCCGACACCAGCCATGCGTCGCGCAGACCGGTACGGGGCAGCCGATCCAGCAGCCGTTGATTGATCGGGTTGCCAAGGACGAGGCGAACGAAATCGTCGCTGTTCATGTCGCCATACCACGCGGGGGGTCAGCGCGATCTGTTCTGAATGACACCGCTAGATGGGTGGATAGTTGGCAAAGAACCCGAAGCGCCGTGGTGCGCGCGAGGCGCTTGCGAACATGGCGTCGGTCCATCACGTCGCGCCGCCCGTCAATCCTGACGCTGAAATTCTCCCGGGCGCCAGGACCGGTCGAACCAGGCATCCAACGGGCCGTACAGCCGCAACAACACGAACCACCCCTTGCCGGGCACGGTTTCCACCCAGTTTGCCTCTGCCCCGGCTGGCGCATCCGGTCCAAAGTACAGCGTCACTGATCCGTCCGCGTTTTCGATCAATGGATCGCGTTTGTTGTTCTTCGAGGGGTACGCCTGACTGGTTTGCAATTCCGACCGAGTCTGCGGGTCGTACACAACCACTGACCAAAAATCCTTGGCAGGCACATTCGCGGGGATTTCAAGCGCATAGCTCTTGGACCCATCGAGGAAAACACCGTCGGCATCGGTCACGTTCAAGGCGTATTGCGAGCCCACACCGGGGATTTGTAGAACCATGGCCGGCGTGTTCACCGTGGCCATGTAAAAGAACATGGTGCGCGCATCCAAGTAGCGGCCCCCGGCCCCGTCATTCTTGAGCCATTGATAGCTGCCGCCAAGAAACGCGGTGTACCATCCGCTGTCGTCGTACAGATATGCCGCGGGATCGCGCGGTTTTAACCAGATCGTCCGCGCGGTTGCATTCCCGACGGCCACCGCTTCGGTCAGGATTTCCGTCATGCGTGCATCAGGTTCAAACGGTTTACCTTTTTCAATGCCGATTGAAGCCGCCAGTCCGCGCAATTCCGGATCCAGTAGGGCGATGGGTTCGCGCTGAATGACCTCGTCAAGTTCGTGGTAAAACTCGAACGTATTGGCGTGGATGGTATTGAACACCTGTTCTGACCCGCTGATGAACTCCATCTCAGGCGGGTTGTCCTTTTGCGCCAATGGATAAATCCGCAATCCGTTTTCATAAGCTGCAACAGCCGTGTCCGTTTTGCCATCCACAAGGAAGCCGCGGGCAATGAACCAGTTGATGTAGCTGGGTGATTTCGAAACGAAGTATGTCTCTCCATCTACTGTTGCTTCATATCCGCCCTCGGGAGGATCAAGCGGCCCTTCGTATTCTGGCGGCAAGATCAGATACTTGCCGCCCTCACCCTTGTCCAAGCCCGGCACACCCATATCTGCGACAAACCGGAAATAGGCATCGTTCACAGTTGCAGGGCCCTGCCCCTTGGGGATTTCGATCACCGTGGCGCCATCTTTCTGCAGATCCAGCATCGTCATGCCATAGACGGTGTCGGTGTTCCCGGTCAGGAAGAGTGGATTGGAATCCATCAACTTGTCGAACACCATAACCTTGTTCGACGCGTTGCCCCCCATCTCGACATAACCCCGGCGAATGCCTTCGATGGACGTAGCCGGGATAAAGTTCAGAAAAACTTCGACCCCACGCAGAAAATCAAGCGTGTCCCACATCATCGCGCTTGTTTCGGGGGTTGGGCGGCCATCATCAAAACGCAACGTCCCCAGCCGTGTTTCCACAGTGTCCGGTGTCATGATGTCTTCGGGAATGGGGGTGTTATAGCCCGGTTTCGGGTCTTCGGCCTGCACCGGTTGGGATACCAAAAGCGCCAGAGCCGCGACCGCAAAGAATGATTTTGGTGCCATGTGGATCGCGTTCATGTCGTGCTCCAGATCAGGTGGACGTCAACTGCAAAAACAAAATCAAAATACACGTCCAAGAAACCACATGCTGGCCAGTCCCGTCAATCAGACGTGTGCGTGCTTTCGGTTGCGCTCTGATCAGCACCAAACTGAAATCCATTTTCTAACAATGGGTTGCGCAGTCAAAACCGTTCGGAAAATGACTGATGGGGCGGGTTCAGCGCCGAAGCGGACGCTGTCCGACAAAACACAAAAGCCCCGCTCTATGGCGGGGCTTTTGCAGTGGATGGCGCGGGGCGCTTACATGCGGCTGGCGACGTTTTCCCAGTTCACAAGGTGGTCCAGGAAGTTCGTCAGGTAGGCAGGCCGCTTGTTGCGGAAGTCGATATAGTAGCTGTGCTCCCACACGTCGCAACCCAGCAACGCTGTTTGACCAAAGCACAGCGGATTGACACCGTTTTCGGTCTTGGTGACAGCGAGGGAGCCATCTGCGTTCTTCACAAGCCATGCCCAGCCGGACCCAAATTGGCCAGCTCCTGCGGCCGAGAATTGCGACTTGAACTCATCGACGGACCCGAAGCTTTCAGTGATCGCCGCTTCCAGTTCGCTTGGCATTGCGCTTTCGCCGGGACCCATCATTTCCCAGAACTGGTTGTGGTTCCACAGCTGGCTGATGTTGTTAAAGATGCCGTTTTGCGCAACCGCCGAGGCATCATAGGTGCCGGTGATGATGTCCTCCATCGACTTGCCGTCCCATTCGGTACCGGCGATCAGCTTGTTGCCATTGTCGACATAGGCCTTGTGGTGCAGGTCGTGGTGAAACTCGAGCGTTTCGGCCGACATGCCTTTGGCCGCCAAAGCGTCATGCGCGTAAGGAAGATCAGGAAGTTCAAAAGCCATCAGTAGGGACCCCGCTGGTAAAATAGCTCCGCCCGTTACATGCGGCGGCACCGCAGCCGGGTCAAGGGTATGAACAGAATTCTGAAACCGATCCCAGCGACACGGCCGCGTTAGGAGGTGACACAGGTCCCGCGAGCCCTGGCACTTTGGGACCCCATGCTCAGATTGGAACGGGTAAACACCGTCATGCCCTTGGGGTCGAGATCAGCCGTCCATGCCACCCTGAGTGTCCTTTGCTGATTGGTCGGCAAATTGTTCAGGGCCCAATTGAGCCGATACTTGCCGTCGGCCCTAGTCGGGAATCGGGCCGGCATTGGTTTGCCTTCGGTCTGGGGTGCGACCAGCCCATCAATGACCTCCGCGGTCTTGGCCGCTGGATCAATGATGAAAACGACATTCTTAGGAATCCATCCACCAAAACCACCTGACATTTGACACGTATAGACAGTGGGGGCAGACCAGCCTGGACCGGCCAGGGCGGCCAGCGTGATGGCCAGTAAAAATGCGTTCTTTTTGATATGGACACGACACCGATTTAACATCGGACTGACGTCTAGTTGACGCCAAAGAAGATCACAATCGAAAGTTGAAACAAAAGACCATGATGTCGCTATTTTTGCCCTAGCAGGTTGGGACCCGAAACCACATGGCTGCTGCCACGAGACTTGGGCGCTGCGCGTCCGCCGCGATTGTCTCCGCCGCCGACCTTGGGCCAGTTGAAGCGGTAGATGACGCTGTTATCGGATGGGGTCGGCTCGATCCGCCAGCGGACTTTTCTGTTGGTCCTGAGGCCAGGCACATCCTAAAACGCGCGCAGGCTTTCTGGGCAGGAACACTGCCGAACAGGTTATGTCGATCCCGCCCCGTCATCCGGCACTGTGTTTTCAGCCCAACAGGTTTGGCGAGCCCGTCACATTGCATGAGCCCGCCCCGCGCGGCGGACGGCTTTGGTCATTCTCGCCGACGCGATCCCACCGAATGCGCAGTATCGCCGAAGTGTCACGCGGGTCGATTTCCAGCGTGTACACAACCTTTTGGCCGCCGCCGCGACCGCGACGCACGTTGGGCAGGGACCAGGTCGCTTCCAGTTTGCCGTTGTTGCGCTGCCGGTATCTTGCTTCAACCGGGCGGCCGCCATTGGCATCCTGAACGATGGGATCAATCACGGCCACCCGTTGGGCCGCGGTGTCAAATGTGGCGGTCACAGGCCCTTGTATCCAGCCATCATCGGATGGTTTGACCGAACACTGGTAGGTGACCGGAGCAGCCAGAACGGGGGATGCCAGCAGCAGAAAACCGGCGGCCAGGTATCGAAGCATCTTCACCCTCTCTGGTTTGATTGCCGACTCATCCCAAGATGGAATGAAGTCTGCAAAAAACCAACGGGCAAAACCGTCTCAGGCAGCGGTTTTTTCAGATCGTAGAACCAAAGCAGTCCGCTTGTTCGCCAACTGCTCACGCAACCCGCGATCAAGATCTGCGCGAAATCTTCGGGATGACTCTGACCAATACCCGAGAAACGCGCGGAAAACACACGAGTGAAACCGGCACAATCGATGATCTGGCACCCGACGCTGGGTCAGAGTTGAAAACGCCCACCAAAAATGGTCAAGCCCAAAAAATCACAGTGTTATTTGTGGAATTTCGGTAGAACGGTTGCCTCTATGTACCACACGCTGCACCGGCAACAGTGACACGCAATTCTTACAAGGCCGGTTTCGTTCCAAACACGCGTTGCGTTCGCGCAGCATACCCGCCACTAAACAAAATAGCCTTTTCTCAAAGCCAGAGTGCCGTACTGAAATGAATGGCGTTAACGCGCCGCTGATTTGAGCAGTTTGAAAACGTATTCAGCAACCGAGCGAAAACAGATTATCTGAAAGCTGGTTCCATCCGGCATCCAAAACGCTGCAGGAACCTGCGCCATCCGCGAGCGGCGAAAATCACCTGACGCAAAGCCCGTTTCGGAAAAATCAACGGGGCACAACTTGGCCATCGCGTCGCGTACATGGGCCCCCGTCACGCGGAACATCGCGCGCGCGTCTGATACATCAACCACCAGCGCATGGGTGTCACCCAGTTGCGTGGTCAGGGTCGCCAGGGTGGCAGACAAGTCGCTGTAGCGGCACAGAATCAACAGCTCGTCCGGCGACATCCAGCACACCCCGGTGTCACCGTCGACATCGGCCTGCCGAATGTCCGGCACGGGTTTGCCCACTGTTGCCTGAACAGCCGTTTTCACTGCAGCATCCGACAAATCACCCCGCAAGGTGATCATGCCCTGCAACGGCATTTCTTCAACGTGCACCGAACCGTGGTGGGTGGCGCCGCCCAAGGCTGTCACAGGTTCAGACATTCTGCTTTGCTCCATCCTTGTCGTAGAACACCGGGTCCACGATTTTCGCCTTGTAGGTTTTACCATCTGTCCCAGGGAAGGTTAACACCTCGCCCATACGGTCGGGTCCGTGCAAAACAAGGCCCATGGCGATCCCGCGGCACAATGTGGGTGAATGGTAGGTCGAGGTCACGCGCCCGATCACGTTGCGCTGACCGTTGGCGTTCTTCCCGTCGCCCACTGCGTAGGCGCCGTCCGGCAATGTCGATCCGTCAACCGTTTCCAGGCCAACCAGTTTCCAGCGGGTCGGGTCGGTCATGTGACTGCGCTCTTGCGCCCGCTTCCCAAGAAAGTCGTCTTTCTTCTTGGAGATCGCCCATTGCAGCCCAAGGTCCTGCGGAATGACCGTGCCGTCGGTTTCGTCACCAATCATGATAAAGCCTTTTTCGGCCCGCATGATGTGCAACGCCTCCGTGCCATAAGGCATCACGCCAAACGCGGCACCGGCCTCCAGCAAAGCCTGCCAGAATGCCAGACCGTCCGAGGCCGCCACTGCAATCTCGTATGACAACTCGCCTGAGAAAGAAATGCGATAGGCGCGCGCCTTGAAGCCGCCAATTTCGCCGTCCTGCGAGGTCATGAAAGGCAACGCTGATTTTGAGACGTCCATACCGCCGAGCGTTTCAAGAACGGCGCGCGCTTTGGGGCCGACAACGGCGACTTGCGCATATTGTTCGGTGACGTTGGCGACATAGACTTTCCAGTTCCACCACTCTGTCTGTAGCCATTCTTCCATATGCGCATGGATCCGTTCGGCACCGCCCGTGGTGGTGTGGCACAGCCAGGTCTGATCATCGATCCGCGCCACGACGCCATCATCGATCAAGAACCCGTTTTCGGAACACATTAGACCGTATCGGCACTTCCCGGCTTTCAGGTTCGACATCATGTTGGTGTACATCATGTCTAGGAACCTGCCGGCATCGGGTCCCTTGACGATCAGTTTCCCAAGCGTCGATGCATCGAGCAGACCTACCTTTTCCCGGGTGTTGCGCACTTCGCGGTGCACTGCCTCTTCGACTGTTTCGCGCCCCCGCAAAAACGCGTAGGGACGGCGCCAATGGCCAACAGGTTCCCAGTCTGCACCGTTGGCATCGTGCCATTCATGCATCGGCGTCTTGCGGATGGGCTGGAAAATGTCAGCCCGCGCTTCGCCCGCGATAGATCCCATGGATATCGGTGTGTAAGGCGGGCGGAACGTGGTCGTCCCAACCGAAGGGATGTCTGTGCCCAGCGCATCGGCCAGTGTTGCGAGGCCATTGATGTTGCTCAGCTTGCCTTGATCCGTTGCCATGCCAAGCGTGGTGTAACGCTTGGTGTGCTCTACGCTTTCATACCCTTCGCGGGCCGCGAGCTGTACGTCCGACACTTTAACATCGTTCTGAAAATCCAGCCAGGCCTTGCTGCGCAGTTTGTAGCCCGCGTTGACAGGCATCAGCCAAATGGCGGCGAGCGGCGCATCACGGGTCGCCAGTGCAACCGGCGCCTGGCCCGACACGGTGTGACCCAACCGAACGGCAACGTCGGCGCCGACGTCGGTGGCATCGACCAGCGTTTGTGCCATCTGCAACGCGCCATTGGCCGCTCCGGCCACTGCAACAAACGGGCGCCCATCGGCTCCGGTTGGGGCACGCTCGGGGTCGGGTCGGAAATGCGCTTGTGCGTCATCCCAGGTCAGTTTGCCGCCGCAATGTGACCAAAGATGCACGACCGGGGACCATCCCCCTGACATCGCGACAGCATCGCAATCGACAAAGGTCGTGCGTTTGCCATCACTTTCCACATCGCAGATGCGGACCTTTTCGACGCGCATCTCACCTTCGACGGTCGCAATGGCCGATCCTTTGGATACGGAGATGCCAAGCGCTTCGGCCTGTTGCATCAACGCTCCGCCGCCTTCGGGTCGGGCATCGACCACCTTTGGCACCGACAAGCCCGCCTCTTTCAACGCAATTGCCGTGCGATAGCCGTCGTCATTATTGGTGACCACAACCGTACGTTGACCGACGGCAATACCATAATTCACCAGGTAATCCCGCACCGCCGATGCCAGCATGACCCCGGGCAGATCATTGCCGGCAAAGCTCAATGGCCGCTCGATTGCGCCGGTGGCCGTGATCACCTGCCTGGTCCGGACACGCCACAGCCGGTGGCGGGGTCCGTCAAGGTCCGGCGCGTGATCCGTCAGCCGCTCATACCCCAGCACATAGCCGTGGTCATACACACCGGCCCCCATGCACCGGGTCTGCAAAGTGACGTTTGGCATCGCGTCGAGGGCCGCAACGGTTTCCGCGACCCATGTGTCTGCATCTTTGCCGTCGATCGTGCCGCCATCCACGGGCGCTCGCCCGCCCCAGTGCGCGGTTTGTTCCATCAGCAGCACCTTGGCACCGCTCGCGGCTGCGGTTTTCGCGGCTTGCAGCCCAGCCACCCCGCCGCCGATGACCAAAAGGTCAACGAAGCTATAGAAGTGTTCGTACGTGTCGCCGTCTTGCGATGTTGGCGCCTTGCCCAGGCCCGCCGATTGGCGGATGAACGGCTCATAAATGTACTTCCAGAACGGCCGAGGGTGTATGAACATCTTGTAGTAGAAACCGGCGGGCAGGAACTTGGCGAGTTTGCTGTTGATCGCGCCAATGTCGTATTCCAGCGACGGCCAGTGGTTTTGCGTTTCTGCTTCCAAACCTTCGAAAAGCTCGGTGGTCGTGGCCCGCTGGTTCGGTTCAAAACTCTTGAACTTGCCCATGTTCATCAGCGCGTTCGGCTCTTCGGCCCCCGACGCAACGATGCCGCGCGGACGGTGGTACTTGAACGAACGACCGACCAGCATCTGGTCATTGGCCAGCAGCGCCGAGGCCAACGTGTCGCCTTGGAGCCCGCCCATCCACTTGCTGTTGAATTGGAAACGAACCTCGGTATCGCGGTCGATCAAGCGGCCATGCGTGGCAATGCGAAAGCTCATGAGCGGACCTTCACTGTCGTCAGGGGATGGGGGGTCATAGGCCGAACTCCCGCCAGGACCAGCCGGGTCGTTTGGCCGAAATAGCCTCACGAATGTGTTCGGGCGGTTCAGTGGTTTGCGCCGGGTAAGTCCCAAAAACCTCAAGCGTTACGGTGCATCGCGCAGCATGAAACCACTTGCCGCATCCGGCAGAGTGGCGCCAGCGCTCAAAATGCACACCTTTGGGGTTTTCGCGCGAAAACAGATAGTCGGTAAAATCATCATCCGCGGATCCGGGTCCGAAACGGGTCAGATGCGCTTCGCCACCCGCCGTGAGTTCGGTTTCATCGGCATCCACACCACAATAGGGACAGGTCAGGATCAGCATGGAGTGGCTCCTTTCGGGGCGACCGCGAAAAGTGATTGGCGATGCGCGCCAAGCTGTGCATAACTGTCAGGATAAGTTGACAGTTTTTTCCAATGGGGGAGACAAGAATGAGTGAACAAGGATTGGCCGTATTGGTGTTTGGCGCGATGATCCTCGGTGCCTTGGGATTTTTCGTGCTGGAACGGCGCGGTGTGGCCCGGCGCAAGGCGGCCCGCGGAGGGCGCGAAATCGATGTGAGCGACCTTCTGGCCTTTGGCAGCGAGGCGGCGCAAGGCGAAAAAACGGTGCTGAAGGGCAAGTAAGCTCATTGCGCCCCCTTGGGTGGCAGGCTGGCTGCATGGGTCAGCGATAAATCGATCAACCAGCGGCGCAGGCCGTCATCGTCATAACACCCACGGTCCAACTCGACCATGCCGCCCATTTTGCGGCCAGTGAAGCTGAGTGGCTGCGCGCCATTTTTCAAGGCGTCCGGTTCCATCGCTTTACCGACGCGGAACATTCCCCAATCGGTGTGGACACCGCAGACCATGTTGCCGTGCAGCAAAAAGCACAGGCCACCGAACATCTTCTTCTCGGAAAGCCCCGGCTCGACGCCCAGATCAGCGCGCATGGTTTCGGCCATTTCGCTTGAATAGGTCATCAGCAGGCACCCACGGCACGATCCGCACAGTTGATGCGAGCGAGACAAGCGCTGCACCGCAAGCCAACCATCGCTGTACAGAGGCGCGCCTGATGCCCATACTGACTGGTATGGAAATTGTGACCATCATCCTTGTCTTGCTGATCGTCGCCGGCTTCGGCGTGACCATTTGGGAACGACGACGAGGGCGCACATTCCTGAAGCATGACCACAGCCTCGACACCCGGCGCGATCCGCATGTTTCGGCCGAGATCGAGCGCGCCAAAGAGCGGGCTTTCCACGACAGCCACCGGGCCAGTTTGCACTCTAGCGATCCCCATCAGTGAGCAACCCCTGCGGCCACACTTTCATCGATGAACCGGCCTTCCTTGAACCGATCGAGCGAAAACGCATCGCAAAGTGGCGATGTGCCCTTGGCCATCAGTTCGGCAAAACCCCAGCCCGAGCCCGGGATCGCCTTGAACCCACCTGTGCCCCAGCCGCAATTGATGAAGACATTCTCGACAGGGGTTTTCGACAGAATGGGCGAGCGGTCACCCGTCATATCAACAATCCCGCCCCACCAGCGCAGCATCTTGAGCCGTGAAATGATCGGGAACGTTTCGATCAAGGCCCGCACGGTTTCCTCGACATGATGGAAGGACCCGCGTTGGGTGTAGTTGTTGTACCCGTCCGCGCCGCCGCCGATGACCATTTCGCCTTTGTCAGACTGGCTCATGTACCCGTGCACCGTGTTGGCCATCACGACCACGTCCATGCACGGTTTGATCGGTTCTGAGACCAGCGCTTGCAACGCTACGGATTCCACCGGCAGCCGGAACCCGGCCATATCGGCGAGTACGCCGGAATGCCCGGCGACGACGATGCCAAGCTTGTCGCAATCAATCTCACCCTTGGTGGTGTTGACGCCCACCACTTTGCCAGCGTCCCGGCGCACGGCGGTCACTTCGCATTGTTGGATGATGTCCATGCCCATATCCGAACAGGCACGCGCATAGCCCCACGCCACCGCATCGTG